>DATLCC010000062.1:0-5121 GCA_035526585.1 Thermoplasmatota archaeon | reverse complement strand
ATCTCGCAATAGAGCTGCGGCACCGCGGGTGCTCCAAGCGGCGGCGTCGTCCCTTGCTGCACGAGGGGCGCCGCTGCCACGATGGGAAGGAGGAGACAAGCGGCCAGCAGCGACGCTGCATATCCTCGCATGGCCATTCGAAAGGCTGCTACGGGTTAGTCATGTCTCGCGAGAGCGTAGCAGGGATCGCGAAACAACGCGGACCCGCGAACACCGCGTTCGGGTTCGCGGGTTCGCGTTGTTCCGTTGCGTGAGAAGTGAGTTCTCAATCGAACTGCGTAGGGTCCCGCAGGTAGGCCAGGTTGTCGAGCGCGACCTCGCAGCTTTCCCGTACTTCCTGCGCCTTGTCGTGCACCTTGGCCCGCTCGAGGATCGGGATCACCTTGTCGAGCGCATCCCACATGTTCCCGAGCGCCTCGGCGGCCTCGTGGCGCACCATGGGGCTCGGATCGTGCAGGAGCTGCTTCTCGAGGTACGGGATCGCCGCATTGCCCTGCATCTGGCCGAGGACATACGCGGCCTCGTGGCGGATGAGCGCGCTTTCGGGCTCGACCATCGCGCGCGCGATCACGCGGATCGCCTCGTCGCCGCCCACGTGGCGCAGGCTGAAGAGTGCGCGGTAGCGCTCGAACATCGTGCGCTTCGTGTCGAAGAGGCGCCGCTCGAGGCTCGGCACGTCCGTCTCCGGCGCGAGAGGGGCGGGGTCCACCGTTTCGAACTCCGACGAATGCCCTTCCTGCTGCATGCGGCGGCGACATGGGGCATTCCTCTTCAACTTCTCGGGCGCGGGCTCGGAAGCGGGCGCGGGGCGGGGATCGGTCCTTGGGAGCGGTCCGCCCGAGCCCCGCGCCGCGGCCCGCCCCAGCGCCCTCGCCCACGCCCGCGCCCGGCGAAGCAGAGGACATCGCTTTAAGGCTCCAACGCCGGGTCCCGATGTCGATGTCCCGCACCGCGCGTCTCGCGCTGCCGCCCACGAGCGGCAATGCGTACATGCGCGACCTCGTCGAGACGTCGCTCCTCGCGGCCGTGATCGGGGCGCTCACCGGGCTCATCGCGGTGGGCGTGCGCATCGCGATCGCCTTCGTGACGGGGATCGCCTTCCGGCAGCGCGTGGAGGTCGAGTTCCTGACGCCGCGCGAGAACACGCTCGGCTACCTGGTGATCCTCGTGCCCGCGGTGGGCGCGGCGATCGCATGGGTCATCGTGCGCCTCGTGAGCCAGGACGATCGCATCCGCGGCGCGACCGAAGTGATCCGCAGCGTCGCCACGAGGCGCGGGCGCGTGAGCCGCCGCAAGCTCGTCGGCCACGCGGCCGCGACGGTCGTGAGCGTGGGCTCGGGCGGATCCGCCGGCCGGGAGGGCGCGATGGTGCAGCTGGGCGCGTCGCTGGGCATGCTCGCGAGCATCATCCTCGGCCAGAGCGTGCGCCACCGGAAGATCCTCCTCGCGGCGGGCGGCGCGGCGGCGATCGGGGGCACCTTCAACACGCCGATCGCGGGCGTCGTGTTCGCGATGGAGGTGATCCTCCTCGAGTGGACGACGCGCGCGTTCGTGCCACTCACCGTCGCGAGCGCGATGGGCACGCTCGTCGCGACCTCGCTTCTTGGGAGCGAGCCCGCGTTCCCGATCCCCGCCTACGAGCTTGTCCAAGGCCGCGAGCTGTGGCTCTACCTCGCGCTCGGCATCATCGCGGGAGGGCTCGCGATCGCCGTGCTCCGCTCCCTCAAGGTGAGCGATCGCATCTTCGCCAGGTTCCCGGGCCCCGTGTGGATCCGCCCGATCCTGGGCGGCCTCCTCGTGGGCGTCGTCGGCTTCCTCGTCCCCCAGGCGTTCGGCGTCGGCTACGAGACGGTGAACGACGCGCTCCATGGCAACTTCATCGCCGTGAACCTCGCGATCATCCTCCTCGCGAAGCTCCTCGCGTTCGCGATCACGCGGGGCTCGGGCGGCGCGAGCGGCGCCTTCTCGCCGTCGCTCTTCCTCGGGAGCGCGCTGGGCGGCGTCTTCGGCGCGGTCGCCGCGACGCTTTTCCCGGGGCAGACCGGCGGCGCCGGCGCGTACGCGCTCGTCGGCATGGCGGCGGTGTACGCGAGCGTCACGCGCGCGTCGCTCACCGCGGTCATCATGCTCTACGAGATGACGCACACCTTCAGCATCGTCATCCCCGCGATGCTCGCGATCGTGATCGCGGACGCGATGTCGAAGGCCTACGGCGAGGGCGCGTTCTACCGCCTCGGGAGCGCGCGGGCCGCGATCGAGACGGACGCGAGCGTGAACATCCTGGACGTCGTGAGCGTCGGCGAGATCATGGCGAAGGACGTCGACACGGTGCGCGCCGAGGAGCCCGTCCGCACCGTCGTGGAGAAGCGCTTCGCGACGGGCCACCAGGGGTATCCCGTGCGCGACGCGGACGATCGGCTCGTCGGCATCATCACCGCGACCGACATGCGGCGCAAGGTGAAGGAGGGCGACCTGGAGCGCCCCGTGAAGGATTTCATGACGCCCGATCCCGTGACCGTCACCGCGAGCGTGACCGCGCACGAGGCGCTCACCGAGATGGTCCGCATGGACATGGGGCACCTTCCCGTCGTGGACGAGAACGACGCGAGAAAGCTCGTGGGCTTCCTCACGAGGAGCGACCTCGTCGGCGTCGAGAAGCGCATCCACGAGGAGGAGGAGCCTGGCGAGATCGTCATCGACCCGCGCCGCTGGGTGCGGTGGGACGACCAGGTGCGGCGGCCGAAAGAATGAGAGAGAGACGCCCTAAGCCATTCTTTCTTTCTTTCTTTCTTTGCGAGTGTAAAGAAGGTCGGTGAGCGCCCGAAGGGCGGGGACCTTCGGGCCGAAATTTTTCTCCGGAAAAATTTCGGGCCCCCCAGGAGCAAGGATGGGAGTGACGGGGTTGTCTCTTCTCCCCGGCCCGCATCCAACGAACCTCGCTGCGTCGCGGCGTCGCGCTCAAGCAGGGAACAGGACATTCCTCGGCTAGAGCGACCAATGTGCGGTCGCATGTCGTGGCGCGCATCAACAGGGACCGGATAGGATGCCCCAGGAGAGATGGGATCCCCCCGTCACCCACATCCTCGCTTTGTCGGGCATCGCGAAATTTTTCATCAGAAAAATTTCGCCCCGAGGGTCTCCGCGGGCTCCGGGCTCCGAACGACCCTCTCTGGTCCAGGCGGACCCATCTGGCGAGACCCCGAACCTTTTTGAACCAGACAAGAGTAACGCGGCCTATCATGGCGCACTGCGCAGGCTGCGGCGTCGAGACCCAGGCCACGTGGCGCTTCTGCGCGAATTGCGGCCGCAGCACGGGCGGCGAGCCGCTGCGGCTCGAGGACATCCACTACCGCTGCGAGAACTGCGGGAAGGAGGAGCCGTACGGGAAGCTCGCGAAGTGCCGCAGCTGCCACGATCGCACGTGCAGCGAGTGCACGAAGACGTGCGGCATCGACAACGACACCGTGTGCCCGCGCTGCGTCCTCGAATGCGAGACGTGCAAGAAGACCGGGTGCCGCCGCTGCCTGGAGGTCTGCGAGACCTGCCAGGTGCGCGCGATGTGCCCGGACCATGTCGACTACTGCGACGACTGCCAGTACCCGACGTGCCCCAAGTGCTTCACCACCTGCGCGCGCTGCGAGCTGGAGATCTGCACGCACTGCCGCGACGAGGCGCACGATCCCAAGCGCAAGGGAAAGCATGCCGCGGGGTAGGCGCACGCCCCTGCGCGAGGACACGACGCCCGGCAAGGTCCTCGCGCTCGCCCTTCTCGCGAACGTGCCGATCCTCCTCGCGTTCGTCCTCGTGCTCCTCTTCACGGGCGGCGACACGGCCGCCGCGCGCCGGTACACGCCCGCCGTGCTCTTCGTGACGCCGCTCTTCGCGGTCCTCAGCATCCTGATCCATGCACGAGCGCCCGCCGAGCGGAAGGCGCACCGCGCCTCGCGCATCGGGCTCATGCTCGCGATCGTGGCGCTCGGGCTGTGGGTGCTCGTGCTGATCCCGTCGCTGCGAGGCTGAGCGCTCACACCGTGGGCTCGCTCGGGACGCGCACCTTGACGAGCGCGCGCAGCACGAGGGCGAGGAGCTCGCCGATCGCGGCCGCGAGGATCGCGACGAGGAGGATCCCATCGAGGAGACCCGCGCCGCCCAGGACGACGCGCCCGTGGCCGGCGCCCGAGGCGAGCTCGGAGAGGTGCATGACGTCGGCGCCGAAGACGACGCCCAGCGCGCCCGCCATGAACGCGGCCGCGCCGGAGCGATCCGGCGTGCGATAGAGGAGCCCCGCGGCGAGCACGCCCAGGACGACGGCCGGCACGCGGTACTGCAGCAGCACGCCGCGGTCCGGCTCGACGTGGCTCGAGAAGTACGCGACGATGACGCCCGTGCCCAGGAGGAGCGCGCCTTCGGCCCATGGCACGCGCCGCTCAAGGAGCACCTTCACGGCGACCGCGGCGGGGATCAGGCAGCCTGCGAGGTTCGCCGCGAGGCTCATGCGGCTCGAGAGCTGGCCCAGCGGCGCGTCGACGAGGACGAGGAGCGGCGAGAGGGCGCAGACGAGCAGCGACTCCACGATCGTCAAGCCTACGGCCATGAGGATCCGCGTGCCGACGAAGGCGAGGAGCGACAGGAGAACGAGGACGACGGGCCATTCGGCGCCATCGGGGATCCCGCCGCGTCCCGTCGCAAGGCTGACGAGCCGGGCCGCATCGACGGCGCCCAAGGCGAGCATCGGGCTCGTGTACCGCTCGTGGGTGGATTCGGTTCTGGTACGCCGCGGGATGCATCGAGCTTCGCCGGGCTCGGGCTCGGGCTCGGGCTCGGGCTTGGGCTCGGGCGAGGGGCGCGCGCGGGCGCGGGCTTGGGCGGGCGCGGGCTTGGGCGGGCGCGGGCTTGGGCGGGCGCGGGCTTGGGCGGGCGCGGGCTTGGGCGGGCGCGGGCGGCGGGGGGAGCGCACCGGCGCGGGGGGAGGGATAGCGCTGGCGCTGCGCCCGCACGTTCAAATCAAGGAGCGTTCATGGTCACGCGGCGCAGTGACGAGTCAGTTATCAGCGAGGCCGGCCTCCCACCCAATGAAATGATGGCCGGCATGATGACCTCTCTTTTCGAGGCCGAGCGCCA
>DATLCC010000061.1:0-19931 GCA_035526585.1 Thermoplasmatota archaeon | reverse complement strand
CGCTGCAAGCGCGTCGGTATCCGGGGGCGAATGCCCCCCGCGGGGGGGATCCAAGGGGGGATGCCTCCCCCCTTGGCACGAAGTGGCTGCTGGCAAACTGGTTCCTATCGTTTCGCACCAAAGGGATCGATCTTCGAGTTTGGAAACTCTGGGGGGTGAACCCCCCAGACCCCCCTTTGGGCACGAAGTCACACGACGCGCCCCGAGGCATCCGCAGATGCCCGAGGGGCGGCGTGTGACGCAGTGCAAGCTCAAAACCCAGGCGCGATCACCTGCTTGAGGCGGTCCATCGCCTTGTGGATCTCCACGGTGGCGAGGATGTTGTTCGTGCTGGGCTGAAGGAGGACGACGAGCGAGGTGCGCGCCGAGACGCGGAAGACGCCGATCGTCCCCTTGTCCGAAGTGAGGATCACGGAGCGCAGCGTGCCGAAGTCGAGGATCTCGGTGCTCCGGTCGCTCGTGCGGCTGAGCATCGCGCCCGCGGTCGCGATGAGCGTGGGGTCGGCGCCGCCCTTCAGGTCCCAGGCCAGGGGAAGCCCTGCGTCGTCGACGAGGACGGAGCCGAGGATGCCCGAGAGCGCGGCTTGGAGCCCCTGCAGGATGTCGTGCAGGACGCGGCTGAGCTCGTCCGACGGGCTCATCGCGTCGCCGCTCACGGTCACGGTCGCCATCGCAGACTCCCCGGGGACGCCGGGGCCCTGGCTTGAATGCTGCGCAATCGTAGGCCCCTCGGCCATGGCCGCGTCTGGGCGGACGTGACGACGAGGCGGGCGATCGTGCCGCGGACGACGAACCCGATTTCTTGCCCTGCAAACTCTGGGGGTGAACCCCCAGACCTACCTTTTGGTCGGCCTCCCCTCTGTCGCCACTCGCTAACAGTTCGGTTCATCGTCCGCCTGCGAGCATCACTTCGCATGGCGGCCTCCATTTCCTGACCCGCGGTTGGCATTTGCGAGGGGGCGGCCGGGTCTGCGGCTCCCGGTTGTACCAGCTTCAGCGCATGGGCCGCACGGCCCGCTCCGCCGGTGGCCCATTAGGCCGGGAGCCCTTGTCGCCCGCGTCATGCGTGGCCTCTTCACGGGTCCGAGGCCGGGGGTGCTTTCGAGGGCGGGCGACGATGACGCGCCCTCGGAGATAGCCCTTCCGGCGTGAGAAAACCTCTTCCCGGGCGCCGCAAGTGGCGGCGCGTGGCCATCCCGCGGGCGCTCCCGCTCCTCCTTCTCGCGCTGACGCTCGCGCCGCTCGCCCTCGCGCAGCAGGAGGCGCGGCCGGTGCTCCTCGAGCGCGTCGACGGCGGAGGGCTCGCCGCGGACGTGGGCGACCCGGCGAACGCGACGTTCCACCTGTTCAACCTGAACCCGGCGGACGACTTCTACGTCACGGTGAGCGTCACGCAGCGCGAGGGCTGGCGCGCGACGCCCGACACGGGCCCCTTCTTCCTGGGTCCGCGCAACGCGACGAACGTCACGGTGACCTTCGACCCGGCGTCGTCGCCGCGCGGTGTGGCGACCTTCGACGTCGCGTTCAGCCTTGTGCACGGCCGCACGGGACAGGTCGTGCGCGACGTGCAGACGGTCGAGGTCGATTCGAGCGCCGCGCCGCGGATCGTCGGGCTCTTCGCGAATCCGCTCCCGCCGCCGCTGGACAACACGTGGGGCTCCTTCGCCCTCAGCATGCTCTTCTGGGTCGGCGTCGCCGTGCTCGCGGTCTTCCTCTGGAACGGTCTCGCGCGCGTCGTCATGGCGCGAGCGCAAGGCGAGACCGTGCGCGGCGTCGTCCGGAAGCTCACGAAGCCGATCTTCTTCCTCGTGCTGCTCCTGGGATTGTCGTCGAGCTTCGCCCTCTTGCCGAGGAACGGCTTCGTCTCGTTCATCGAGAAGTTCCTGATCGCGATCGCGATCACCGTCTTCGGCCTCTACGTGCTGTACCGCGTGCTCGAAGCTGCACTCCTCTACTACCAGCGCGAGATCGCGCCGCGGACGGCGACGAAGGTGGACGACGTGCTCGTGCCGGCGCTGCGCAAGGTCGGCCTCGTGATCGTCTACGTGGCAGGCATCATCCTCACGCTCCGCACGCTCGGGTGGGACCCGACGCTCGTGTTCGCCGGGGCCGGCATCGCCGGCCTCGTCATCGCCTTCGCTGCGCAGGACACGTTCTCGAACCTCTTCAGCGGCATCTTCCTGATGCTCGACCGCCCGTTCGTCGAGGGAGACGTGATCCTCCTCGAGACGGGCGAGGTCGCGCGGGTGGAGTCGATCGGCCTGCGCACGACGGACCTCTACGAGTACGACCACCACCACGTGATCACCGTCCCGAACAACCAGCTTGCGACGAAGCGCATCGTGAACTACTCGGCGCCCGACTCGAACTTCCGCGTGGACATCTTCGTCGGCGTCTCCTACGACGCGGACCTTCGCGCGGTCGAGAAGATCCTGCGCGAGGTCGCGCGCGACGAGCCCGAGGTCGTGAACGAGGCGCCATGGGAGCCAAGCATCCAGCTTCGGGAGTTCACGGACAGCGCGTGCAACATGATGCTCCGCGTCACGCTGAACGATCCGCGCGATCGCAACCGCGTCCCCTCGAAGATCCGTCACGAGATCAAGCGGCGCTTCGACGCCGCGGGGATCGAGATCCCCTACCCGCAGCGCGTCGTCCATCTGCGCGGCGAGCTCCCTCGCTAAGAACCTGGACGGGGACCGGGGCGAACGCGGCGAGGGGAGGGCCGAGAGCGCGCGCGGGGATCGGATCCCTCGACCCTCGACCTTGCCTCCCTCCCCTCGCCTTCGTCCTCGTCCTCGTCTTCGTCCTCGCCGCCGAGTTCGCCCAATGAACCAGAAGGGGCAATGACCCCTTGGCGAACGGCCGCCCGAGCTCATGGTAGACGCAGCCCGCTTCAAGAGGTCCGCCCTCACGCACCTCTGGCTCCTCCCGATCCTGCTCGCCGCTCTCTGGCTGCGCGTCTCGGGCATCATGCAGGAGCACCTGTACGGCGACGAGGCCGAGTACGCGATCGTCGCGCGCTATCTCTCCCGCGACATGACGTACCTCGCCTACCCGGACATCGCGAGCATGGGCGCCGTGCCCTTCGTGTCGCAACCGCCGCTCATCCTCTATACGATGGCCATCTCGATGAAGATCTTCGGCGCGACCGACTTCGCGGCGCTGCTTCCCAGCATTCTCTTCGGCGTGGCGACCGTCGGCGTCGTCTACGCGATCGGCCACAGGCTCGGCGGCCGCATGATGGCGCTGGGAGCCTCGACGATCCTCGCCGCGCTCCCCTTCCACGTGGAGCTCAGCCGCCGCGCCATGCTCGACTCGGGCTACGTCTTCTTCCTCACGCTCACCGCGTACTTCTGCATCGCATGGATGCAAGACAGATCCCGCATCGCGGCCGTCGGCGTCGGCGTGGCGACCGCCTGCGCCGCGCTCTCGAAGCTGCCCGGCGTCCTCGCGGGCCCGATCGTGCTCCTCGTCTTCGGGCTCGGGCTCATCCTTGCGATCGTCCAGAAGAACAAGGCGCAGATCAAGGAGACCGCGATCCAAGGCGCGATCGGCGCCGGCGTCGTCGCGATCGGCGCGGGCCTCTACCTGGGCCTCCTCTCGTACCTGGACGCCACGCGGAACCTCATGACGAAGCTGCAGTGGCAATTCGGCCGCGTCGACACGAGCCACGCCGTCGTCCAGGAGATGGCCGCGGTCGAGCGCGCGCCCTCCTGGTACTTCACGGACCCGAAGATGAGCTTCCAGCACGAGCTCATGCCGCTCGTGTTCGCGATCGCGATCGTCGGGCTCCTCGCGGTCCTGGTGCGCCTCGCGCTCCCGAGGACGCGCCGCGCCGAAGACGCGGTCATTCCGATCTTCGCGCTCGTGCTCGGAGCGTTCTTCCTCTACAGCGATCGGAAGGAAGGATTCTACCTCCTGCCCTTCGCGCCGCTCGCCGCGATCCTCGTCGCCTACGCCGCCGACAGCCTCCGCAAGCTCCTCGCCTGGGGCGGCGTGCGCCTCGCGCCGGCGGGCACGCGCGGCGTCGCGGTGGCCGCGCTCGCGCTGGGGATCGTCCTCGTCGCGGCGCCCGCGTACGCGGCCGCGTCGAAGACCGTCGACCACTTCGTCTACGGCAACGACCAGGAGAAATACTTCGGCTCCGGCACGAAGGAGGCGGCCGCGTTCATCCACGAGCGCGACCCCGAGGCCGCGCAGTACGGCACGCTCCTGGGGCGCTTCTCGCTCCACTGGTACAACGAGCAGACGTCGTACCACTGGTACATCGACCACACCTTCGTCGAGAGCCAGGTGAAGGCAGGGAAACTGAAGTACGTCGTGTACGAGGACTACCTCAACCTCGCGTTCGACCGCGAATACATGAAGGACCTGATCGATCGCTATCACGGCACCGCGGTGCAGTCCTACCGCAACGGGTGGGGCGAGGTCACGGTGTTCGAGCTGCATCCTTGACGAGGGAGAGGACGAGGACGAGGGGCGACTATGGCGGGGGGCCCACCGGGGCCAATCGGTACGCGTAGGCAGAGATCACCGCGATCTCCGCATCGGCCCACGCGAGGGGGATCTGCTTCCACAGGCCCGCGCGGACGTCGCCCACGGCGAAGAGCCCGCGGATCGGCGCGCCGTCCTCGTCCACGACCTCGCGGTCCTCCGTCGTCACGATGTGCCCTTCGCGCGTGAGGCGCGCGCCGAGGCCTTTCGCGAGCTCGTGGTTCACGTGGTGCCAGCCGAGGCCGAAGAGCGCCTTGTCGAACGCGAGCTCGCGCCCGTCGTCGAGCGCGATCACGAGCGCGCCCTCGTCGCGAAGCTCCCGGATGCGCGCGCGCTCGATGCGGAGCCCCTCCGCGGGGACGCCGTCAAGCCGCTCGCCATCCGTGAGGAGCGTGACGTCTCCGCCGAACTGCGCGCGCACGTCGAGCGCGATGCTCGCCGCGTCGGCCGAGTGACCCACGACCGCGACGCGCTTTCCTTCGAGCGACCATCCTTCGCACAGGAGGCAGTAGCCCACGAGCGCGCGGTGCACGAAGGGGGAGAGCCGGAGGGCGGGCTTGCGATCGACGACGCCCGTCGCGAGGATCGCCGTGGGCGCCCACGCGTCCCACGTCGCGCCCCCCTGGCGCACGCGCGCGCGGAACCCGCCCGCCTCGCGTGCGAGCGTCACGACCTCCGCGTCCTCCTCCAGCGCGACGAGTCGCTTCCCGCTCGTGTCGGCGAAGCGCTCCAGCGACGCGCGCCCCATCGTGAGGAGCGCGTCGCCCGTGATGCCAGGGTGCCCGGGGATGTTCGCGATCGCGGGCGCGAGCGAGACGCGGGAGAAGCGGCGTCCCTTGTCCAGCACGAGCGCCGTGTGGTTCAGGATCGCGGCCTTCAGCGCCGCGTGGAGCCCGGCGGGCCCCGCGCCGATCACAAGGACGTCGGCCTCGCGCACGTGGCCAGGTCGCGCCGCTCCTGCTTGAGGGAAGCGCCTCCGGGAGCGCCCTCACCGCGGGCTTCAAATGGGCCCGACGGGGAGACGGGGGCCGATGCGAGCCCCGACGGCGATGGTGATCGTCGTCCTCCTCGCGGGCTGCGTCGGCGTTCCTCGCACGAGCGTCGAACCGGCGTCGATCACGCAGGAGCCGCCGTTGCCCGACGCCTCCCAGCGCGAGCCCGCGCAGCCGGTGATCCCGCCGACGGGATCCACGCCGCCGACGCCCACGCCACCCTCGTCGATCGGGCCCTCGCCTGCGCCCGAGCCGGACGACGCGCCAGGGTCCAAGCCCGCACCCGCAGAGGCGCCCGCGCCCGCCGAGGGCGACAGCGCGCCGCCGGTGGTCTGGCCCCCGCCGCGTGATCCGCCCTCGCCGCCGCGCGAGGTCGGATTCCGGCCGGGGCTCGACCCCGTCGGCGGGAAGTACCTGCGCTCGTGGACGCCGCGCGAGGGGGGCCTCGCTTTCGACGCGGAAACCACCGCCGTCGCGGGCGCGACGCTGCGCATCGACTCGCTCGCCCGCATCGTGTCGACGGCCGACGAGGACAAGCTCGTCCTCCTCGACGTCCCGCAGCTGGTGGACCCGCACGTGGAGGCCGCGCGCTTCACGCTCTACGATCCCGCCGGGGTCGAGCTCGCCTCCGTGGACCTCCTCCAGGAGAGCCCTCGTCTCCACGCCTTGATCCCCGCCGGGGCGACCTGCGACCTCGGGTGGTCGATCACGCTCGCCGAGGACGCCTCGGAGGACATCCTCCTCGACGTTGCGCTCTCTGTGGCGCGCTGACAGGTGTGGAATGGGGTCGCGCTTTATGACCCCTCGGCGGCCAAGACCGGTCCGGTTGCTATGGGTTCCCGGTTCGACAAGCTCCGACGCTGGTCCGTCGCTCATCCGGCGCTGGCCATCCTCCTCGCCGTGAGCGGCGTCGCCGCCGCGGCCATCACGGTCACATACACCACCAACAGCACGCTCTCGACGAGCGTCACGCCGCCCCCCATCCAGTTCCTCGTGGGCGACGACACCGGGTCGCTCACCGACTACGTGACGGCGATCGCCATCTCCACGAACAAGACCTACCTCACCTCGACGGTGAAGGGCGTCCCCGAGGCGACGCTCACGGTGGGCTCGTTCTTCAAGCTCCAGAACATCGACGACGCCTCGCACGCGATCACGCTCTCGTCGAGCAACGTGACGAACAGCCTCGTCTCGGCATACACCATCAAGGTCTACGACGCCAGCGACGTCCTCGTGGACACGCTGGACCTGCGCGCGGGATCGGGCACCGTGACGGCGAACGCCACGATCCCCGCTGGCGCGACGTACCATACCAAGCTGACGCTCACGCTGGCGTCGGGCGCGGGCGCGAACAACGTCGCGCTCTCGAACGCCATCAGCATGACGTTCACATGAGCCAGGCCAAGACCGCGCTCCTCCTCCTGCTCCTCGCCACTCCCGCCGCAAGCGCCGCGATCAGCCTCGTCGCCACGAGCTCCACGCTCACGACGAGCGCCGTCGCGCCGCCCGTCACGCTCGCGCTGGGCGCGGCGGGGAGCAGCGCGCGCTACTTCTCCTCCTGGACGCTCTCGTCGAACGCGACGAGCGTGACCGGGACGGTGCTCGGGCGCGCGGGGGCCGACTGGTACGCGAAGGGCGTTTTCGACATCGTGAACGGCCGCACGAGCGCGCAGACCGTGCTCCTCTCGTCGACGCAGCTCACGAACGCGCAGCTCGACGTGTTCGTGCTCTACGTCTACAACGGCACGACGCTCGTCGGGAGCTTCGACCTCGAAGCCGCGAGCCCGAGCCTCACGTTCACGCTCCCCGCCTCCACGACGTACCGCCTCGACATGCGCCTCGACCTCGCGGACGGCGCAGGCAACCACAACGCGCCCTCGAGCCTCTCGCTCGCGCTCCGCGTGGGAAGCGGCGGCATCCTCGTCACGCACGCGACGAGCGCGCCCTCCCTCACCGCGACGACCGTGCAGGTCCCCTTCGGCAAGCTCGTCGCCGGGTCCAGCGTGGGATCGAACGCGACGAACGCGACCGGCAGCGCGGCGGCGGCCGTCGTCGTCGCGGGGACGACCGACTACTTCTACCTCAACAACACGGCCACGAGCGCCTCCTTCGTGAAGATCGTCGAGACGTCCGCCGGTTCGGGCGTGAGCGCGCTCACCACGATGAACCTCGGTGTCACGAACAGCACCGGCAGCTCCGTGAACCACGTCACGCTCGCGAACGGCGGCTTCACGCAGACGTCGGGCAGCTATCAGCGCCTGGAACCCTCCAGCACCAACAGGATCTACGTGCGCTCGCTCGAAGGCGTGCTCTTCGGCTCCGCGACCGTGACCTTCGACGTCTACGTCTCCGACACGTCGGCGGGCGACTCGTACATCGTGTCCAAGGGCAGCGTCACGCTGACCTGAATCCTTCTTGGAACGAACCCTTTTCCGACGCGCTCGCTTGCGTCGGACCATGGCAAAGGTAGCCTTGGTCACGGGCGCAGGCAGGGGCCTCGGGGCCGCGACCGCGGAGCGGCTCGCGCAGGACGGCTGGGACGTCGTCGTGAACTACCGCGAGACGGCGGAGGGCGCCGAATCCGTCGCAAGCACGGTGCAGGCGTTCGGCCAGCGCGCGCTTGTCGCGAAGGCGGACGTCTCGCGCCTCGACGAGGTGGAGGGGATGGTCGCGCTCGCGATGCGCGAGCTGGGGCGCATCGATGCCGTCGTGAACAACGCGGGCGTCTACAAGCGCTCGAAGCTGGACGCGACGGATCCGGCGGATTGGCACGAGGCGCTCGACGTCAACCTCACCGGCTCGTGGTACGTGACGAAGAGCGCGCTGCCGCATCTGGGAGCCGATGCGCGGATCGTGAACTTCGCGAGCGTCCTTGGCGCGATGGGCTCGAAGCACGGCGCGCACTATGCGGCGTCGAAGGGAGGTGTGATCGCGATGACGAAGTCGCTCGCGAAGGAGCTCGCGCCGCGCGGGATCCTCGTGAACTGCGTCGCGCCGGGCGCCATCGCCACGGAGATGATCGGCGGGGACACGCCGGAGGTCCGCGCGCGGCGCGAGAAGGAGATCCCGCTCGGACGCGTCGGGCGGGCCGAGGAGATCGCGGGCGTCGTGAGCTTCCTGCTGGGTCCGGACAGCAGCTACGTGACGGGGCAGGTGCTCCACGTGAACGGCGGCCTGTACGTCTGAGCTCAGAACAGGAGCAGGAACGTCACGCCCGCGACAAGCGCGAAGGTCAGCGCGCCAAGCGACGCCCACCGGTCGACCGCGCGCTCCAGGTTGTTCCAGGAGGAGAGCGAGCCAAGGAGGGTGGCGGGCACGCGGTTGGTTGTGTGGCCGGAGGGTCATCCTTCTTTTGGTGTGTCCCTAGAAGGATCGCAGCGCAAGCCCGCACGCCGCGAGCGCGACTGCGAAGGCGCCGTACGAGACCCACGCGTCCGCGCGCGTCTCCGTGTCGATCCATTGGGCCACGCGGCGGCCGACGCGCAGGGCGGTCATCGTGACCCCGTGGGTCGTGAGCGGGCTCCAATCCATCGGAACGGGTCGGTCGGCGCCAACCGAGGAGGCCGCGAGCGTCGCCACGAGGCCAGAATGGGTGAAGGGTGGCTTAGCGGCGAGCGTCAGGTCCCCTCGGGGAGCGAGCCCTTGGGCACTTCATGCCCGGTAGCGCGCCCGCAGGCGCTCGACGAGGGCCGCGCCCGCAGGTGGCACCACCTGTCGGCACATGGCCGCGAGGGCCGGCTCCGTCTCGAAGCCGATCGCCCGACGACCCTCGGCGGCCGCGGCGCGCAGCGTCGTCCCCGTCCCGGCGAAGGGGTCGAGGACCGTTTCGCCCAGGCACGAGAACATCCGGACCAGCCGGTAGGGGAGCTCCTCGGGGAACGCCGCCGTGCGGCGCCAAAAGGGGGGCTCGGGGGGTCTACCCCCCGACGTCGTCAAGCTGTCCTGCTGGATCCCCTTGAAATCCCACACTTGGGAGAACCAGACGTCCCTTTCGGCTTTCGACATCTCGGAGGCGTAGCGGAGGAGGTCCTTGGGCGGGAGCTTCCGGGGCGGCCCCTTCCGGAAGAGGAGGATGTGCTCGCAGTCCAGCGTCACGTAGGCGTTCGGCGGGAGGAAGCCCGAGCCGAGGAAGGCGTTCGGCTTGTTCGTGGGCTTCTTCCACAGGATCGGCACGAGGGGCGTAAGGCCCGCCTCCACGCAGCGCTGCGTGACGTCGACGTGGTTCGGGTAGAGGCGGAAGGCGCCTTCCCACGTGCGCGTGGCGTCTCCGACGTTGATCGCGACGATCCCCCCCGGGACGAGCACCCGCGCGCACTCGCGCCAGACGCCGGCGAGCGCCTGGTGGCAAGCGTCGTAGAAGCCCGGCGCGTCCGCCTTGCGCCCCGTCCACGACTCGAAGAGGCCATCCCACATCTCGATCAGAGGGTACGGCGGCGACGTGACGACGAGGTGCACGCTCTCCTCCGGGAGCGCCATCTTCTCGCTCGACGCCTCGAAGACGCGCGGCGTCCGGTCCATGGCGTCGAGCAGCAGCGCGACCTCGTGCCCCTGGTCGCGGAGGCGCGCGCCCGGTCCGTGCACGCGGGCGCAGCGGGGCGCGCGCGGATGAATGCGGCGCCGCGACGCGCATAGGGACTCGGGAAGCTTGGCCGCGCGGCGCGGCCGAAGCCTTGATGGCGACCGCGCCGCTTCTCGCCGGCGAGGAGGCCAGCGAGCCTGAGGCATTCCGTCGCCGGCATCGTCGCGCTCATCCTGCTCGCCCCCTTCGCGGCCGCCCTTCTCCCGGCGGACGTCGAGGAGGCGCCCACGCTGGGGGCGACCGAGGAGACGCTGCTGCGCGCCTCGGTCGGGCGCGTCCATGCGATCCGCGCGCCTCTCACGATCCGGCCCGCGTTCGTGCCCCCCTCCGGCAGCTTCGAGGGCGAGCTCGCGCTCCCGAGCGGCGCCTCGGCGCCCGTCTTCTGGCTCGAGCGCGGCAGCGCGACGTGCGATCTGGGCCAGGCTGCGCAGGGCGCGGGCCGCTCCCGGGCGTGGCCCGACATGCCCGCGCTCCAGGTCACGTTCTACCGCTTCGAGGTCCCCGCGACCTGCCCGCCGGGCCTCTACGACCTCCATCTCCACTACTCGCGCACGGTCTCCGCCGCGACGGGCGACACGGTCGAGCGCCAGGTGAACGCCGTGAAGGTCATGGATCCCGCGCGCTATGCGGCGCTCGCCGACGGGAGCGCGCAGCCGCGCTTCGTCGTCCTGGCGGACCCCCAGATCGGCGATCCGCGCGCCTTCCAGCAGGCCGCTCAGGAGGATCCGACGCGCATCCCCGCGATCCTCGACGGCACGATCGGCGACGGCTCCGAGTCGCACGACGGGCTCTGGAAGGCCGTCCACCACGCGCTCGACGAGGCGCGGGCGCTCGACCCCGACTTCGTGCTCGTCGCGGGCGACCTCGCGTTCAGCCAGCTCGTGCCCGGAAGCTACGCGGTCGAGTACGAGGAGATCTGGCGCGTGCTCACCGAGGCGAACGTCCCGCTCCTCGCCGCGCCCGGCAACCACGACGGCTACGTCGCGAACGGGCAGGACGGCTTCGCATACTGGCGCGCGTACCTGGGCCCCACGTACACGCTCGCGCCCACCGTGCCGGGCACGTACGTGCTCGTGCTCAACACGTACGACTGGAGCGAGCTCGACCGCCTCGGCCTCTCCTACGCCGTGAGCGCCTGGGGCGGCCAGGTGCGCGCCGATCAGCTCGCGTGGGCGGACGACGCGCTGGCGACGCTGCGCGCGGCGGAGCCGGGCGCGCGCGTCCTCGCCCTCAGCCACCACTCCCCCTCCTGGCGGCAGGATCCCTTCGTGGCGAACGCGCAGGGCGTGCCCGGCGCCGAGCAGGCGGAGCGCGGCGCGATCACCTTCGCCGGCCCGGACCAGGGTTGGATGGGGGAGAACCGCCTGGAGCTGCGCGATCTCCTGCGCGAGCGCGGCGTCGAGATCCTCTTCGCGGGCCACACGCACCACGACCGCGTCGCGCGCGACGACGGCGCGGGTCAGATCGTGGGCACGACGCAGACCGTGAAGGCGATGCCTGCCGGCTTCGATCCGAGGCTCCTCCACTACTGGGCGCGCGACGACACGATCCTCTCCGGGTACACGCAGGAGGCTCTCGCGGAGCTCGTGCGCAGCGCGGACGGCCCCCTCTACGTCGACACGACGACCACGATGAGCGAGAGCGACCAGTACTGGGGGTATCGCCCCGTCCAGCTCGCGTACGACGCCGACGGCCACCTGGACCTCACCCGGCTCGGCCATCCGCTCACGCAGGAGGAGCTGGATGCCCTCGCGCTCCACCCCGAGCGCTACAACGTCGCCCACGCGGAGCTCGGGCTGTTCTCGACGCCGCTGCGCCTCACGGTGGGCGCTCCATGGGATGCCCTCTCCTGAGGTCGCAGAGGTGATGGCGGGGGCCCGCTCTCACCTCTTCGACGCGGCAACGATGCTCACGAGCACAAGGAGGGCAAGCACGCCGAACCCCGGAGCGCGAGCGGGCGGCGAGGGCATCTGCGGCGACGGGCTCGCGAGAGGGGACGCCGTGGCCGTGGCAGGCGGCGCGGAGGGCGAGGGCGTCGCCTCGACGGGTGCGCTCGCGGGCGGCGTCGCGGGCGCGCGCGTCGTCACGGGCGGCTCCTCCGGCTGGCCCGCCGACACCTGCGCGTACGAGACGGGCGACGCGGGCGAGCGCAGGTCTCCTTCGGTCGTCACCTCGTAGGCATGCGTCAGGTCCGGCGGCGGCGACGCGTCCGTGAAGGCGGCGTCGATGAGCCCTTCCACGAGCGGCTCGCCGTCCCGCCACACGACGTACGTCTCGTTCCCGACGGCGACGTCGTCCCACGCGAGCGCGACCGTGCCTTCGAACGTTGAGTTCGCGAAGAGCCACGAGGGCGCGGCCGGCGCCGGAGGCGCGACCACGTGGATGGGGAGCGCGCTCGCGCCGCGCGCGTCGCCCGCGAGCTGGCGCACGCTCCACCACGTCGTCGTGCCCGGGAGCGCGCGCAGCCCCTCCGCATGCGTGCCCACGACGAGCGCGACGGCGGAGAGCCGCTCGGGCGTCGCGCCCGAGAGCACCTCGTATCGCGCGTCGGGCCCGCCCCACGTGAGCGCGACCGCCCACGAAGCGCGCCCCTCGCGCGGCGAGAGCGACGCCGCGAGCTGCGTCGGCGAGGGCGCGACCGCCTCGTCGCCTGGCGGCGGGGCCGGCGGCGACCACGCGCGCACCTCGGCGCGGGGCGTCGTGCTGTTCGAGAGGCGCCCGCCCAGGAGGAGCACCTCGTCGCCCCAGCCGACGGCGGCCGCCGCGCCCGTGCTGTTCTCGACGACGCCGACCTCGCTCACGTCGAACGTGGCGAGGTCGATGCGCGTGGCGTTGAAGCGCGGCCCCACGTTCGTGCCGACGCCGCCGACGACGTAGGCCGCGTCGCCGATGCGCGCGACCTCGGGGCTCGTCATCGGCAGGAAGAGGGCGCCGACGACGCTCGTGCGCCCGGTCGCGGGATCGAAGCGCGCCACGTTCGCGCTCGGGCAGAGCGCCGCGGAGGGCGGGCAGGTCCAGCCGCCGCTCGCGCTCTCGATCTGCCCGCCCACGAGAAGGATCGAGCCATCGGGCGCCGCCACGGCGCGCGCGTCGCGCACTCCGCCAGGAAGGCGCGCCGAGAGCGTGCTCACGCGGCTGCCTTCCGCCGCCGCGCCATCGTAGACGAGGATCTCGCGGTGCTGCGTCGTGCCCGTCGCATCGATCGTCACGCCGCCGAGGATGTACACCTTGGCGCCCACGACGGCCACGGCCGCGCCGCTTCGCCCCGCCGGCAGGGCGTCCGCCGTCACGCGCACTGCGCCGGTCGCGGGATCCACCTCGAGGATGTCGGCGCGCGAGGCGGCGCCTGGAAGCGGCGGAAGCGCGTTCGTGCGCTCGGCGCCGCCGGCGACGAGGATCCTCCCTTCCGCGACCCACGCGATCGGCGTGTCGCGCCCTTGTGGCAGCGTCGCGACCTGGGTCGTGACGTTCGCGGCCGGATCGTAGCGGTGGACGGCGCTCGAATAGACGCTCGCCTCGTGGCCGCCGACGACGAAAAGGGCGTCGTCCATCGCGACCGCCGCCGCGCCGCTCACGCCGCGCGGAAGCGCGCCGACCTGCGGCGCCGGCTGCGCGAGGGCGAGGGATGCGCCAAGGACGATCATGAGAAGGAGCGCGACGCGCACAGCCCTCGACGCGGCGTCCGCCCGAAAAGCCCTTTCGCGCCGGCGCGCTCGCCGCCTCGTGGACGACGCGCGCGCGGCCTGGCGCCTCAAGTTCGCGCGGCAGGCGGCGCCCTGGAGCGGGCCGGTGCACGCGGCGCCGCTCCTGGCGGAGCTTCGTGGTGTCGTCGTGGAGCTTGGCGCCGGCGGCGGGAAGGTCGGGGACGCGCTGCCGCGCGACGCGCTCGCCCTCGACTGGGCCGCGTTGCCGCCGGGACGCCTAGGCGCCTATGCCGACGTGCGCGCGCTGCCGCTTCGCGCCGCGAGCGTCGATGCCCTGGTCGCGATCCACGTGCTCGGGCACCTCGACGACCCGCGCGCGGCCCTCGCCGAATGGGCGCGCGTGCTCAAGCCCGGCGGCGCGCTCGTGCTCGAGGTGTTCGCGACGGGCGACGCGCGCGACGTGCCGGGGCACCTGGCGCGGCGCGAAGGGATCGCCACGCGCTTCTTCGACGAGGCCGGATTGTACGCGCACCTGGACGCGGCGGGCTTCGAGGGCGCGCTCGCGCTCGAGGAGCGCGCGATGCGGTGGGGGCTGCGGCGCGCGCTGCGCGGCCGGCTCACTCGGGGAAGAACGACCGCGGAGGCGTGAGGTCCCAGACGCCTCGCGCCTGCACCTCGTACGACACGAGCGCGCCTTCGAGAAGCTCGACGACGATGGCATGATCCCCGGAAGCGAGGCTCGCGACGTGGAAACCGCCCGCGTCCGCGGAGGCGATGGAGGCGCCGCTCGCGTCGACCAACGTCACGCGGACGGCCGCCGGCGCGGGAAGCCCGCTCGTCGCGGTGAACGTGACGTCGAGCGAGGTGAGCGTGCGCGCGTTCCACCACGCGTGGCGCACGGGCTCGCTTCGGCCCGGCAGCGCGGGCGCGCGGAAGGTCCCCTGCCACGGGCCGAACGTCTGGTTCGCCTCGGGCTTGCGGTTGTCGTAGACGATCCGCGCGCTCGCCTCCCCCACGGCGCCCGCGCCGTCGCGCGCCACGACGACGAGATCGTAGTCTCCTAGCTCGCGCACGTGGTCGGGCATGCGGAGGTGGATCGTGCGGCCCGATTCGGGGAGCGGCATCATCTGCTCGACGCGGCGCACGGTGGCGAGCGGGAGCGCGTCGTTCGAAAGCGCGATGACGGACCCCGGGCCGCCCACAAGCTCGTCCGGAGCGAAGCGCGCGCCCTCGCCCTCGTCGACGAGGCGCGCGTCGAGCCGCAACGGCAGCGCGCCTGGCACGATGCTCACGTTGAGGCGCGCATCGCTCGCGTCGAGCGCGAAGACGTGACGCCCCGCGCGGCGCACGTCGAGCGTCAACGCGCCGCCGCGCGCGAGGGCGAACGGGCCTGCGTCGGGGACGCGCGCGAGCGGATTGCGCTCGGCGAGATACCACTCGAAGGACGACGCACGCGCGGTGGCGTTCGCGAGCACGGTGTCCTCGGGCCTCACCCAGCGATCCACGACGTCGAGCGAGACGAGGAGGCGCGCCGTCGGAAGGGCAGCGAAGACGATCGTCTGCGCGGGCTCGGGCTCGGACTCGGGCTCGGGCTCGGGAAGGATCGCGGGCCTGGGCTCGGGACGCGTGCATCCTGCCAACAGCAGGACGAGCACGATCGCGAGGAGCCTCCGCATCGGGCGGGGACGCGCGGAGGATGACGTGAGCCTTGTGGGGGCAGCCTCGTCGGACGGGCCAGCTTCAAACGCTGCCGCACGGTTGCCGCTTCCATGACGAAGCGCCTGTACCTGGACGACGCGTACCTGCGCGAGTGCGAGGCGCGCGTCGTGTCGGTCGACGCGCAGCGGGTGGTCCTCGACCGGACGATCCTCTACGCCGAGAGCGGTGGCCAGGCCCCGGACCACGGCTCGCTCCACTGGGACGGGCAGGAAGCGAAGGTCGTCGACTCGCAGGTGGTGGGTGGCGGACACGTGGGCGACGTCGCGCACGCGATCGAGGGCGTCCCGCCGCACGTGGGCGCGCGCGTGACGGTGCGCCTCGACTGGGAGCGCCGCTACGGGCTCATGCGGCACCACACGGCCGCGCACGTCTTCGCCGCGGTGATGAAGCCCCTCGGCGCCAAGTTCACCGGCGGCCAGCTGTATCCGGACCGCGGCCGCTTCGACGCGCACTTCGAGACGTGGGACCCCGAGATCCCGAAGCGCCTCGAGGCGGCGGTGAACGCGGAGCTCGCGAAGGGGTACGAGATCCGTAACTATCCGGTCACGCGTGAGGAGTTCGAGAAGGGGGATCTCCTGCGCACGGCCGAGAACCTCCTGGACCCCGCGATCACCGAGATCCGCGTCACCGACATCGTCGGGCTGGATGCGCAGGCCGATGGCGGCACGCACGTGAAGCACACGCGCGAGGTCGGGCGCGTCGTCGTCGGCAAGGCCGACAACAAGGGCAAGGGGCACCGGCGGATCAGCTTCCAATGCGAGGGGTAGGATGCGCCCCGCCACCCGCACCCCGCGCCGGCAGCTCGCGCGCGACCTATTGTTGATCGGCCTCGCGCTCGTGAGCGTTGGCATCGGCATCGCGGAGCTCTCCGAGCCGGACGCGGCGTCGCTGCGATGGCTGGAGATCGTGGACCTCGCGATCGTCGCGGTCTTCTGGGTCGACTTCATGATCGAATCGCGTCGCGTCGGCCTGCGCCTCTACGTGCGCACGCACTGGTGGGAGCTGCCGAGCCTGATCCCGCTCTTCCCCGCGCTCATCGCGGCCGCGCCGCCGCTCGCGCTCGTGCGCATCGTGCGCGTGCTGCGGCTCGTGCGCGTCGTCGGCGTGCTGCTGCGCCTGCGGCCCGTGGGCGCGTACGTCGTGCGCCTCGCGCGCTCGGCGCGCATCGATATCATCCTCGGCGTCGCGGCGGCGATCGTCGCCGTCGGGACCGTGCTCGCCTATGCCGTCGAGTCGCGCGCGAACGAGCACATGGCGAGCTGGGGCCAGGCGCTGTGGTTCGCCTTCAACATGTTCACCAATGTGGCTTACCTCGACTTCCAGCCGGTGACGTTGGGCGGACGAGTCTTGGCGGGCTTCCTGCAACTGTGCGGGATCGCCTTCATCGGCCTCTTCACGGCGAGCCTCGCTAGCGCGATCGTGAAGGAGCCGAAAGTCGATGAGAAATGAGACATTGGAGCGTTTTTCCGCGAGCGCTTTTCGGATGCGCGCCTGCAGGCGCGCACCCCGCGCCGCAGCGCGGGGCGAGGACCTCGGGCGTACCGCCCGCAGGCGCCGAGCCCGAGGTCCGAGTCCGAAAAGGGCTCCGATGCGGCCACTGGCCGCAGGATGGCGACTTCGCGGTCGATGAGCACGAGATCGAAGCGTGCGTCGGAAGCCCGAGCTGAGGACGCTTCCCTCTGCATCGAAAACGAAACCACGGAGGGCCACGGAGAGGCTTGGAGCCGATCCCCTCATCCTCCGTGGCTTCGTCTGCGGGCCAGCCGGAGCCTTTTCAACGATGGCACACGTCCCGGCATGACATGCTTACCTTCGTCGGCCTCGGCCTCTGGGACGAGAAGGACGTCTCCGTCCGCGGCCTCGAAGCCGTGCGCGCGGCCGACGTCGTCTTCGCCGAGTGGTACACCGCGCACCTGGGCGGCGCCTCGCCGCAGAAGCTCCTCGACTTCTACGGGCGCGACATCACGTTCCTCGACCGCGATCCGCTGGAGAAGGGCGATATCATCCTGGAGACGGCGCGCACGAAGGACGTCGCGCTCCTGGCCGTGGGCGACAGCATGACCGCCACGACGCACGTGGACCTGCGCGTGCGCGCGGAGCAGGCCGGGATCAAGACGCGCGTCATCCACGGCGCGAGCATCGCGACCGCCGTCGCGGGCCTCCTGGGCCTTATGAGCTACAAGTTCGGGCGCGCGACGACCGTCGTGTTCCCCGACGGGAACTACTTCCCGACGAGCCCGTACGACGTGCTCCGCGACAACCGCGCGCGCGGCCTGCACACGCTGACGCTCCTCGATCTGCGCGCGGCGGAGGGGCGCTTCATGACCGCGAGTGAAGGCGCCGCCCTTCTGTTGCGCATGGAGCGCGAGCGCGCGGAAGGCGTCTTCACGGGCGAGAGCGAGGCGTTCGCCATCGTGCGCGCGGGGTCTGCGGAGCCCGGAGTGTGGCGCGGGAAGCTCAGCGCGCTCGCCGTCGCGGACCTCGGCGCGCCGCTCCATACGCTCGTCGTCCCGGGGAACCTCCACTTCGTGGAGGAAGAGGCCGTGCACACGCTGGCGCGGCCGGTGACTTCGCCGCAGCCGTGAACCGTGTCGCGCTCGAGATCGGATCGCGCGCCATCGTGTCGGGGGGAACGGCGGTGGACTTCTACGCGGCCAACGCGAGCGGCACGAGCGAAGGATACCCCGCGAAATGGCGCCCGTCGGGCGACGTCGATGTGGTCGTGCTCTCGGCAGAGGGCGCGCTCCCCGGCGCCGAGCGGCTCCAAGATGCCCTCGGCCGTCGGCTCGGGATCACGCCGCTCTTCCCTGGCGCACCGCGCGCGATGCGCATCGACCGTTTCGCCTACGGCCTTGACGTCTTCGGCTCGGAGCTGGAGCGCGACCCGAAGGGGGAGCGCGTCGTGACCGTCCTCATCGACGACGTGCACCCCGTCCACGTCCGCGGCCCCGAGGACACGATCCTCGCGTACGGCGAGTCGGGGTGGGACACGCGTTTCACGCGCGACTGGGAGCGCGCGCTCGCCGCTTTCGCGGCGATGAAGGATCGGCTCGATCTCTCGTGGATGTACGCCGAGGCGGATCGCCGCAAGCAGCGCCGCGTCGTGGACGCCGTCGTCGCGATGCGGCCGTCGCCATGGCGTCAGCGGATGGCTCAGCGCCGCACGATGACCGAATAGATCCCGTACACGCCGCCGCCATCCTGCAACTCGACGCTCGTGCGCACGAGCAGCAGCGCGGCGTCGTCGACGCCGGAGATCGCGTTCATGGGCTCCGCGTCGCGCATGGCCGCGGCGCCGCCCGCGTGCGTGTACAGGCGCGCGCGGATGAACGGCTGGCCCGCATAGGCGAGCGTGCTGTCGCCGCCCGGAGCGGCGGGGCGCGCGTCGTGGAAGCGGATCCCCCAGGCAGGGATCGTGTAGTAGACGAGGACCGCGCCGTTCGTGCGGCCCAGCGCAACGAAGTACGTGGACCAATCGTGCGCGCCCGTGCCATCGGGAGCGCCCCATGTCCACCCCGCGTGCGTGACGAGCGCTTCGGCGAACGCGGCGTACGCTTCGGCGAACGTCGCGTGCTCGCCACCTGGGACGCGGTCCATCGCGCGCTGGATCGCGGCCGGGCCCGCGACGTTCGCGTCGCCGCTCGCGGTCGCCGTCTCTTCGAGCACGGCCTTCCACAGCGCGACGCCACCTTCGTGCGCGTACAGGTAGCCCCACACGATGGACCAGTCGTAGCTGTGCTGCGCGATGGTGCGCGACGGGGCGTTCACGAAGCCGTTCATGCCGTTGTCGTCGCGACGGTAGGTGAGCGTCGTCGGGAGGAACGTGCCGTCGGGCACGTTCGCCGTCTCGCTCGCGCGCGCCATCCCTTCGACGAGCCAGTTCCCGAGCCGCCACTGCTGCAAGCCGAACTGCATGTGGTGGAAGAGCTCGTGGCCGACGATGATCTCGATCATCTCGCTCTCGCTGCGGTACGCGAGGCCCGGCAGGAGCGGAAGGATGTCGTTGGGGCGCGGGAAGAGGTGGATGTCGGCCTCGGCGCTCGCGTAGATGCAGTCGCAGCCATCGAGCGTGACGTCGAGGATCCCGTCTGGATCGTGCGACGCGAAGCCCCACGCCGTCTCGTTGGCGTACGCGCGCATCGCGGCGACGAGCTGCATCTGGGCATACGCGTCGGCCTCGGCCTCGCTCGCATACTGCCCGGTCTCGTAGGTCACGCGCCAGCGCGTGCCGTCCGCGTTCGTGCCCATGAGCGTCTTGGCCGCGAGGGTCGTAAGCGCGCTCCTCGCCGCGGGCCGCTCGCAGTGCGCGCCGTCGAGGAAGCTGATCATCGCAGGCGTGTCGCACGCGTCGCCACCGCGGTCCGCGTCCGCGCGGGATGCGGGCGGCGCGAGGCCCAGGAGCACGAGGGCGAGCGCGAGCGCGATGGGCCTGGCCATGGACGGTTCCCCGCCGGAGAGCCGTCGAACGAGGTAAATCCGTGCCGGGTGAGACCATGTGCTTCA
>DATLCC010000060.1:0-30234 GCA_035526585.1 Thermoplasmatota archaeon | reverse complement strand
ACGTCGAAGACGTGCCCTTCCGCCACGACGCCGTCGACGAGGTGGCTCGGGAGCGCATCCTTCGTCGCCTGCGACGCGAGCACGCGCACGCCGTATCGCTGCTGCACGGCCTCGACGGCGCCGACGTGGTCGGGGTGGTGGTGCGTGAGAAGCACGAGGATCTCGCGTCCGGGATCCGCCGCCGCAGCTGCGGGGGAGCCGCGCCCATGCGCGGCGGCGTCCTCGACGAGCATCGTGTCCAGCGTGTGGAAGAGCGCGACGTGCTCCTCCGCGTACGGCGAGCCCGGGTCGACGACGAGGATCGGGTCGCTGTCCAGGAAATAGCAGTTCTGCGTCGTCGCGGGCGGCAGGGTCGGCGCTCGCAGCGGCAGCACGTAGACGCCCGGGTGGATCTCGATGCGGAAGCGCTCGTGATGCGGCCTGCCGTCGGTGTCGCGCGCCTTCTCGGCCGCCTTCGCGGCGTCGCCGAGCTGGTGGAAGAGATGGAGGTACGCGAGGGTGGGCGGCGGGATGGGCGTCGCGCCGTTCGCGAAGCTCGCGAGCGCCTCCTCGGCGCGCCACCAGCGGCCGCTCACGAGCTCCTTGCCGTCGACCTTGGGCTCTGCGCCCGCGGGCAGCTCCACCGTGAAGAAGGAGGTGTCGTAGCGCGTGGGGCCGAATGGCGGCGTGACGAGGCGGCCAGCAGGCGTAAGCGAGTCCGGCTGCACCGTGATGCCCGCTTCTTCTGCGAGCTCGCGCACAGCGGCGCGCCGCCGCGCGTCGTTCCCCTCGCCGTCCTCGGGGTCGAGGACGCCGCCCGGGAACGCGTGGTAGCCCGGGAAGAAGCGCGTCTGCATCGAGCGCTCCACGAGGTAGACCTCGAGCTGGGGCGCCTTGCGCCAGAGGATGGTCGTCGCGCTCGGGCGGATCTTCTCGGCCAACAGCGGCTCCAAGACCCATTGGGCTTTGAGCCTGCCGTTGTCCGTATTGACAAGGGGTAGCAAGCCTCCGCGGGTCCGCGGATCCGCGATGCCCGCAGGGAGGCGGTTCCCCTCCCGGACATCGCGGCATTGCGGACCCGCGGATCCTTGCCACACTCTGGAATGTACAGACATGATGAGAGCGCCGACTGCCAAAAGGTACTTCATGGACGTCAAGGGGTGGCGAACGCATGCGCCACGCGCCGCTCCTCGCTCTCCTCGTCCTTGCCGCGCCCCTCGTCGCGGCCCAGGCGCACGAGCACGGCGGTGGCAACGGCGCCGCGATGGTGCTTCACGATGGGCCGCCCGACGGGCGCGTCGTCGTCGGAGGCTACACGCACTTCGGCTTCTCGCTCCTCGACAAGGACGCCGCTCCGGTGCCGCATCAGAACGCGGCGTTCGTCGTCACGCAGGGAGGGAACGTCCTCTTCTCTACGACGGACACGCACGAGTACGACGGCCTCTTCAGCTTCGACATGCGCTTCACGAAGCCCGGCCCGTACCAGATCATGGCGATGAGCGGCGACATGGAGATGGGCATCTTCGAAGGCGAGGCCGTCGAAGCGGTGAACGAGAGCGTCGCCACCGTCGAGCTCGTCGCGACGCCCCAGGGCCCCGCGTCACGTCTGGTCGACTTCGAGCTCAGCATCGCGGACGCCTCCGGCGCCCTCCTGGACCACACGGACGCGATCGTGGAGGTCCGCGCGACGCGCGACGGTTGGCTCTTTAGCCGCACGCACCTCCACATCCACGACGCGCCGATCCGCTTCACAGAGGCTTTCGGCCCAGACCTCGACTACACGGCGCACGTCGTCGCGTACAAGGCGTACATGACGGGGCGAGGCGCCGACGTGAAGGCGATCACCGGCGACTTCCCGTTCTCCGTGGGCCCCGTCGCGGCGCCCGGCGTCCCCATGCCGGAGCTCGCGCCGCCGGCGCCCCTGGAGCAGGTGGGCGCGGTCGCGACGAAGGACGGGCTCACGCTCCACGCGATGTTCGACCCCAACAACCAGGTGGGGCTCGGCCAGCTCGCGCGCATCACCGGGATCGTCGTCGAGGACGCGAACCACTCGGCGAAGCAGCACGTCGACTTCGCCTTCCAGCTCTCCGGCCCGCGCGGCCTCGTCTTCTCCTCGGAGTCGGGCCACGAGTACGACGGCGTGTTCGAGCACGAGTTCCGCCCCGACGCGCCCGGGCTCTACGACGGCACGCTCACGGCGACCTACGACACGACCGAGCTCGCGGTGCCGGTGCACCTCCTCGTCCTCCCGCCCGCCGTCCCGCTGCTCGGAGGCACCGGCCCGATCACGATGGCGATCGATGGCCTCGACGGCATCGTCGCAGGGACGGGGACGAACCTGACGTTCCGCGCGATGGGACCGACGGGCCCCGCCATGCACAGCGAGGTCGACGTCACGATCTTCCATGACGAGGAGCCGCCCCTCTACCAGTTCAAGCTCCACACGCACGAGAGCGGGCTCACGAACGCGGTGCTCGTCTTCCCGCACCCAGGGGACTGGCGCATCCTCGTCGATGGCGCCCCGACCGTGCCGGAGGCGTCCGTCTACCCGGCCGCGGCCTTCGACGCGGCCGTGGCGGCGGGCGACGTGGCCGACGCGGCCGCGGCGACGACAACGGACGCTGCGAAGGCGCCCGTTCCTGGGCTCGCGCTGCCGCTGCTCCTCGCTGGGATCGCGGCCGTCGCGCTCTTCGCCCGACGTTGAAGAAGAAACTACGAAAAAGCGGAGATGCGGAGCCTGTTCGGCCGGCTCAGATCACGCCTACGATCAGCGCGAGCACAGCGAGGATGACGAACACCACGATCAGCACGCGCGCGATCTCCATCGAGAAGCCTGCGACCCCGCGCGCGCCGAGCACGTACGCGACGAGCGCGAGCACGAGGAAGAGCACGATCAGTCCGAGGAGGCCGCCGGGCATGCCGAACGCCGCTGCGAGTACGGTCAACATGCGTCCATGCTGTGAGCCTGGCATGTAAGACCGTTCTCGCCTGCTCCTCGTTCGACGAATGGCTTAAGGAGCAGGCGCCTGGTCGCTCAGCTCGACATACGATGACGTCGGACGACCGCATCTCCGAGCTTCGCAAGCTGCGCGAGCAGACGCGCCTGGGCGGCGGCGCGGCCCGCATCGACAAGCAGCATGCCGCAGGGAAGCTCACCGCCCGCGAGCGCATCGACGTGCTCCTCGACGAAGGGAGCTTCCAGGAGACGGACCCTTTCGTCGTGCACGCCGTCGACCGCTTCGGCATGTCGGACAACAAGCCGCTCGGGGACGGCGTCGTGACGGGCATGGGCCGCATCGACGGGCGTCTCGTCTACGTCTTCGCGCAGGACTTCACCGTCTTTGGCGGCTCGCTCGGCCTCGCCCACGCGGCGAAGATCTGCAAGATCATGGACCTCGCGCTCAAGAACGGCGCTCCCGTCGTCGGCTTGAACGACAGTGGAGGCGCGCGCATCCAGGAAGGCGTCGACGCGCTCGGCGGCTACGCGGAGATCTTCTTCCGCAACACGATCGCCTCCGGCGTCATCCCGCAGATCTCCGCGATCCTCGGCCCGTGCGCCGGAGGCGCGGTGTACTCGCCCGCGATCACCGATCTTGTCGTGATGACCGACAAGACGAGCCACATGTTCATCACAGGACCGGACGTGATCAAGACCGTCACGGGCGAAGAGGTGGACTTCGAGACGCTCGGCGGCGCGCACACGCACGCGTCGCGCTCGGGCGTCGCGCACTTCGCGGCCGATGACGAGGAGGATGCCCTCTTCACCGTCCGCCGCATCCTCTCGTACCTGCCCAGCAACAACCGCGAGCGCCCGCCGCGGGTCGAGCCCCGCGCGCCGCCGGCGAACGCGGAGCAGGAGCTCGCGCGCGTCGTGCCGGACCTGCCCGACAAGCCATACGATATCAAGGACGTGATCACGCGCGTCGTGGACGAGGGGAGCTTCCTCGAGGTGCACGCCGAGTACGCGGAGAACATCGTCTGCGGCTTCGCGCGGCTGGGTGGCCACAGCGTCGGCATCGTCGGCAACCAGCCCAAGGTGCTCGCGGGCGTGCTCGACATCGCGGCGTCGGTGAAGGCGGGGCGCTTCGTGCGGCTCTGCGACGCGTTCCACGTGCCTCTCGTCACCTTCGTCGACGTGCCCGGCTTCCTGCCCGGCACGGACCAGGAGTTCCGCGGCATCATCCGCCAGGGCGCAAAGCTCCTGTACGCCTACTGCGAGGCGACCGTCCCCAAGCTCACGGTCATCACGCGCAAGGCGTACGGTGGCGCGTACGACGTCATGAGCTCGAAGCACATCCGCGCGGACTACAACGCCGCGTGGCCCGGCGCGGAGATCGCCGTCATGGGCCCCGAAGGCGCGGTCAACATCCTCTACCGCAATGAGCTGAAGGCCGACCCCTCGAAGCGCGCCGCGCTCGTGCGCGAATACCGCGAGCACTTCGCGAACCCGTACGTCGCGGCGGAGAAAGGCTACATCGACGACGTCATCGAGCCGGGCGAGACGCGCGCCAAGCTCCTCGCGCAGCTCGAAGCGTGCCTCACGAAGGACGAGCCGCGGCCCGCGCGCAAGCACGGGAATATCCCGCTTTGACGGTCGCCGCAGCGACGCGGCGAGCATCCCGTCGTGACGAGCGCGCCGCAGCGCGCCGCTCACAACGGGACGCGACGCGGCCCGCAGGAGGCGGCGCAGGTCCCGCTGTGGGCGTACGGCGCGCGCCGAACGATCGCGCGCGGCTTATGCACCCGCGCGTCGAGCGCGTCAGGTGCGCGCGCTCCTGTTGGCCCTCCTCACGCTCGCGCCCACGGCCGCCGCCTGCTCGATGGCGGGCCCCGTGCCGGGGCCGGGGGCGTTCATCCTCGTGCCGGACGACGGCGGGGCGAACGTGACCATCCCGGTCGAGGGGCGCATGTCGGGCGCAGGCTGCGAGCTTTCGAACGCGCACCTCCTCCAGGACGGCACGTTCGCGTGGCTGGAGTACGACTGGAACCCGAACGCGCGCACCGTGCACCTGCGCAACATGTCCACGGGCGAGACGCGGGTCGTGCCGCTGAAGTCCGCCGAAGCGACCGAGTTCGGCCTCTGGAACGGGCACCTCGTCTACCTCGCGAACGACTTCACGGACGGCATCCCGCCCACGAGCCACGTGTACTGGCACGACATCGCGACGGACGCTGCCGTCGAGCTTCCGTTCCCCTCGGGCAACTATCCCGCGATCTCGCACGACGGGCGCTACGTCGCCGCGAGCCTGCGCACGAACGGCTTCGAAGGCCCCGACCTCATCTACCTCTACGATCTCGAGGAGATGCGCTTCCTCGTGGACGGGAGGCCCGCGCGCGAGCTCGTGGGCGAGGACTTCGTCTGGCCGGGCGCGATGGGCAGCGGCTGGCTCGTCCTGGGCGGCGTGCGCACGCCGCGCCTCTATGAGCTCGCGACCGGCACCGTGACCTCCGGCGCGAACCCCGACGTCTATCGCGCGGGCGCCATCGTCGGCGGGCGCGCCTGGCTCTGGGAGGACGAGGGAGGCGCGATGACGCTCCGCAGCATCGTCCTCCCGAACGGCACCGTCGAGCGGCACGGGACGGTCGACGGGCGCATCATCGGCAAGGTTCTCGGCTACACTGTGCTCGGGGAGTACTCGGCGCCGCAGCTCGAACCGTCGGGCCGCTTCGCGTGGCTCCCCGGCGCGGCGCCCTGGATCGTCGGCGTCGTGTTCGTCGTGGGCGCGCCGACGTGGTGGCTCGTGTCCCGCCGGCTACGTTCGCGGGTGGGCGAGCGTTAAGCCACATGGTGCCAGGTGGCGCCACATGGCCACCGTGAGCCGCGCGCAGCCCGCGTGGGCGAGCCTCTTCCGCCCCGGCCTCGCGCTCGACTGGGCATTCGTCGCGGCGAGCGCGTGGATCCTCGTGGGGCTGCACCTCGACGGATGGGCCCACGCGCACCGCCCTGGGCTCGAGTCGTTCTTCACGCCCTGGCACGGGATCCTGTATTCCGGCTTCTTCGCGCTCGCGGGCGTGACGCTCCTCACGTGGGTCGCGAACGGGCGCGAGATGCCCGCGGGCTACGGCCTCACGGGCGCCGGCGTCCTCGTCTTCCTCGCGGCTGGCGCGGGCGACATGGTCTGGCACACGCTCTTTGGCATCGAGGCCAACGTCGAGGCGCTGCTGTCGCCCACGCACCTAGGCCTCGCGACCGGCATGGCGCTGATGGTCGCCGGTCCGTTGCGATCGGCGCAGCGCGCGACGCTGCCGGCCCTCCTTGCGGCGGGTCTCCTGCTCTCCGTCTTCACGTTCTTCACGCAGTTCACCCAGCCCGGCGGGCGGCCGTGGCCCTTTGCTGGCAACGAACCTACGGCGGCGACGTTCCCCGTCGCCGACGCGACGCCCGACTTCCCCGTGTTCGCGGCCGGCGTCCCCGCGCACGAGGTCGCGAACATCCTCGGCCTCGCGGGGATCCTCCTCGCGACGATCCTGTTCCTCAGCTTCGCGCTCTTCCTTCTGCACCGCTTCGCGCTCCCCTTCGGCGCGCTCACGCTCGTCTTCGCCGTGGACGGCGCGCTCCTCGCGCTCATGCGCGACACGCCCTGGTGGCTCGCCGTCGCCCTCGTCGCCGGGCTGGCCGCGGACGCGCTCGCGCGCCTCCTGCGGCCGCGCGAGGGCGGCTGGCGCCTGCGCGCGTTCGCGGCGGCCGCGCCCGCGGCGCTCTGGAGCGCGTACTTCGCGGCGCTTGCGCTCGCGGGCGACGTGTGGTGGAGCGTTCATCTGTGGACGGGCGCGATCGTGGCGAGCGCGCTCGCGGGCGTCGCGCTGAGCTACCTCATGCATACGCCGCGAGCCACGCCGGCGCCGCTCGCGCCGTGAACGGCTTCGGCTCGTCGTCGCGCGGGCGCGGCAGGGGCATCGGGTCCCCCGGCGGCAGCGGGACCTCGGTCTGGATGCGGGGGAGGCCGTTCGTCGCGGTGAAGGGGAGGTGTTCCTCGGTCATCGGACCTGGGGTGGCCTTCTCAAGGCTTAGTGACCAACGTGGGCTCCACCTGGGCGCACCTGGCGTCCTTCCTCCGCCCTGCGGCCAGGGCATCGGCCCACCAGGCGAGGTCGTCGATCATGGCGTCGATGCGTCGGCGGGTCGCCTCGCGGTCGTATCCCCGGGCAGTGCCCGACACGCCGGTGTGTCCTGCAGGCCACGCCTTGTCAGCTCCCTTCGGGATGCTGATCGCCACGCTGGTGGGGACCGCGATCCCCTGCACGCCGCGGATCACCGGGAGGAGGTTCTCCTGCGCGCGGATGCCGCCGGACATGCCGCCCGTGCTCACCATGGCGAAGGGCTTGCGGTTCCACTCGTCGAAGACGTGGTCGATCAGGTTCTTGAGCGCGCCCGGGAAGGAATGGTTGTACTCGGGGAAGACGAGGACGAAGCCGTCCGCGCGCGCGAGGTCCGCGACAAGCGCGTCGACCTCGGGCGGCCGCGGATCCATGTCCCACTCCGGCGTCGCCAGGTTCCCGAAGCTCGGCTCGATGACGCGAGATTCGAACCCTCGCGCCTCCAGCGCCTCGTGGACCAGGCGAGCGATATCCTGGCTCTTGTTCTCCTCGCGGACGGTGCCGAGGAGGACGGGGAGGAAGCGACGCATGGTTCGGATAGGCCGCGCCCCTGCTTAGCTTGGAAGCTCGCGGACAAGGAAGCAACTCCTCGGGCGAGAAGCGCAAGCCGGAAAGGTCAAGGCACGCCGCCTCGTCGCCGGCGCGATGGCGGCGCCCACGTCCGAGGTAGGCAGAGACGCGCCTGCGCTCGTCGGCATGGGCGCGCTCTTCCTCATGAGCATCGCGCTCGCGATGGGCTTCTCGTTCACGTTCCTCGACCAGGACCTTCAGGCGTTCAAGGATCCCGAGAGCCTCGCGAACCCGCTCATCTACCTCGCGATCGTCGTCGTCTTCACGCTCGTGATCCTGGCGATCGTGAAGTGGGGCAAGCGCGTCCTCATCAAGTACATCGTCCTCGCGAGCGTCCTCCTCACGATCTACTACGTCGTCGCGCCGATGTTGGGCACCGTGCTCACGGGCGTGGGCGAGCCGCCGCTCGGGATCGGCGTCTCGGGCGTGATCGGCATCCTTGCCGCGTTCGGGCTCACGGCGCTCCTCTGGTTCTACCCCGAGTGGTACGTGATCGACCTCGTGGGCGTCATGGTCGCCGCCGGAGCCGCCGGCATCTTCGGCATCTCGTTTGGCATCCTCCCCAGCCTCCTGCTCCTCGTGGCCTTCGCGGTCTACGACGCGATCGCCGTCTACCGCACGAAGCACATGCTCGACCTCGCCGACAGCGTGCTCGAGCTGCGCCTCCCGATCATGTTCGTCGTGCCCAAGACGAAGGGCTACTCGTTCCTCGAGGAGACGCGACGCGTCGGCCCCAGCGCGGAAGAGGAGGCGAAGCAGCAGCCGCGCGAGGCGATGTTCATGGGCCTGGGCGACGCCGTCATCCCGGGCGTGCTCGTGGTGAGCGCCCTCACCTTCCTCGACCCCGTCGCGAACGTCGCCGGCCTCCCCTCGAACCTTTTCGTCGCCTTCGCCACGCTCCTTGGCAGCTTCGTCGGCTTCTGCGCCCTCATGTACTTCGTGATGAAAGGGCGCCCGCATGCCGGGCTGCCCCTGCTCAACGGGGGCGCGATCGTCGGGTTCCTCCTCTCCATGCTGCCGCTGTATGGGGCCGCGCCGCTGTGGCCCTTCTGACGCGCGCGAAGCCGTCACGACCAAGATACGGAAACGCTGAGGACGGCAGAGTTCTCCGTACGGCTCCAGCTCTCCGCGTCTCCGCCGTCACCTTCTCGGGGCCCCAGTGGACAGACCTAAACGCCGAGCGGCATCTCCCGCGGGCATGTCCGCCTACGCCCTGCTCCTCGCCCGCGTGAAGCGCATGTACGCGCTGCGCGACGCCGCCGAGATCCTCGGCTGGGACCAGCAGGTCATGATGCCGCCTGGCGGCGTCGAGGCGCGCGCCGCGCAGATGTCGGCGCTCTCGGCGTCGATGCACGAGATCCTGGTCGCGCCCGAGACGGGGCGCCTCCTCGCCGAGGCCGAGCGCTCCGCGAAGACGGACGACGAGCGCGCGGTGCTGCGCGAGGTGCGCCTCGAGCACGACCGCGCCGTGCGCGTGCCCACCGAGCTCGTGGAGGCGCTCTCCCTCGCCGCCGCGCGCGGGTTCGAGGCGTGGGTCGAGGCGAAGAAGGCGAGCGACTTCGCGCGCTTCCGCAAGCCCCTCGCGGAGATCCTCGAGCTGCGCCGCAAGTACGCGGCCGCCGCTGCGCCCGACGTGCCCGCGTACGAGGCGCTCTTCCAGGACTTCGAGCCGTGGATCCCGCTCGCGGACGCGCGCCGCAACCTCTCCGAGCTGCGCGATGGGCTGCGCCCGCTCGTCGAGCGCGCCCGCAAGCGCGAGGCGCCGATCCCGACGACGTTCGACGGCCACTGGCCCAAGGACAAGCAGGAGGCGCTCGCGAAGAAGGTGTGCGCGATGCTCGGATACGACTTCGCGCGCGGCCGGCTCGACACGAGCCCGCACCCCTTCAGCGCGGGCGGCGCGCACGACGCGCGCATCACGACGCGCTACGACGAGCGCACGCCGGTGCCGGGGCTCCTTGGCGCGGTCCACGAGGCGGGGCACGCGATGTACATGCAGGGTCAACCCGCCGAGCACATGGGCACGCCGCTCGGGGATGCGCGCGACCTCGTCGTGCACGAGTCGCAATCGCGCCTGTGGGAGAACCACGTGGGGCGCTCGCTCGGATTCTGGGAGAAGGCGCTCCCCATGATGCGCGAGACCTTCCCCGGCAACCTGCGCGGGGCGGAGCCGTGGGACTGCTGGGCCGCGGTGAACGACGTCCGCCCGACCCTCATCCGGGTCGATGCGGACGAGCTCACCTACCACATGCACGTCGCGCTGCGCTTCGAGATCGAGGAGGCGCTCGTGTCGGGCAAGCTTCCGATCCAGGAGGTGCCGCACCGCTGGAACGAGATCATGCGCCGCGACCTCGGTCTCACGCCCCCCGACGACGCGCACGGCTGCCTGCAGGACATGCACTGGTCGGGCGGCGCGATCGGCTACTTCCCGACGTACTCGCTGGGCTCGATGCTTTCCGCTCAACTCATGCAGACGTACGTGCAAGAAGGACGAGTGCACCACTCGCGGATCTCCGGCGAGGTCGACGACTTCCCGGGGCTCCTCGCGTGGCTGCGCCAGCGCATCCACTCGCAAGGGAAGCGCTACACGACGCCCGACCTCATCGTGCGCGCGACGGGGAAGCCGCTCTCGCCGGGGCCATTCCTGTCCTACGCCTCCGCGAAATACGATCGGCTCTGGGCGTAGTCCACGAAAACGCCGCCACGAAGGTCACGAAGCACAACGAGGCGACTCGGCGGGTCGTCCTCGGGAGCGTCTGGCTCCTCGTGGTTCCGATCGAAGGCCAACGGGCAACGCTTTGTGCCCCAGGCCGCATGGCGTCGCATGCGCGCCCTTGGCTTTCTGGAGCACGGCGACCTCGCGAAGCTCCAGCTCCTCGACCTGCCCGTCCCCGAGCCCGGGCCGGGCGAGGTCCGCGTGAAGATCGCGTACGCCGCGCTCAACCGGCTCGACCTTTTCGTGCTCAAAGGCTGGAAAGGCCTCGAGCTCCCCAAGCCGCACGTGGGCGGGAGCGACGGCGCGGGTGTCATCGACCAGGTGGGCCCAGGCGTGACCGGGTGGCGCGCGGGCGACCGGGTCGTCGTGTTCCCGAGCCTCTCCTGCGGCGCGTGCCACCACTGCCTGCGCGGCGAGGTCTCTCTCTGCGCGAAGCACCACCTGATCGGCGAGCACGAGGGCGGCATGGCGAAGGAGCACGCGATCGTGCCCGCGGCGAACCTGAAGCGCGTGCCCGAAGGCTTCCCCCTGCGCGAGGCGGCCGCCGCGGCCCTCACCGCCGTCACGGCGTGGCGCATGATGGTGCCGCGCGGCCGGCTGCGCGCCGGCGAGAGCGTGCTCGTCGTGGGCGCGGGCGGCGGCGTGAACACGATGGCGCTCCAGATCGCGAAGCTCGCAGGCGCCGCGCCCATCTTCGCCACCGCGACGAGCGAGGAGAAGGCGTCGCTCGCGAAGAGCCTCGGCGCGGATCACCTCCTGCCCGCCTCGGGCGAATGGCACAAGGAGGTGATGCGTCTCACCGACAAGCGCGGCGCGGACCTCGTCGTCGACAACGTCGGCCAGGCGACGTGGGGCAAGAGCCTCCGCGCCGCCGCGCGCGGGGGGCGCATCGTGACCGTGGGCGGCACGACCGGCTACGATCCGCCGGCGGAGCTCAACCAGGTGATGTGGAAGCAGCTCGAGATCGTCGGCAGCACGATGGGATCGCGTGCCGAGTTCGAGACCGCGATGGACCTCGTCTTCGCAAGGCGCCTGCGACCCGTGATCGACAGCGAGTTCCCCCTGGAGGAGGGGCGCGCGGCGTACGAGCGCCTCGCGAGCGGGAAAGCCGCGGGAAAAGTGGTCCTCCGCCTGTGAGCCGCAGCGCGTGGGTTGTTCGTCTCCCGCCGACGACCATCTCGTCAAACCCAGGGCGCGACCGACGAAGCAGCTATGGCGGAAACGCTTGGACCGCACAAGTCCCCGATGATCTCCCACGTCACCCCGACGCTTGGATCATCGATCGCCTCGCCCGCGAGCGAGGACCATCTCCACGAGCTGCGCGTGCGCATCCCCGTCGACCTCCACCGCCAGCTCCTTTCGCTGAAGGTCCTCCGCGGAAAGAGCCTCGCCGAGACCGTCTCGGTCGCCCTGGACGTCTACTTCCAGGAGCGGGCGCGCAAGGCGGACGAGACGGGCGACGCCTCGCCCCAGTAGCTCCCTTTTTTCGGGTCCTCGGGGCGAAAGCCCCTCCTTCTCCTCAGCGTGCGCGCCCTGCGCCCGCATCTTGCGAGCCGAAGAGCGAAGGCTAAGCCTCGCCCGCCCCGTGCGACGTCGATGGACCCCTCGGCCTTCGACCTCAGCAGCATGAACTGGCTCGGCCTCGCCCTTGCCGTCCTCGCGAACATGGTGATCGGCTTCCTGTGGTACGCCCGCTTCACGCCCACCGGGAAGATCTGGATGCGCGACCTGGGCGTGCCCGCGGACGCGCAGCCCACAGGCGCGCAGATGGCGCGCGGCCTCATCCTCATGGTGATCGGCGCGTTCTTCATGATGTTCGTCTTCGCCCACACGAACGCGGTGTACCAGGACGCGTTCCGCAACACGGCGACCGGCGGGACCGCAGGCTACAAGCTCACGTGGCTCGACGGCCTCATGGGCGGCTTCTTCACCTGGCTCGGCTTCTTCGTCCCCGTACAGCTCTCGGGCGTGGCATGGGAAGGGCGCCCATGGTCGCTGTACTTCGTGAACGTGGGCTATTACCTCGTGACGCTCCTGGTCGCGGGCGTGCTGATCACGACCGTGGGCGTCTGACGGTAGCGTCGTCCTTTGCTCCAAAACGCGAGCTCGTGCACGATGAGAGGGCCGTAGCCGCGCCGCAGGCGCGGCGGAGTGCCCTCTGATGCGCGCGTTTTGGAGCTTTGTGAACGTGGGCTATTACCTCGTGACGCTCCTGGTCGCGGGCGTGCTCATCACGACCGTGGGCGTCTGACGGCCAACGGGCGGGGCCTGACGGATCAGGCCACGTCGCCCGGCGTGCGCGCGTGGAGCTCCATGAAACCGTCGCGAAGGTCCGCGTCGCCCCAGCCCATGAGGGACGGGATGGTCGTGCCGCCGTAGAGCTTCGCCGCGATCGAATCCGCGGGCACGGTGAGCGTCCCGGGCGCGAACGAGCTGCCGTATTGCGTGAGGTTCACTTCCCACATCGCGAGTTCGGAGCCGTCCTCGCCGGCGGAGGACCACTCGCGCAGCAGCGTGCTGCCGCCTGTGGCGCCCGGCGGCGCGACGCCGGCGAGCGCGGTGGCGACGAAGCTGCCAAGCTCGTCGAAGGCGATCTCGCCGGCGATCCCGCCCGCGGGCGTGGCGTCGCGCACGGTGACGGAGCCGGTCCGGACGGAGGCCTTTGCGCTCGAGAGCGCGGCGAACGCGACGGGATCGGGGATCAACGTGTCCCACTTGACGAACGCATCCGTCGCGTTCCCCATCAGGGCTGCCGGAGCGTCGACGCCGGCCCAGAACGACGCGTAGGCGCCGCCCTCGGTCGGCCCGCTCGTGAGCACGCTCTGCGCACACTCGAAGAAGTCGACGCCGACGCCGGAGCGGCCCGGCGTGCGGCTCGGCCTGGCCGTGAAGCCTTCCGGAAGCTCAGCCTGCAGCGCCGCCGTGCTGACGTCGAACGTCGCGGTGATCTCGCGGCAGCCGGTCGCGTTCCAGATGTAGCGGACGGGCGTGGCGGTCACTGGCGCGGAAGTGCCGTCGTCCGCGGGCCCCGGAGGGCCGCCCTGTCCGACGCATCCTGCGAAGAGGACGAGGTGAACGAGGAGCACGACGATAGCACGCATGGACGCGGACCGCCCTTCGGCGGGGATGTCGTTTGTGGTAGCGTACGCACGTGTTCTGTCAGCCGGGGGTCGTCGCGACCGAAGATTCTTGCCTGGGCCGCGTCGTCCGCGTGCGAGCGTGAACCCGTGGCGCAAGCGCGCGATTGGTCGTCGATGAAGCTGATGTCGCAGCGTCTTCTCGAAGAAAGGACAGGGAGATCGCTCGAGGCGTGGAACAAGCGCGTCGCCGCGCAGAAGCCGAAGGACGAGGCGGCGCTGCGCGCGTGGCTCGAGATGGAGGGCGTCACCGGCTACGCGCAGTCGCTCCTCGTCATGGAGCGCTTCGGATACGCGGACTGGATGACCGCGTCGGCTGAGTCGCTCATCGACGCGCAGTACGAGGGGAAGCAGGAGCTGCGCGCGGTCTTCGACGCGGTGGTGGATGCTGCGGTCTCGTGCGGCGAGGTCGCGATCCAGGCGCGCAAGACCTACGTCTCGCTCGTCGGCCCGAAGCGCACGTTCGCGCGGATCCAGGCCAAGAAGCAGCGCGTCGATGTCGGGCTGCGCCTGGACCGGGCGCCACGCGGGCGGCTGAAGCCCTCGAAGATCCACGAGACGATGCCCGTGCAGCTCGAGCTCGCCGCGCTCGATGACCTCGACGCGGACGCGCTCGCGTGGATCCAGAAGGCGTACGAAGGCAGCGCGTGAGCGGGCGCGCCGCTCAGCCTAGCGCCTTCCGCACCACCGGCGCCACCTCGGTCCCGAGGATCTCGATCGAGCGCCTCACCTTCTCGAACGGCATCGATCCCCAGTCGAGCTGCAGGAGCGTGCGTTGGTGCCCGAAGAGCGAGTGCTCCCAGAGGATCTTCGCGATCGCGTCCTTCGCGTCACCGGCGAAGATCGCGCCGTGCGGCCCCGCCTCCATGTCGTGATACTCGCGCGGGATCGGCCGCGGCGGGAAGCGGTTGCGCAGCCCCTTGCGCATGAGCGCGCTGTAGAGCGTCCAATGCTCCTCCTTCGCGGCCGCGCTGTCGTCCGCCAGGTGTCCGTGGCTGCTGATCGCGAGCGCAGGCGGCGCATGCCCGGCCTCCTTCGCGGCGGCGCGATGGATGCGCGCGAAGCTCGCGAAGCGCTCCGGGCCGCCAAGGATCGCGATGTTCATCGGGAGCCCAAGGAAGCCGGCGCGCGCGGCGCTCTGTGGCGTGCCGCCGACGCCGATCCAGACGGGGATAGGCCGCGTCGTGCGCGGCGAGATCTCGGCATCCTGCAACGAAGGGCGACGTGCGCCGCTCCAGGCGACGCGCTCCTCGTCGCGCAGCTTCAGGAGGAGATCGATCTTCTCGTCGAAGAGCGCGTCGTAATCGGAGAGCTCGTAGCCAAAAAGCGGGAAGTTCTCGGTGAAGCTGCCGCGACCGACGAGGATCTCCGCTCGCTCCTCGCTCAAAAGGTCCAGCGTCGCGAAGTCCTCGTACACGCGCACGGGGTCGAGCGTGCTGAGGACGGTGGTCGCGCTGGAGAGCTTGATGCGCGTCGTCGCCTCCGCGATCGCGGCAAGGACCACCGCAGGAGAGGAGATCGCCATGTCGAGGCGATGATGCTCACCCACCCCGAAGACGTCGAGCCCCACCTCGTCCGCCACCTTCGCGAGGCGCACGACGTCGCGCAGCTTCTGGCGGAACGTCGGCGCCTCGCCCGTGACCGGGTGCGGGAACAGGTCGCCGAAGGTGTAGATGCCCAGCTCCATCGCCCAGGCATCCTGCCCATCACGGAATATAGATGGGACTCCTGGAGTGGGGAGCGCACCACGCATCCCGCGGGCCGACGCCGAGCGGCAATCCTTATTCTTCGGGGGGCGCTGGCCGGAAGCACATGCGCGCGCTCACCGACCCGCACGTCGAGTTCACGCAGGACCACATCCTCGTCTCGCTGGATCGCTGGACGAAGCTCGCGACCGTCTCCGGCTCCTTCGCGATCCCGTATTCCACGGTGCGCGACGCGGCGGTCGAGCTGCCGCGCATTCCCGGCCTCACCGAGCAGTGGTTCCACGGCCTCCACGTGCCCGGCGTCGTCGCGAAAGGGCGCTTCCTCGGGTGGAAAGGGGAGCGGAGGTTCCTGTGGATCGAGCGCAACACGACGCGCGCGCTGCACCTCAAGCTCATCGGGCACCCCAACTACGACGAGGTCGTCCTCGGCACCTCCGACGCGGACGCGATGCTGAAGCGCCTGGAGGCGGCGCGGAAGGGTCTCTCCTGATGCCCGTCGCCCTCGATCACAGATCGGATCACCTGCTGATCCGCCTCGTGGGCCCCAGCGTGCTCACTTCGGTGCGCCGCAGCGTCGTCGTCCCCTACTCGGACATCCAGCGCGTCGACGTCGAGAGCCCCAGATGGCCCTCGCTCCTGCGCGACTGGTACGTGGGGACGCACCTTCCGAGCCTGATCGCGCACGGCGTCTTCGTCGCCTGGGCGGGCGGGCATCGGCGCTTCCTGCACTTCGAGCGCGACACGGAGCGCGTCCTCACGAGCCACCTCGTCGGCCACCCCGACCACCAGGAAGTGGGCGTCGAAGTGCGCGAGACGGACGCGGCGCGCGACGAGCTCGCGAAGCGCGCGAACGTGAGGTGAGAGCGTGATCCGCGCCGCTGGAGTCGCGCTTTTCGCGGCCGGCGTGCTGCTCGTCGTGGCCGCCGCGGTGATATCTCCCTCTCCCACGAGCTCCTACGAGCTTGGTGAGAAGGTCCGCGCGGCCGGCGCGGTCGATGCCTCGCGCGTGCGCGTGTCCGCCTATGGCGGAAGCGTCCATTCCTACGACGCGGCCAACGACACGACGTATCTCTACACCTCGGTCTGCAGCCACTCGATGTGCGGCCCGCTCGTCCCCGTGGAAGGCGACCATCGCGGCGGCGGCATCCGGCGGCCGCTCCTGCTGCGCCCTCTCGCCGACGAGCTCTCGCTCGTCCCCGTGCCGACGCCTCGCGATGCGAACGAGACCCACTTCGCGTTCGTCACGGAGCGCTCCGACGAGGGGCTCGCGTTCTCGGCGCCCTTCGAGCCCGCGTCGCCGTGGCCGCCCTTCTACGCGCGTATCGGCGGCATCGCCATCGCGGCGGCGGGCCTCGGGCTCGCGGCGCGCCGCGTGTGGTGGGCGACGCTTCCTGCTGCGGGCGCGCTCGCGGGCCCGGTCGTCGCGAGCTCCACCTCGTGGATCGTCCTCGTGCAGCTCGTGGGCGCGCCCGTCGGCTTCATCGCGCTCGTGACGGCGCTCGCGCAATGGGGGATCCAGAGGCGCGGGTGGATCGCCGCCGCCATCGCCCTCACGGCCGTCGTCGCGCTCGCGTCGGGGTTCGTCGCGCTCGGGTACTTCCCGGGCGACGGCGGCGACTGAGAGGGCCGTGTCCCGTTCTGGACACGCGCGCCGAAGTTTGTGCCTTCGCAGACAGCAGCCTTACGTTCGAGACGGCACGATGCGGAGCTTGGAATGAACACTGTCCGTGTGGGCATCGTCGGCGCGACCGGCTACCTCGGCTCCGAGCTGCTGCGCTGGCTCCTCAAGCACCCGCACGCGAGCGTCGAGAAGCTCGCGAGCGCCACGAGCCCGGGGAAGAGCGCAAAAGGGAAGTTCCCAGCCTTCGGCGGCGCGCTCGACCACCACACCTTCGCTCCGGCAACTCCCGCGGGACTTTCGGGAGTGGACGTCGTCTTCCTCGCGACACCAAGCGGCGTCGCGCGCGAGCTCGCGCCTTCCCTTCTCGCGGCGGGCCTTCGCGTCATCGACCTCAGCGGCGATCACCGCCTGAGCCCCGGCGCGGCCGCGAAGCACTACGGCGCGGCGCCCGTCGCGCAGGGCGCCGTCTATGGGCTGCCCGAGCTCAACGCCGAGAAGATCCGCCGCGCGCAGCTCGTCGCGAACCCCGGCTGCTACCCGACCGCGAGCGCGCTCGCGCTCCTGCCCCTCGCGCGCGCCGGCCTCATCGACGAGCCTGTGATCGTGACGGCGCTGAGCGGCGTGACGGGCGCGGGCAAGGAGCCCAGCGACGAGCTCCACTACCCCGAGATGAACGAGAGCGCGCGCGCCTACAAGGTCGGAGCGCACCGCCACGAGCCGGAGATCGCGGAGACGCTGAGCTACGCCGCGGCGTCTGGCATCCGCGTGAGCTTCACGCCGCACATCGTGCCGATGAACCGCGGGATCCTCGCGACGGCGCACGCGAAGCCCAAGGGCGGCGCCCTGACGCACGCGGAGCTCGTTGCGCTCTACGAGAAGGGCTACAGCGACGAGCCGTTCGTCAGCGTCGTCGAGCACGAGCCGGACACGAAGCACGTCCGGAACACCAACATGTGCCACGTGAAGCCGCACGGCGTGAACGGCGCCGGCTACTACATCGTGACGAGCGCGATCGACAACCTCGCGAAGGGCGGAAGCAGCCAGGCCGTCGAGAACATGAACCTCATGTTCGGTCTCCCGCGCACCGCGGGCCTCGTCGCCTACGGAGGCGCCTGAGATGGTCGGATCGCTCGGGCCGCGCCTCATCGAGGGCGGCATCCACGACGTGCAGGGGTTCAAGGCCAACGGCCATGCCGCGGGCATCAAGCGGATGCGCAAGGACCTCAGCGTGATCTTCAGCACGCGCCCGAACACGGCCGCCGCCGGCGTCTACACGACGAACAAGGTGCGCGCCGCGCCGGTCACCGTGACGGAGGAGCACCTCGCGAGCGGCTACGCGCGCGCCATCGTGTGCAACGCCGGCTGCGCCAACGCCGCCACGGGCGAGCAGGGCTATCAGGACGCGCTGGAGATGGCTCAGCTCACGGCGAAGTGTCTCAACATCAGCCCCGATGAGGTCGTCGTGGCCAGCACCGGCGTCATCGGGCGCCACCTGCCGATGGACATCGTGCGCGAAGGCATCAAGAACTGCGTGGGCACGCTCGACCAGGCGGAGCCAGGCAGCGTCGCCCGGGCCATGATGACCACGGACCTTGTGCCCAAGGAGGTCCTTGTCGAGGCGGAGATCAACGGCGTCGTCGTGCGCTTCGCCGGCGTGGCGAAGGGCAGCGGCATGATCCACCCCAACATGGCGACCATGCTCGGCTGGGTCGTGACGGACGCGGCGGTCGAGCCCGATGCGCTGCGCACGGCGCTGCGCGACGTTGTCAACCGCACGTTCAACATGATCAGCGTCGATGGCGACACGAGCACGAACGACATGTGCGTGGTGCTCGCGAACGGCGCCGCCGGCAACCAGCCCGTCACGCGCCAGCGCGGCTACCAGCAGCTCAAGGACGCGCTCTACCTCGTGTGCGAGACGCTCGCGAAGAAGATCGCGAGGGACGGGGAAGGAGCGACGACGCTTCTCGAGGTCCGCATCGAGAACGCGCGCTCTCCCGCGGACGCGCGCAAGGCGGCCCGGTCCGTCACCAAGAGTCCCCTCGTCAAGTCTGCCGTGTTCGGGCGCGACCCCAACTGGGGGCGTATCCTTGCGGCCGTCGGATACAGCGGCGCCGAGTTCGAGCCGTCGAAGGTCGACATCCAGATGAAGAGCGCCGCCGGCGCGGCGTGGGTCCTCAAGGCCGGCGAGCCGTGCGAGACGCTTGACAGCGCGGGGCTGCGGCGCATCGTGGACAAGGACCACGTCATCTTCGTCGTCGACCTCCACGACGGCGAGCACGATGCCGTCGCGTGGGGTTGCGACCTCACCTACGACTACGTGAAGATCAACGCGGATTACACCACGTGATATCATGGCCCACGAACTCAACGGTCTCACCATCGTGAAGCTTGGCGGACGCTCCGTCGAGTCGGCCGAAGGCCGGCTCACCCTCGCGAAGCGTCTACGGGCGCTTCGCGAGCGCACCAGGCTCATCGTCGTCCACGGCGGCGGCGCCCAGGTCAGCGCGGCCCTCAAGGCCGCCGGCATCGAGCCGCGCTTCGTCGCGGGCCTACGCGTCACGGACGAGAAGGTCCTCGAAGTGGCGGAGCCCATCTTCACGCAGATCGGAAAGGTCCTCGCGCACACGCTGACCGTCGCAGGCGCGCCCGCGGTCGCGCTCACCGGGCGCGATGCCGCGCTCCTCGAAGGCGTCGTGAAGGATCCGGCCCTCGGCCGCGTCGGCACGGTCACGCGGGTCGACGCGGAGCTGCTGCGCCACCTTGTGTTCAACGGCATCACGCCGGTCGTCGGGCCTATCGCCGTGGATGCGCACGGCGCCCTGAACGTGAACGCGGACGAGGTCGCGAGCGCGATCGCGAAGGCGGTCGGCGCGAAGGACCTGCTCCTCCTCACCGACGTCCCGGCGGTGAAGAACGAGCTCGGTCGTCCGATCCCCGTCCTCACGCCCGACGATGCGCGGGAGCTCATCAAGAGCGGCGTCGCAAGCGGCGGGATGATCCCGAAGATCCACGGCGCGCTCGAGGCCGTGCACAGCGGCGTCGCGCGCGTCCGCGTGCTCGATGACTCGGGACTTTCGGAGCTCGCCGAGGGGCGCCCCGCGGGCACGCTCTTCGTGGAGGCGCGCTGAATGGACCTCAAGTCTCGATGGGAGTCCTCGCTGGCCCCCAACTACGCGACGCCCACGCTCATGCTCGACCATGGCAAGGGCGTCGAGGTCTTCGACAGCCACGGCAAGCGCTACCTCGATTTCCTCGCGGGGATCGCGGTCTCCTCGACCGGGCACGCGCACCCGAAGGTCGTCGCCGCCATCGCGGCGCAGGCGGGCCGCCTGATGCACACGAGCAACCTGTACGCGAACGAGCCCGCGTTGGGGCTCGCGGAACGGTTGCGTGCCATCACGGGCTACGACAAGGTGTTCCTCAGCAACAGCGGCGCCGAAGCCAACGAGGCCGCGCTGAAGACCGTGCGCCGCCATGCGCACCGCAAGGGGAAGCCGGAGGCCGTCGTGCTCTCGCTGGAGAACAGCTTCCACGGGCGCACGACGGGCACCGTCACGCTCACCGCGCAGGCGAAGTACCAGAAGGAGTTCGGGCCGCTGCCTACCCAGATCGCGCACGTGCGCGCCAACCACACCGCGGCGCTCCAGAAGGCGTTCGCCGAGCAGCCGATCGCGGGCATCTTCCTGGAGCCCGTGCAGGGCGAGTCGGGCGTGCGGCCGCTGAACGCGGCCTTCGTGCAGGAGGCCGCTCGGCTCTGCAAGGAGCACGACGCGCTCCTCGTCATGGACGAGATCCAGACGGGCGTCGGGCGCACCGGCCACTTCCTCGCGCAGGAGCATTTCGGCGTGAAGGCTGATATCACGACGCTCGCGAAAGGCATCGCGTCGGGCATGCCGCTGGGGGTCACGCTCTTCTCGCAGGCGACGGCGTCGCTCCACGAGCCCGGCAGCCACGGCAGCACGTTCGGCGGCAACCCCGTCGCGGCGGCCGCCTCGCTCGCGACGCTCGACGTGATCGAAGGCGAGCGCCTGCTCCAGAACGCGACGACGACCGGTGCCTACCTGCGCGAGCAGCTCCTGGCGCGTGTGCCCGGCCTCAAGGAGACGCGCGGGCTCGGGCTCCTCGTGGGCGCCGAGTTCAAGGAGCCCGTCGCGAAGCGCGTGAAGGCGGACGCCGAGAGCGCGGGCCTCCTCGTGAACGCGATCGGCGAGCACGTGCTCCGGCTCGCGCCGCCGCTCGTCGTGACGCGCGAGCAATGTGACGAGGCGGTCGCGATCCTCGCGAAAGTTGCCGCCTGACACTCCGGCCCACAGACGAGACCACGGAGGGCCACGGAGACGAGTGGAGACAGTTGTCTCTTCATCTGCGTGGTCCTCCGTGGCTTCGTTTTGGATCGTTTTCAAGCGCTACCGTTGCAAGCGCGACCCACCACGTCGCTCGCAAGCAAGTCGACTAGGCGTCAAAGGAAGCGAAGCGTCGTCTCGTCGACCCGCTCGGCCGCGCCCTCGCGCACGAGGATCGGACCCACGTACACGACGGCCAGCTCGACGCCGAGGTGGGTCTTCAGCCACGAGCCCAGCGACCCGCGCGCGGGGCGGCGGGACGCGCCGATCGCGACCACCTTCCCCGCGAAGCGCGCGAGGAGCTCCGCGTACAGCTCCGGCGCCACGACGATGACCTTGGTGCGGCCGTAGAGGATGCGCGTGCCGCGCTCGAGGTCGCCCGCGTAGCTGAAGCGCCCGTGCTTGCCCCACGCGTCGAGCGACGGCCCCAGTCCCACGACGCCTGAAGCGCGGGATGAAGCGTGAAGCTCACCATGGGCCGCGCGTGCGCCCGCGGACGCTGGGGCTGGTCCTCCTCGTCATGGCCTGCTTCGCCTTCAACAGCGTCGCCACGCGCTACCTCGTGAGCCGCGCGCTCCTCGATGCGGCGAGCATCACGATCGTCCGCTTCGTCGCGGGCGCCACGATGCTCGCCGCGATCCTGGCGGCGCAGGGGCAGGCGCGCGCGGCGTTGCCCGACCGCAGGGACTGGACGCTCGTCCTGTTCCTCGGAGGGTATGCGCTCGCGATCGCGTACGGCTATCGGTACATCACGGCCGCCGCGGGCACGTTCGTGTTCTACGCGCTCGTCGTGACGACGATGACGCTCGGAGGCGCGCGGCCGGGCGCGCGCGCCATCGCGGGCTCGCTCCTCGCGCTCGCCGGCGTCGGCGCGCTCGCGGTGGGCCGCGTGGAGGGGACGACGGCGCTGGGCGTCGCGCTCCTCGCGCTCACGGGCGTCGCCTGGGGCGCGTACTCGCTCCTGCTGCGGCGCCGGGGAACGCCCCTCGCGACGAACGCGAAGGCGTTCGTGGGCCTCGCTCTCGCGATGCCGATCCTCGCGCTCGTCGAGCGGGGCGCGCTGCACTGGACGCTCGCGGGCGTCCTCGTGTGCGCGTTCATGGGCGCGGTCACGACCGCGCTCGCCTATGCGCTCTGGGCGCGCGTGCTACCCGAGCTCTCCGCGATCGAGGCGGGCACGATGCAGCTCCTCGTGCCGGTGCTCGTGGCCGGCGCCGGCGTCGTGGCGCTCGGAGAGCCTTTCGGCATCGCGCTCGCGGTGGCGGGCGCGCTCGTGCTGGCCGGGATGGCGCTCTCGGTCGCGCGCCGCGCGTGAGCGCGGCTCGCGCCCGCGAGGAGCGCGCCCGCGGGAGCGCAACTAGGGTGCCGCGGTGCGCGCGTTCCTGAGGATGGCAACGAGCGCGTACGCCAGAAGGAGCGCGGTGGCGACCTCGGCCAGCGTCGTCCCGACGCCCAACGGGTCGCGCGCTTCGACCTCGCCCGCATCGGGGCCAACGAGCGGGATGCCGGTCGTCCGCGAGATGACGTACATCGCGACGACCAGGAGGTTCCCGACGATCCCCGTGACCAGCATCGCGAGGACGTCCCGGCGGGCCTCGAAGGCGTCCGTGAGGAGGGCGAGCCCCAGGACGGCTTGGGCCAGGGTGACACCTAGGAAGAAGGCGCCATACCCCCACCACTCCTCGAAGTGGGCGGAGGTCAACCCCCCGTGGACCAGGGCCGCCGCGAGCGACAGGACCCCCGCTCCCTTCATCACCTTTATAACGAGGAGCGGCGGCGCAGGCCTGGGGAGAGGGGGCACGTTAGCCTTTCAGCCGTACCCCATGGCTTCACGTTGTTGAAAGAAAAATAGGGTAAGGTGCCCGCCTCCTGGCCTCGCCGCCTCGCTGAGAGCGTACGCCGCGTCCTCCCCGAAGGGAAAGAGCTACCCGAGGACGAGTGGCGCGCCCGACACCGGGCCATCCTTCTGATCATCTGGCTCCACGCCGCGGGGATCCTCGCGTTCGGCCTCTACATGGGGGCCGCGCCTGCGCTCGTCGTGGCCGAATCGGCCGCCGTCGCGCTCATCGGCGCGCTCGCCGCGTGGCCCAAGCCCAAGCGGCGCTTCCGCGGCGCGATCGCGGGCCTCGCGCTCGTCACCTCCTCCGCCGCGATCGTCCAGTTCTCGGGCGGCTACATCGAGGCGCACTTCCACTTCTTCGTGATCCTCGCCGTGATCGCGCTCTACCAGGACTGGGTCCCCTTCAGCCTGGCCATCGCCTACGTGGCGCTGGACCACGGGATCATCGGCGCCATCTTCCCCACCTTCGTCTACAACCACCCCGACGCGTTCGCGCACCCGTGGAAGTGGGCGATCATCCACGCCGCGCTCGTGCTCGGCGAGAGCGCGGCGCTCCTCATGGGGTGGAAGATCGCGGAGAACGCGCGCCGCCGCACCGCGCTCGTGCTCGACAGCGCGGGCGAAGGCATCCTCGGCCTCGACCTCGAGGGAAGGATCACTTTCGCGAACCCCGCCGCCGCGCACATGACGCAGCGCGACGTCGGCGAGCTGCAGGGGATGCGCATCGACGCGATCCTTCGATCGGCCGAAGGGCAACGCCCGCTTCCGACGGGCTGGCTTCCCAGCGACGCGACCATGCCCGAGGACCAGGCGACGAGGCTCGTGCGCAAGGACGGCACGGCCGTCCAGGTCGAGTGGGACCGCACGCCGATCCGCAACAACAACGTCGTCATCGGCGCCGTCATGTCGCTTCGCGACGTCACCGAGCGCAAGCGCGCGGAAGAGGCGCTGCGCCGCGCGGTCTCCACGCTCACCGCAACGCTCGAGTCCACGACCGACGGCATCCTTGTCATCGACCAGTCGGGCAAGATCTCCGGCTTCAACCGCAAGTTCGTCGAGATGTGGCGCATCCCGATGTCCGTGCTCTCCTCGGGCGACGACACCCGATCCCTCGAGTACGTCCAGGACCAGGTCGTCGACCCCGTCGGCTTCCGCACGAAGGTGAAGACGCTCTACGAGCACCCGGAAGAGACGAGCTTCGACGTCATCGAGTTCAAGAACGGCCGCATCGTCGAACGATACTCGCAGCCGCAGCGCAGCGGCGACGCCGTCATCGGCCGCGTGTGGAGCTTCCGCGACGTGACCGAGCGCGTCCTCGCGGAGAAGGCGCTCCGTGAGCAGGAGGAGCTGCAGGCCACGAACACGCGCCTGCGCGAGCTCGACGCCATGAAGACGCAGTTCATCAACAACGCGGCCCACGAGCTGGGCACGCCGCTCACGCCGATCAAGCTGCAGGCGCACATGCTGAACTCGGAGCGCCTCGGGCCCCTGAGCGACAAGCAGCGCCACAGCGTCAAGGTGCTATCACGGAACGTCGACCAGCTGGGCGCGCTCCTCTCCGACGTGCTCGACTCCGCGCGGGTCCAAGCCGGCCGCGTCGACGTCGAGGTGGCGCCGGTCGCGCTGGAGAGCGTGGCGACCGAGGCCGTCGAGAGCTTCGCCGACAGCGCGGAAGCGCAGGGCGTCGCGCTCAACGTGCGCATCGAGAAGCCCGTCACGGTGAACGCCGACGCGCGCCGCCTGACGCAGGTCCTCTTCAACCTCATCCGCAACGCGCTACGCTTCACGCCCAAGGGCGGCGCGATCGACGTCGTCGTCGGCGAGCGCGACGGGCGCGCCTTCTTCGAGGTGCGCGACAGCGGGCGCGGGTTGAAGCCCGAGGACATCCAGCGCCTCTTCCAGCCGTTCAGCCAGGTCCACGATCTGACGGAGACGGCGCGCGGCGGCACGGGGCTCGGGCTCTACATCGCGCGCGGCATCATCGAGACGCACGGCGGGGACATCTCCTGCGAGAGCCCTGGCATCGGGAAGGGCGCCACGTTCCGCGTCAGGCTTCCGATGGGCGCGTGACGAGCGGGGCCTGCGGGCCCTTAGCCACGGAGACGCGAACGGGACAATGTTCATGTAGCGGGCTTCTCCACTCTCGGCCCATGGAATTGTCGGCGGTCATCCGGAAGGAGGGGAAGCTCTTCGTGGCGTGGTGCCCGGAGCTCGATATCGCCAGCCAGGGACCGACGACCAAGAAGGCGCTGTCGAACCTGCGCGAAGCGGTCGAGCTATATCTCGAAGACCCTCACGCGCACGTTCCGAAGCGTAAGGCGATCCTGACGACGTTCGAGGCTGGCAATGGGGAAACTTCCCGCCCTCTCCGCGCGTAAGGTCCTCAAAGCGCTGGGGCAAGCAGGGTTCGAGATCGTCGGTCAGCGCGGCAGCCACGTGCGATTGAATGGCCGCCGTGGTGGCGAGGTTCGTGTCGTCATCGTCCCGAACCACCGTTCCATTGCGCCCGGAACGCTTGTGTCGATCCTCCGTCAGGCGGGCATGACGCGCGCAGAGTTCGACGAACTCCTGAAGTGATGGCTTTTGGCGCTTCGGCGCCGTTTCGGTGCTTCGGGCCTGATCACGTCGTCGGAAATGGCTACGTCGACTTGTTCGCCGCGTGGATCATCAGCGCCGTGCGCTGCGGCGCATGTCGCATGCTCCACGCCGCTCAGGAAGGCTTGTTGGCGGCGTGGATCATCTTTCCATGGATGCCCTCGGCGGCTTCCATCAGCGCTTCCGGGAAGCTCGGGTGCGTGTGGATCGTGAGCGCGAGGTCCATCGCCGTCGCGCCCATCTCGATCGCGATCGCCGCCTCCGCGATGAGGTTCGACGCTTCGGCGCCCACGATGTGCACGCCCAGGAGGAGGTCCGTCTTCTTGTCGGCCACGATCTTGACGAAGCCTTCCGTCGCGTTCGTGGATTTCGCGCGGCCCAGCGCCGCGTACGGGAACTTCGCGACGACGGGCTCGTAGCCCTTGTCCTTGGCCTGCTGCTCGGTGAGGCCAACGGTCGCGATCTCGGGCTCCGTGAACACGGCCCATGGGAGCGCCTTGTAGTCGAGCTTCGCGCCCTTGTCGCCCGCGATGACCGCCGCGACGACCGTCCCTTCCTTCGATGCCTTGTGCGCGAGCGCGGGGCCGGGAGTGATATCCCCGATCGCGTAGATGTGCGGGACGTTGGTGCGGCCCTTGTCGTCGACTGTGATCAGTCCCTTGGGCTGGACCTGGACGCCCGCCTTGTCGAGGCCGAGCGCGTCCGTGTTCGGACGGCGACCGACCGAGACGAGGACCTTGTCGGCCGGGAGCCGTTCCTCCTTCCCGTCGACCTCGATCACGACCTCGCCGCCGGTGAAGGACTTGGCCTTCGCCTTGGTGAAGACCGCGATGCCGTCCTTCTTGCAGCGGCGCTCGATGAGCTTCACGATCTCCGCGTCCTGGCCGGGAAGAAGCTGGTCCATCATCTCGACGACGGAGACCTTCGACCCCATCGCGGCGTACGCCATGCCGATCTCGAGGCCGATGAACCCGCCCCCGATGACGACGAGGCGGCCCGGCACGTCCTCGAGATCGAGGGCGGCCGTGCTGTCCACGACGTTCGCGCCGAAGGCGAAGCCGGGGATCTGGATGGGCCGCGAGCCCGTCGCCACGATGCAGCTCTGGAAGCGCACGGTCACGACGCCCGATGAGGTCGCGACGGCGACCTCGTGGGGACCCGTGAAGGTCGCGGTCCCGATCAGGGACTCGACCTTGTTCGCCTTGAAGAGCTGGCCGATCCCGTTCGTGAGGCTCGTCGTGACGCCGCGCTTCCATTCCTGGGTCTTGCGGAGGTCCAGCTTCGCGCCGGACACCTCGATGCCCATCGTCGCCGCGTCGTGCTGGATGGCCTTGAACGTCTTCGCCGCGTGGATGAGCGCCTTCGACGGAATGCAGCCCACGTTGAGGCAGACCCCGCCCAGCTTCTCTTTCTCGACGCAGAGGACCTGCTTCCCGAGCTGCGCGGCGCGGATGGCGGCGACGTATCCGCCGGGGCCTGCGCCGATGACGAGGACGTCGGTCTCCTTGACGCTCATGGGACTGCCACCTGCGGGCCGTATAAAAAGCCCCGTGACGGGCTCGGGCGCGGAAGCGGGCGCGGGGCGGGCCTCGGGGGCGGGAGTCGGGAGCGGCGCGGTGACGGAAGCGGGCGCGGGGCGGTGCTCAGGGGCGGGCTTCGAGAGCGGCCGGCAAGGAGGCGGGGACAATGAGGATGACCCCGGAGCACATGATAGCGTCTGTGTGGCAGCACACGAAGCTCGACGCCTACCGGAAGGCGGTCCGCGTGGCGATCGAGCTGGAGGCGATCAGCGCGAAGATCCCTCACCATCGCCTCGACCTCCGCGACCAACTGCGACGAGCCTCCTCCTCGATCCCGTTCAACATCGCAGAAGGAGCGAATGAATTCAGCCCCGCCGAGAAAGCGCGCATCCACCGGATCGCTCGCCGCTCGGCGGGGGAAAGCGCCGCGATCCTCGATCTGGTGGAAGGCCTCTTTGGCGGTTCCGCCGACATCGAAAGCGCGCGCAAGCTCCTCAACGACGTTGCCGCGATGTTGACAAAGCTGATCGCCGCGATGCCGGTGAAAAGAGGCTGACGTCGTCCGCTCCCGCGCACCGAGGACCGCCCCGCGCCCCCTTCCGCGCCCGCGCCCGGAGGCGGTCAGAAGAACGCATCGAGCGATCTCTGCTTCATCGACTCTGACAATTTCGCGTATCGGGCAAATGTGCTCTTCACGCGATCCTCGCCGAAATCGTGCTCCTTCACGAGGATGGCGAGCACGCGCGCCTCGTCCACCGGCTTGAACGACACGTCGTACGCGTCGGTGACCTCGGGCCTGAGGAAGATGTCCCGGATCTGCTCGGCGTCCGGGATGTCCGCCTCGAGCTGGACGAGGACGTCGAGGAGGTCCCCCTTCTCGCGCATGAGCTTGATCGCCCGCTTCGGGCCCACGCCCTTGACGCCCGGGTCGAAGTCCGTGCCCACGAGGATCCCCGCGTCCACGAGCTGCTCGCGGGTGAGCGACGTCTCTTTCAGCACGGCGTCCAGCTCGATGAGCTCCGGCTCGACGTCGACCCAGATCGACTTGCCGGGCAGCTTCCGCTTCCCCGTGACGGCGAGATTACGCACCAAACGAGGCGCGCCGAAGAGGAGCGCGTCGAAGTCCTGGCTCGAGGCCGCGTACACGCTGCCCTTGGCCGCCATGTGCGCCGCCTGCGCCTCGCCCTCCGAGGGCGCCTGCACCCAGGGGATGCCCAGGGCGGAGAGGAGCTCCTTCGCCTCGCCCGCCATGTCCTGCGTCAGGTGGCTCGTCTGCTGGGCCTTGCTGAAGGCGCGCGCGGTGTCGCCCTTCTCCAGCGCCTCCTCGTAGTCGGCCTGCGCCTGCACCTTGCGCTCCTTCCTCTCGTCGAGCGTCGCGCGCTTGAGCTGCGGCGGCTTGCCGTCGAAAACATAGACGGGCCGGATGCCGGCCTCCGCCAGGTTGGCCGTCCGGTACAGCAGCCCCGAAAGGTGGCTCGTGATGCGGCCGTGCTTGTCCTTCAGGGGCGTCCCGTCGGGCTGGCGGATACTAGAGAGGAACTGGTAGAGGGCGTTGTACGCATCGATCGCGATGACCTTGCCCTGGAGATCCTCCAGCCGGCGCCCCTGCCTCGGGACGACGTCGGAGAGGTCGACGCCCATGCGTCCGAGAAGCGGGCACCTACGGAAAACGGTTGGCGCGGCTCCTGCCTTGCTCGGCCGGCGATGGAAGCCGGAGAGCCGGAGGACGACCGGAGGGCTGGAGGCGTGTGGGTCATCACCCAGCTTCGGATCTTCGGAGGACCTTCGGATCTCCGGCTCCCGTTCCGTGGCGGTGTGGATCTCCGAATAGGTCGGAGCACTGAACGCCTCATCCGGGCGTCGAAACGCTCAAGCTCCCGACCATGACTAGAAGCCCGGATGGGCATCCGTGTCGCGCTGGACAAGCGCCGCCTCGCTGAGTTCTGCCGCAAATGGCAGATCCGCGAGTTCGCTCTCTTCGGCTCGGTTCTTCGCGCCGATTTCCGCCCGGACAGCGACGTCGATGTCCTTGTCACGTTCGCGCCAGGCGCCGCCTGGAGCCTTTTCGATGTCGTCACCATGGAGGACGAGCTGTCCGGGATCATCGGCCGCAGGGTCGATCTTGTGACGCGGCGCGCGATCGAGCGCAGCGAAAACTGGCTCCGGCGCGACGCGATCCTCGCCACCGCGGAGCCCGTGCATGTCGAGGGATGAGTCCAGCGTGCTCGACATGGCGGTCGCATGCCGTCACATCCTAGAGTTCCGGGCGGACGCGAGCTTCGAAGCGTTCTCCGCTGACCTCCAGCTCCGTTCCGCCATCATCCATCAGCTCATGATCGTCGGCGAGGCGGCCAAACGCGTTTCGTCAGAATATTCAAGAAAGCACCCGCAGATCCCCTGGCGCGCGATCGCCGGCATGCGCGACCGACTCATCCACGCGTATGACGCGGTGGACCTGGACGAGGTCTGGCTGGCGGTCGAGAGGGACGTGCCACGCATGCTCCAAGACCTTGAACCCCTCCTACCGCGGCGCGGCTGAACGCGACGCGGCTGTAGAGCGAGCTTGGAGGAGCGCTCCCCGGGGCGCCGCTCGGAAAACGCTGCGCACGGCCTGAACATCTGCACGCCCCGCGGGGCAGGGATGCTTTCCACGCGCGCTCCTTCCCGCGCTCACGCGTGTCGCCCGGCGCGCAACGGCGCGGGCATCGGCGCGGCCGCGCGTGCACAGTGGTGCCGCGACAGGGGTAAGCATGGAGGTAAGAACCTATGCCTAATCCTGTGCAGCGACTGCGGCCGGTGGACACCTTTGAACGTGCGCAACGACGGACACGCTCGTCCGCGAAACGGGCCCAGGCAAAGGATTATCCTTGGACGCTGGCCTGCCCGCGACGTTCAGTCCTCGGAACGTTCGAGGGCTATCTCTCAAGGTGGGTCCCATGGCTGTCCGCTCGTTCTCTGTCGTCCTCCGCTCGCTGCTGCTCATCTGCCTGGCTGGCATTGCTATCGTATTCGTCGCGGGGGCGGCGAGCGCGGCGGCCGACACAATGACCCTGACCTCGCTGGCCTCCGGCACCGGCGACAACGACTGCACCAACGCCGTCTGTTT
>DATLCC010000059.1:0-7112 GCA_035526585.1 Thermoplasmatota archaeon | reverse complement strand
CGCGTGGGCAGGCTCACGCCCGCGCCGGCCTCGACGCGCCCCACGCGCGCGCTCCCGGGCCAGTGCTTGCGGAGCGCGGCGAGCGCGGCGTCCGCGTGCTCGGGCGCGACGATCACGCAGAGGCCCATTCCCATGTTGAAGGTGCGGTGCATCTCGTCGTCGGCGACGGCGCCCCAGCGTTGGACCTCGGTGAAGATCGCAGGGATCGGGAGCGGCGCGTCGAGCACGTAGCGCACGTCCTTCTTGAGGCGCGGGACGTTGAGGAGCCCGGAGCCCGTGATGTGCGCGATGCCATGGCACGCGCCGTGCGGGATCGCCTCCAGCATGTCGAGCGCGGCCTTCACGTAGATGCGCGTGGGCTCGAGGAGGACCGCGCCGACGCTCCGGCCGTCCGGCATCGCATCGTGATAGCTTTTTCGTGCCCGTTCCATCGCGCGCCGCACGAGCGTGTAGCCGTTGCTGTGCACGCCGGATGAAGGGACGCCGAGGATCACGTCGCCGGGGGCGATCCGCTGGCCGGAGACGATGCGGTCCTTCTTCACGAAGGCGAGCACGGTCCCCGCGAGGTCGAACCCCTTCACGAGCGAGGGAAGCACGGCGGTCTCGCCGCCGATGATGCTCATGTTGCTCTGGCGGGCGCCTTCGTCGAGCCCCTTCGCGAGCTCGGCGGCAAGGTGCGGGTCCGGCTTCTCGACGGCGAGATAGTCCACGAACGCGATCGGCTCCGCGCCCACGCAGACCGCGTCGTTCACGTTCATCGCGACGCAGTCGATGCCGACCGTGTCCCACTTCCTCATCGCTGTCGCGATCTCGAGCTTCGTGCCGACGCCATCGGTCGCGAGCACGAGCGCGTGCTCGCCGAAGTCCACCATGCCCGCGAAGTGGCCCGAGCCCCCGAGCGGCGCGCCGAACCCCTTGCGCGCGAAGCCCAGCGTCTTCGCGATCGCCTTCGCCGCCTCGTCCTTGGCCTTGATGTCCACGCCCGACGACGCGTACGTGAGCGGCTCGTCCTTCATGCGTCAGGGACGAGGGCTTGCCGGGAAAAGGGTTCGCCGCCCGGTAGGGTCTGGTGACCGCTCCGTTTCCGGCGCTATCCAACAAGACCGAGCCCCTCCCCGAGCAACGTTGGTCCATGAGCCCCCGAAACCTGCTCTGCGCCCTGCTGGCCCTCGCGGCCATGATCGCTCTCCCCGTTGCCGCGGCCGGCGGCTCGCTCGACCTGTCGGGGTCGGGCTCCGCCGCCGCGGACGCCACCGGCGCGCTCGATGGCGCGCGCGGCCAGGTCGACGCCGTCTGGGACGCCACCGGCGCCGTGGACGGCCAGCTCGATGGCGCCGCCTCGGTCGCCGCCGACGCCACCGCCGACGTCGACTCGCAGTACGCTGACGGCCACGTCTCCGGCTCGCTCGACGCGGCCGCCGACGCGAAGGCCGACGTGAAGACGACCGTGAAGGCCAAGCTCGACGAGCTGTGGACGAAGCTCTCCGGCCTCCTCGGCGGCGCGGGCGCCTCGGTCGACGCGACCGTGGACGCGCACGCGGACGAGACCGGCGCGGACGCGCAGGTCGACGGCGGCGCCGAGGGCGCCCTCGACGCGGCCGGCGCGACGGGCCACGTGTCCTTCATGGCGTGGCTCAAGGCCGCGCTGGGCCTGTAAAGCCTAACGAACTCCCCTCGCAGGGCGCCCGGTCACCGCGCCCTGCGGGCTTTTCCTTTCAAGCCTCTTCTCTGCGACCCGCATCGTGTCAGCGGGATCGCCCCCGAGACGCGGCCGGTAGGCCGCGCCGAGCGGGGCGTGTCGCGCGCCTGCTGAGCGAAGCGAAGCAGGCTACGGTCCCCCGAAGGGGGCCTGACGCGGCGTCTGAGACTTGCGGGCGCAGCCCGCAAGTCTCAGTTCCAGGTCTCTTCTCGCACTGCGCCCGTGTCGAGCGGCGCGATGACGCTCGTCGCCGCCCGCGCGCGCTGGGCGTACTTCGACACGGGCGGCGCGGCGACGGCCTCGGGCGCCTGGCGCTCGGCCATGATGCGCAGGATCGTGTCGGCCTCGATGTAGGTGCGCGTGATCGTGTCGCCGACGCGGACCTCGTAGGCGCCCGGCGGGAGGTGGACGTCGGCGACGCCGTCGTCGTTCGTGACCTCGCGCGCGGCGTGCGTGCCCGCGGGGACCGTGCGCACGTCGACGGTCGCGTCGGGCACGGGATCCCCGTCGGGTCCCGTGACCTCGCAGCTGAGGATGACGCGCCGCCCGAGGCTTTCGAGCGTGAGCATCGCGCGGCCCGCGTGCTCGAGCGTGACGGTGACGGCCTTGCCTTCCCCCTCGTGCTGCGCGTAGACGGCGTAGCGGCCGGCGGGGAGCGAGACGGCGATGCTGCCATCGGGGCCGGTCGCGCCGCGGGCGACGGCCTCCTCGGGCTTGGAGGCGCCGCGCGGGAAGGGGCGGATGACGACGCGCGCGTGCGACACGGGGAGCGGCGCCGCGGGCCCGGGGCGCGCGACGGAGATGGTGAGCCAATGGTGCGCGACCGAGGGCGGGCGAGCGAGCGGGGGCGCGGGCTCGGGAGGCGTCGCCTCCTTCTTGGCCCGGCCGAAGCCGAGGCCCCGCATCAGGCCCTCCATGGCGGCCCAGACGGGCGCGGGGGAAGAAAGGCGCCGGCGTGTCACCGCGGGGTGCGACAGGGCTGCCAAAAGGTTGACCCATCAGGACGGGGAGGAGTGGGCATGCGCCGCGCCCGCGAGACGATCGTCGGGGGCGTCGTGTTCGCGTCGTTCCTCGCGCTCGCGGTGGCGCTGGGCGTGCGCAGCGGCAACGCGGCGCTGCGCGTGTTCGCGGTCCTCGCGGGCCTCTGGGGCGGGAGCGCGATGGGCGTTTTCGCGGGGCTCGCGACGCATCTTGCGATCGGGCCCGCGCGCTACGAGCCCATCGAGGGCGAGGCGTCCGCGTGGGGGCTCACCGAGTTCGAGGACGCCGGGCAGCAGCCGCCCCGGCGACTTTGAGGAGGTTCAAGAAGGGCGATGTGCTCGCGGGAGCGATGGCCGGGCCCGACCTCACGACGACGCTCTCGTTCGTGACGCAGGCGCTCCTTCTGCTGACCGCCGTCCTCACGATGGTCGAGTATGTCCGTCGGGGCGGGAAGGAGCTGCGCGACATCGCGATGATGTTCGCGTCGCTGGGCGCCTCGACCGTCGTCACGTGGCTCAGCGCGTGGCCCTTGCACTACAAGGCCACGTGGCTCACGATCGTCTCGGGCGTCGCGCTCGTCGCCCATCCGTTCCTCGTGGTGCGGATCGTCCGCCATTTCCGACCCGTCCCCTGGTGGGTGGACGGTCCCCTTCTCGTCGGCATGGTCGGCGCGTGGGCGTACATCGTCTGGAACGCGCTCACGAACCCGACCGGCGGCACGCCGACGACGACGCTCGGCCTCGCCGTCGTCCTCCTCGTCCTCGCGTACTTCGCGTACGGGGAGCTGTACGGTGCGTTCGCGTTCGTCACGGGCGCTCGTCGATCCGCAGGCGTCGCGAAGCGGCGGCTGAACTTCGCGGCGCTTGGCGCGGCGCTCCTGGGCGGTCTTTTCGTCGTCGCGGGCGTGGGGATCGTGCGACCCGACCTCGCGGACCTCGTCGACCTCGCGATCCAGCCCCTCGCCGTGCTCTTCATCCTCTCCTGGTACGCGGGCTTCTCGCCGCCGCGCTGGCTGCGCCGCGGTTGGCAGCTCCAGGAGGTGCAGCGCTATCTCGACGACACCTCCGGCCGCTCCGTGGACGAGCGCGCGCGGCGGGCGATGCGCGGGCTCAAGCTCGCCGCGATGAGGCTCACGGGCGCCGGGCGCGCCTCCATCCTCCTCCCGGGCAAGGAAGACTGGGAGGTGTGGATGCTGCACCAGGACGGTCATGAGGACCGGGTCCGAGTGGATCGCATCCCGGGGACCGCCCTGTCGCGCGCGTTCGACCGGCGGGAGCTCATCGTCGACCGCGTGACGGCTCCCGAGCGCGCGGCGGCCGTGGCGAAGGGCGTGGCACTTCCGCCCGCCGCGCCCAACATGCTCTACCTGCCGCTCGTCTCGGAGAACGGCGCGCGCGGCGTGCTCGCGGTGCCGCTCGAGCGCATCCCGCTCTTCCTCGACGAGAGCATCGAGATCCTCGAGACGCTCGCCGACCAGACGGCGGTCGCGCTGGACGTGCAGAGCTTCGCGAGCGAGCAGGAGGATCTGCGCTCGCGCGAGGCGCGCTACGCCGCGGAGGAGCTGCGCCGCCAGAACTTCGCCATGCAGGAGGCGACGCGGCTCAAGAGCGAGTTCCTCGCCAACATGAGCCACGAGCTCCGCACGCCGTTGAACGGGATCATCGGCTTCGCGGACCTCATGGCGAGCGGCAAGGTCGGACCCGTGAACCCCGAGCACGAAGAGTTCGTGCAGGACATCCTCACGAGCGCCCGCCATCTGCTCCAGCTCATCAACGACGTGCTGGACCTTGCGAAGGTCGAGGCGGGCCGGATGGAGTTCCGTCCCGAGACGTTCGATCCCAAGGAGGTGCTGGAGGAGACGCTCGTGGTCGTGCGGCCCCTCGCGGAGCGCAAGGGGATCGAGATGCGCGTCGAGACCGCGCCCGAGATCGCGACCGTGGATCTGGATCCGGTGCGGTTCAAGCAGATCACGTACAACTTCGTGAGCAACGCGATCAAGTTCACGCCGGAGCGAGGCAGCGTGACGATCCGCGTCGCAGCCGAAGGCCCAGACCGCATCCGTCTGGAGGTCCAGGACACGGGCGTCGGCATCCGCGCGGAGGACATCCCCAAGCTCTTCCACGAGTTCTCCCAGCTCGACGCTGGAATGGCGAAGCACCACCAGGGCACCGGACTCGGCCTCGCGCTCGTGAAGCGCCTCGCCGAAGCCCAGGGCGGCACTGTCGGCGTGCAGAGCGCGCCCGGGAAGGGAAGCACCTTCCACGTGATCCTCCCGCGGGCCGCCCCGAAGGTCTCGGACGCGACCTCCTCCGAGGCGCCCCTTGTCGCGAGCGGGCCCCGGGTGCTCGTCATCGACGACGAGCGCGCCGACCGCGATGCGATCGTGGGCGCGCTGCGCGCGCACGGCTATCAGGTCGACACGGCCTCCAACGGCCGCGAGGCGCTCCAGCTCATCGCGTCCAACACGTACGACGCTGCGACCATCGACCTCGTGCTCCCGGACATCCACGGCTACGACCTGGTCCGCGCGCTGCGCGAGCGCGCGGGAGGCGCCCGTGTCGCCGTCCTCATCGTGACCCAGCTCGCGAAGGACAAGGTCCACGCGAGCTTCCGCGTCGACGGCGTCTTCCACAAGCCGGTCGACGGCGCGACGCTCGCCGAGGCGCTCCAGAAGCTCAGCGTGATGCCCGCGCCCGATCGGGCGGTGCTCGTCGTCGACGACGATCCGACCGTCCGGCGCCTCGTGGAGACGCACCTGCGCTCGCTCGGGTACCGCGCCATCACGGCGGCGGACGGGTTCGAGGCGCTGGCCGCCGTGAAGCGCGAGCAGCCGGCGTTCATCGTCCTCGACCTCGTGATGCCGAACATGGACGGCTTCTCGTTCCTTGACGCGTACCGCCGCGACGGTGGCGCCGCGCCCGTCCTCGTCTGGACGTCGAAGGACCTCACGGCCGAGGAGACCGCGCTCCTGCGTGGCCAGGTGCAGATCATCGCCTACAAGGCCGAAGGCGGAAGCTTCGCGCTCGCGAACCAGCTCGAGGAGGCGCTGAGGAGCCGATGACGAGCGTGCGAGTCCTCCTCATCGAGGACGACCCCACCTTCGCGAAGCTCCTCCAGCTCCAGCTGCGCACGTTGGCGGATCCCTCCTGCGAGGTCGTCCTCGAAGCGAGCCTCTCGGAGGCGCGCCGCCGGCTCGCGCGCGAGCGCTTCGACGTCGTCTTCAGCGACATGGGCCTCCCGGACAGCCGCGGCGCGAAGACCATCGAGGCCGTCGCCGCCGCCGCCAACGGGGCGCCCATCATCGTCCTGTCCGGCTCCGACCAGGCGCCGCCCGGTCGCGCGTTCCTGCGCAAGGGCGACGTCGACCCCGCCCAGCTCGCGGCGGCGATACGCCAGGCGATCGGGGGGCGGGCGCCATGATCAAGGTGCTCGTCGTGGAGGACAATCTTCTCAACCAGAAGCTCACGCGCACGATCCTCAAGGTCAACGGGTTCGAGGTGGAGGTCGCGGATTCGGCGGAGGACGCGCTGCGCCTCCTCGACACGCTCCGGCCCGACATCATCCTCACCGACATCCAGATGCCCGGGATCGACGGCGTGCAGTTCGCGAAGATCGTGAAGGCGCGCACCGATCTCGCCGGCATCCCCGTCGTCGCCCTCACGGCGTACGCCATGCGAGGCGACCGCGAGCACTTCCTCGCGCAGGGGCTCGACGGGTACATCTCGAAGCCCATCGACGCGCAGACCTTCCCCGAGGTCGTCCGGGGCTACGCCACGCGGAAGTCGCCCTAAAGCTCAAGTGAGCGACCTCCGCTCGCCGCGGCGCATGCTTCCCCTCGTCCTTGCCCAGACCGCCAAGCCCAGCATCGCCGCCGCGAGCCTCGGCCTTGTGATCTCCCTCATCCAGGTCCTCGTGAGCCTCGGCTTCGCGATGCTCGCCGTGTACGCCGGCATCCGCATCTTCGACAAGCTCACGAAGAACATCGACGAGATGGCCGAGCTCAAGCGCGGCAACATCGCGGTCGGCGTCATCATGGGCGCCGTCATCCTCAGCTACGCGACCGTCATCGCGGGCGGCGTCGCGTCCCTCACGAACGTCGTCCTCAGCGTGGGCTCGCTCCCCTTCATGGGCGTCGTCGCCGGCCTTGTGGGCGGCCTGATCAACCTCCTCATCGGCCTCGGCCTCGCGAGCGCCGCCATCTACATCGCCCTCAACATCTTCGGCAAGATCACGAAGGACATGGATGAGGAGGCCGAGATCCGCAAGGGCAACCTCGCCGTCGCCTTCCTCCTCGCGGCGATCCTCCTCGCGGTGAGCACCGTCATCGCCTCGGGCGTCGCCTCCGTCGGCGCCGCGATCTCCCAGCTCGGGAACGCGTTGTTTTGAGATGCACTCCGTGGCGCGCCTCCCAGCGACGGGGTCTTACGACCCC
>DATLCC010000058.1:0-28345 GCA_035526585.1 Thermoplasmatota archaeon | reverse complement strand
CGTCCTCGGGCCCAACTGCCCGGGCATGGCGAACCCCAAGGAGAAGTGCAAGATCGGCATCCTGCCCAACAAGATCTTCCGCCCCGGCAACGTCGGCATCGCCTCGCGCAGCGGCACGCTCACCTACGAGATCGTGAACGCACTCAGCGAGCAGAAGGTCGGTCAGAGCGGCGTGCTCGGCCTTGGCGGCGACCCCGTGAACGGCACGAACTTCATCGACGCGCTCGAGATCTTCAACGCGGATCCCAAGACCGACGCCATCGTCCTCGTGGGCGAGATCGGCGGCACCGCGGAAGAGGAAGCAGCCGCGTACGTCAAGAAGAACGTGAAGAAGCCCGTGTATGCGTACATCGCGGGGCGCGCGGCGCCCGAAGGCAAGCGCATGGGCCACGCGGGTGCGATCGTCAGCCGCGGCATGGGCACCGCCGCTTCCAAGATGGAGGCGTTCAAGCGCGCTGGTGCCAAGGTCGCGACGTTCCCGACGGACATCGCGCGCTTTGTGACGGACGACCTCTAAGGATCCCCATTCGCGGAGGTGGCGGTTAGGATCCTCCCCGCCGCCCCGCGACAGTGGACGTGAGCGCGCCGCAGCGCGCGGTCGCCCACAGGCGACACGTCCATGTCGCGGGGCGGGCTGCCCCTGAAGGGAAGAGAATGGGTCACGCCGGGGCCATTGTCAGCCGCGGAATGGGAACTGCTGGCTCCAAGATGGAAGGTTCAAGCGCGCGGGCGCGAAGGTGGCGACGTTCCCGACGGACATCGCGCGGTTCGTGACGGACGATCTCTGATCCGGAACCGATCATCACTTCTTTCGTTTTCCACGCGACCTCCCCCCCCTTCCCCTCACTCGATCTTCTTGCGTACAGTTCGACATGTGTCAGAGGAAATACTATCCTCTCCGAGCGACACGTGAAGGTCAGAAGTTGCCACAACGCCTCCTCCCGGCAGCGGGGCGCGGCAACTTCTCTCGCCTCCACTCCCGGAATTCTACGCCCCGCTGCCACACGTTCACTTCTTCTTCAGCCACGCGCGCCACGGCTTCCAGTAGCTCTCGTGCCACGCGGCGTCGAGCGCCGCCGCATGATCGTCGGGCACGTTCGCGTGCACGAGGTCGACGCGCGCTCCGTTCGCGTCGGGAGAGAACGCGAGCACGAGCGTGGACGCGGGCTCCTCGTCGTCCCACTCGTTCGAGATCCACCGCTGCACGACGAGGCGCTTCGGGACGACGGCGAGGTTGTGCCCCGTGATCGACCCATCGAGCGCGGTGAAGGGTGCGCCGACCTTGCGCGTGATGCTGGCTTCGGCTCCCGTCGCGGCGGCGTGCTTCTTCGCATCCATGTACAGGTCGAAGAGCGCGTCCGGCGTCGCAGCGAACTTGACCGATTGGGCGATCGTCTTCATGGTGGCGCGCAGGCCCGGCGGGCCTAAGGAGCCTCCGATGTGCGCCGCATCTCGGCGGTGGCCCAAGCTCGGCCTCGCACGCGCATACCCCTCCACGAGAACGGCTTTCCCCCGCTCGCGGCATGGGGGCGCCATGAAGCTCGCCGGCATCCTGGCCGCGCTCGTCCTCACCCTGCCCCTCGCGGCGGCGGCGCCCCTCCTCGTGCCGCAGCAGGGCGATCCCGACTTGCCCGCGGTGACGGCGCCGGTCGCGAGCGTCCAGGTCTTCCTTGACGAGCGGTTCTCCTTCACCGAGGGGTATCGCACGCGGAGCATGAGCGTGCCCGACGTCGAGTACGATCGCGTCGTGCTCACCTTCCAGAGCCGGCCGCAGGGCGATCCCTGGGACCGCCTCACGGGCGTCGCGATCGGCGGCGTCGCGTGTCCCGCGGCGGAGCCGTCGGACACGCGACTAGCCGGAAACGCCGCCACGTGCACGGGCGTTTCCGGCGGCGTCGAGGTGCTGAAGGCGACGACGCCGCGCGCGGACTTCACGCTCACGAAGGACATCACCGAGTACGCGTCGCTCCTGCCGCGCGGTGGGGCGCAGGACGTCTCGCTCTTCCTGGGGACGTGGGTGGGCGCGATCCTCGCGTCCGTCCGGATCGACTTCTACGTCGACGAGCCCACCGCCGCGCTCGTCGCTCCGCCCGCGGACGCCGTCGTGGCCGCCCAGCGCTGGGCGTACGTCGGCGGCACGGGCTCGGAAAGCCACACGATCGCACATTTCCCCGCGGTCGCCGCAGCGACCGCGCACGTGGAAGTTCGCACGAGCGGGCATGGGGCGGACGGCGAGTTCTGGTACCTGAATGCGGCCTCTGCGCATCCGGTCTTCCACGTGCTCGTGGACGGCGCGGAGGTCGGCCTGATCGTGCCGCCGCCGTACACGTATGCGCTCGTTGGCTTCGGCACGGGGAGCGTCGTCGCGGACACGGTCGTGAACCCGGGCATGTGGTGGACGCAGCAGCGCGCCGCCGACGTCGCGGGCGTGCACACGGGCGTTGGCGAGATCCCGGCGTACCGCGCGGAGGTCGACGCGGCGCTCCTGCCGCTCCTCACCGGCGATCGCGACGTCGCGTTCGTCGTCGAGAGCGGCGGCGGGACGTGGGTGACGAGCGTCGATCTCCTGCTCAACCCAGCATGATCCACGCGAGCGCGAGCGTGAGGATCGCGACCGGCGCGCCCACGAGCGTGAACCGGAGGACGCTGAAGTCGCTCCCTTCGTGACGCGCCGTCTCGGCGACGATGACGGTCGCCGCGCTCCCGAGGAACGTGAGGTTCCCGGCGAACGTGCTCGCCGCGGCAAGGAGGAGCGCCTGGTGGTCGCTCGTGATCGTGGGCAGCAGAAGAAGGACGGCGGGCACGTTCGAGACGACGTTCGACAAGAGGGCGGTCACGACGACGAACCCTGCCGATCCCGCGCCGGCGAGGCCGGAGGCGAGCCGCGAGAGCAGGCCGCTGCCCTTCACGACCTCGAGGAGGACGAAGAGGCCGACGAAGAAGACGAGGATCCCGAGGTCCACCTTGCGCGCAAGCCGCGCGGGCGACACGCGCGCCACGGGCGCCGAGGCGAGCGCAAGGGCGCCGCAGCCGAGCGCGACCGCCCACAGCGGCGCGCGCAGGAGCGGGCCGGCGAGGAAGCCCACGAGCGCGAGGGCGACGGCGACGAGCGCGATGCCGAACATGGGGCGGTTCGTGATCCGCGCTTCGGGTGCCGAGGCAGGCGCGGCGGCGCCGCGGAGATCCTTCCGGAAGGCGAGGAGGCATGCGCCGGTGCCGATCGCGAGGCCGAGGAGCGCGAGCGGGAGGAGGGGCGCCGCGAACGCGAGGAACGAGAGCCCCTGGTGGCTCGCGATGAGCGCGTTCTGCGGATTGCCCGTGGGCGTCGCGCTGCTGCCGAGGTTCGCCGCGAGCGCTTCGCCGACGAGGAACGGGATCGGGGTGACGCCCATCGCGCGCGCCGCGCGCACGAGGACCGGCGTGAAGAGGAGCACGACGGCGTCGTTGAGGACGAGCGCCGAGAGCGCCGCCACGACGAGCATCGTGCCCACGAGGAGCCGGCGTGGCGTGGGCAGAACGCGCGCGAGCGCGCTCGCGAGGACGGCGAACACGTTCGCGACATCGAGCGCGGCCACGAGGAGCATCATTCCCAGAAGGAGCGCAAGCGTGCGCCAGTCGATCGCGGCGAGTGCGGCGCGCGGGGTCACCTGCAGGAGCGCGACGACAAGGAGCGCGCCCGCGATCGCGATGCCGGGGCGCGAGAGCGCGCGCTCGCCCAGCCGACCCCAGCGGGCCGCCGCGCCCTGACGCAGCAGGCGACCGAGGCGCGGGATGGCCAGGAGCGCGTACACGGCCGCGAAGACGACGAGCCCGACGAGCACCGCGCCGCCACCGCCGCTCCCCCAAAAGGTTCTTATCCTCCGACGCGGCGTGCGCGGCCGTATGCGCTTCAACGCCTGGACCGCGCTGAGCCTCCTCGTGCTCCTCCTGGGCATCGGCTTCTGGCTCTACATGGGCACGACGTACGACAACTGGGGCGACGTCGGCGTCTACTCGGTGGGCATCGTGCTCGTCGGCCTCGGCGTGACCGGCACCCTCGCGAGCCTCGGCCGCCGCGCCGCCGCCTAAGAACCTCGCATGCCGCTGGACGCCCTCCGGCTGGCCCTTCTTCTCGCGGTGGCGCTCGCGCCGCCCATCATCCTCGCCGTCCGTCTCCGGAACGCGGAGCGCCATCGCCGGGAGCCGTGGCGCGTCCTCTGGCGCGCGTTCGCGTGGGGAGCGACAGGCGCTGCGATCGTCGCGATCCTCCTCGAGAGCGCCTTCGATGCGCGCTTGCGCGACGCGACCTTCTTTGCGCCGGGCTTCTCGGTGAGCGTCGTCCTCCTGGCGCCGCTCATCGAGGAGCTCCTCAAGGCGCTGGGCCTGCGCTTCATCGACGACGCCCATCCGGAGCCCGAGGACGGCTACATCTACGGCGGCGCGGTCGGCCTAGGCTTCGCCGCGACCGAGAACACGATCTACATCCTGAGCGCCTTCCTCACCGGCGGCGAGCAGGGCGCCTTCGTCACGGCCCTCTACCGGGGGATCGCCACGGTCGCGCTGCACGGCGCCGCGAGCGCGATCGCGGGCCGCGGCATCTGGCGCGCCCGATACGGCGGCGCGTGGGGGTGGGCGCTCGCGGGCGTGCTGGCCGCGGTCGCGATCCACGTCGTCTACAACGCCCTCGCGGCCGTCGCCACCGGATGGGCGACGCTTGCGGCTGCCGCGCTCGCGGTCGTGGCGTACCTGCGCATGATGCGGCGGGTCGCGGTGCTGGACGCTCACGCAGATCACTAGCCGATCTCGGGATAGGGGTGGGGATGGGCGAAGGCGAAGGACGCTCCTTTCGTCACCCCCGATCCCTATCCCGATCCCGAAAGCGACCAGCGATCTGCAGGGGGCGCGCGAGCGGGACCTGCGGCGGGAGCTTTTTCAACAGGACCACGATGGGGCCGCGTTGACCTCGGTCGCCGTCCCCCTCGACTGGGCGGAGAAGCACCGCCCCTCCCGCCTCGAGGACCTCGTGGGCAACGGCAAGGCGATCGAGGAGCTGCGCGCCTGGGCCGAGGAATGGGCGTCGCCGACGCCTCCCAAGGAGCGCGCCGTCGTCCTCGCGGGGGATCCTGGCGTCGGGAAGACGAGCGCGGCGATCGCGCTCGCCCGCGACTTCGGCTGGGGCATCATCGAGATGAACGCCTCGGACACGAGGAACGAGGAGATCATCAAGAAGATCGCCGGAGCTGGCGCGCTCAACCGGGCCTTCGGCGCGGACGGCAGCTTCGGGGGCGCGAGCGCGGGCCGCCAGCTCGTCGTCCTCGACGAGGCGGACAACCTCTTTGGCAAGGAGGACCGCGGCGGCATGAAGGCGATCGTCGAGGTGATCCGCGAGGCGAAGCAGCCGATCGTCCTCATCGCGAACGACCTCTACGAGCTCCAGCGCCGCAACAGCTCCCTGAAGACGCTGGCGCGCACGATCAAGTTCACGAAGGTGCACTCGAACTCGATCCCGCCTGCGTTGCGGAGGATCGCGAAGGCCGAGGGCATCGTGCTCGAGGTGGGCGTCGACAAGCTTCTCGCGGAGCGCGCCGGCGGCGACATGCGCAGCGCGGTGAACGACCTCCAGGCGCTCTCCCTTGGCCGCGCCGAGATCTCGCTCAAGGACGTCGAGGCGCTGGGCCGCCGCGACACGAGCGGCGACGTGTGGGGCCTCTTGGGGAAGGTGTTCTACGGCACGAGCCTCGACGAGGCCCGCAAAGGCGCGTGGGACCTCGACGAGACGCCGGAGGACATCGCGCTCTGGATCGACGAGAACCTCCCCGTGATGTACACGAACAAGGCGGACCTCGTGCAGGGGTACGCGGCGCTCTCCAAGGCTTCGCTTTTCCTCGGCCGCGTGCAGCGCCGCCAGCAGTACGGGCTCTGGTCGTACGCGACGGAGCTCATGACGGGTGGCGTCGCGGTCGCGAAGCGCGAGCGCCCCAGCGGCGCGCGGTTCCAGTTCCCCTCGTGGCTTCGCCGCCAGTCCAGCTTCAAGGGCGTCCGCGAGTTGCGCAAGCGCACCGCGACGAAGGTGGGCGCCGTGCTGCACACGAGCGCGCGGCGCGCCTGGCAGGACATCTTCCCGTACATGCGCGCGCTCATGAAGGAGGACGATGCGTTCGCCGCGTGGGCCGCGTGGCAGTTCGAGCTGGACGCCGACGAGCTCGCGTTCCTCCTCGAGACGAAAGCCACGAGCGCCGAGGTGAAGAAGCTCCTCGAGACGGGCGCGCGGACGTACGGCGTGCCCGCGCGCTCGCTTCGCGAAGGGAGCGGGGGCGCGTTCGGGCGCTTCGACCTCGGCTCCTCCGACATCGAGGAGGAAGACGAGGACGCGCCTTCGGCGGTCGTCGTCGCGACGGACGAGGACGAGGACGCTCCGGAAGAGGCGGCGGCCAAGAAGCCGAGCAAGAAGGCGGCCAAGGCGCCCGAGAAAGCTTCGACGAAGAAAGCGGAGGACAAGCCCGCCCCCAGGAAGCAGAAGAGCCTGGGCGAATTCTGATCGACGACCGTATTCGACGACGGAACCACAAGCATTCTTCCCGGGCGCGATGAAGGCGGGTCGTGCGCTCGCACCCCGTCGTCGGCTCCTTCTTCCTCCTGCTGGGCACGGGGCTCCTCGCCGCGGGCGCGTTCGGCAACTGGTCCCCCGCGCACATCCCGGGGCCGCTCCCCGCCTCGGTCGTGATCCCCTTCTTCCTCTGGCAGCTCGCCGTCTGGGCGATCCTCTTTGGCGTCTTCTTCCTGCGCGCGCGCGGCAAGGCGCCCAAGCAACAGCCGCGCTTCGCGCTGTAGCGTGAAGGCTCACGCATCGGCGCGCGATGCACCACAACGCATGCGCCTTCGGTGGCGAACGTCCTCCCATGCACCCGATGCAGGACCGCAAGCGCGCGATGCAGGATGCGGAGCGCGCGTACGTGGAAGCGGCGCGCGCGCACTTCGAAGGCCCGCTCGCCGGAACGACCGCGCTGGAAGGCCGCTACAAGGAGAAGCTGGAATCGCTCGTGGCGGCGTACGAAGCCTACGAGCTTAGCGGCGCAGGACGAGCGTGAGGATGTCGAGATCCTTCAGCTTGTGCTCGATGCCCACGATCTGGTTCTCGAACTTCGCGGACGGGCCGCTCACGATCGCGTAGCGGAACTTGAGGCGGAAGTCGCGGTGCAGGGCATCGCAGACCATCCCGACGTCGGAGCCGTTCTTGATCACGAGCGGCACCTCCATGTCGGCCTCGCCGCCCTGGGGCTTCATGAAGACGCGGATGAACTTGAGCTCCTCGTAGATCGTGTCCTTGAGGGCGTCGATGCCGAGGCCGCGCTTCGCGGCGAGCGGGACCACGGGCCAGCCGCGGTCCTGGAACATCTTGATCGTGTTCCTCGTGTAGTCGAGGTCCTGGAGGTCGACCTTGTTGAGCGCGACCATCGCCTGGATGTACGTGCGGTTCCCCGCGAGCACGTCGACGAGCTCGTCGATCGTGGAATCCTGGCGGATGACGACGTCCGCGTTCACGATGCCGTACTCCTTCACCATGTCCTTGACGAGCTCCTCGTCGAGCCCCTTCGTCTGGCCGACGGTGAAGTTCACGTTGATGCCGCCGCGCATGCGCGACTTGTAGAGCTTGATGTCCGCGGGCGCGCGGTTGAGGCGGATGTTCGCGTCGTAGAGCTCGTCGACGATCACGAAGATCTGCTCCGGGTTCAGCGCATCGGCCACGAGGAGCACGAGGTCCGTCGTTCGCACGACCGCGAGGATCTCCTTGCCACGGCCCTTGCCGCCGGCGGCGCCGCGGATCAGACCGGGAAGGTCGAGGATCTGGATGTCGGCGTGCTTATGGTGCAGCATCCCCGGGATGCACGTGAGCGTCGTGAACGCGTACGCCGCGACCTCGCTCTCGGTCCCGGTGAGCTTGTTGAGAAGCGTGGATTTGCCGACGCTCGGGAAGCCCACGAGCGCGACCGAGGCCATGCCGGACTTCTTGACGTCGTAGCCTTGGCCACCGCCGCCGCCCGCAGATGCCCGCTTCTCCTTCTCCTCGCGCATGCGCGCGAGCTTCGCCTTGAGCTTCCCGATGTGGCCCTGGGTGGCCTTGTTGTACTGCGTCTTCCCGATCTCGGCCTCGACGGCCGCGATGTCCTCGTCGATCGTCATGCCAGGGGGGTGCTCGTTCGCGGGAGGCAAGGGCTCCCCTTATAGCCTTTCTCGGCCGCGAAGGCCGAGGCTTAGGCTGAGGCCGAGGAGGCCGCGGGCGACGGCGAGCGTCCTCGTCCTAGTCCCCGTCCCGTCTTCGTCCTCGTTCTCCCTCGGCCTGCGGCTCAGCCTCGGCGTCGGGCAAGCGAGCGCGATGCGCTCGCCTGCCCGGAGTGATAGCAGAGCATTCCTCGATGTGTCCCACGGAATGCGCGCTCAAGCGGCTGCGCACCACCGACGGTTGCCCCACAAACGCCTTCACGCCACCGTTCAGCGAACGGTTTGGCCTCACAAGGCCAGGGATGCCACGAATGAAGACCAAGGAAGAAGCGCTTGAGCTCGACGCGCGCCGCCACATCTACGAGCACATCCTGGCGACGCCGGGCACGCACCTGCGCGGCGTCCACCGGGCCGTCCGCCTGCCATTCGGGCAGGTGCTCTACCACCTGAACTATCTCGAGAAGCTCGAGCTTGTCGTCGTGAAGAAGGACGGCAAGTTCAGCCGATACTTCGTGAAGAACCTCATCGGCCGGCAGGAGAAGAACATCATCAGCGTGCTGCGCCACGAGGTGCCTCGCACGATCTCCATCCTGCTCCTCTTCAACGATGAGATGACGCACAAGCAGATCCTCGAGCACGTGGGCGTGAGCCCCTCGACGCTCTCGTTCCATCTCGCGAAGATGGTCGAGGCGGAGGTCGTCTCGCGCGAGCAGCGGGGTCGCGAATCGATCTACAGGCTCGTGGACCGCGACGCGACGACGAAGACGCTCATCCGCCACCGCGCGAGCTTCCACTGCGCCGTCGTGGACCGCTTCTGCCAGGTGTTCGACGCGTTCGCCGAAGGCGAAGGCGACGCGCGCGTCCTCGCCGCGCCCGAGCCGCAGCGCGCGCGCGAGCTCGTGAGCTCGATCCTCGCGCCCACCGTGCCCGCGAGCTAGAGCCAGGGCAGCGACGGCGCGGGCGCCGACACAGGCGCGGCCGGCAGAGCGCCCGCGTCGGGCTGCGGCAGCGTGGCGACGGGCACGTCCAGCGCCACGGGCTCGCCGATGGCCGGGTCGAACGTGAGCGGCGCATCGGCCGGCGCGGCGAGCGCCTCAGGGGTCGGCGCGGAGGGCGTGGAAACCCCGTCGGAGCCGATCGGCGCCTCGACGCCCGGCTCGGGAGCCTCGATGCCCACCGGCGGCTCCTGGGCCGGCAACGTGGGCTCCTCGACCGGCGACTCGGGCGCGTCCACCGGCAACGCGGGCTCGTCGACCGGCGATTCGGGCGCGTCCACCGGCGACGCGGGCTCGTCGACAGGCGACTCGGGCGCGTCCACCGGCAACGCGGGCTCGTCGACAGGCGCATCGGGCAGTCCGTCGGTAGGGAGAGGCGACGCGTCGTCGTCCCCCTCGTCCTCCTCCTCGTCCTCGCCCGCGTCCTCGTCCCCGACCTCGTCGGCGTCGTTCCCCTCGTCCGCGTCCGCGTCCCCGTCCTCGCCCGCGTGTTCGTCGTGGGCGTCGCCCCCGGCCCCCATCCCGCCCGCGCGCGGCGCTCCGCCCGGGATGACGGGCGGCTTGGGCGAGGGCAGGGTCGGGACCGTCGGCCTCTTGACAGGCGGCGGGGTGGGCAGCGGCAACGGCCCATCGACCCCGACCTCGGAAAGCGGCCCCTCGTCGCGGTCGTCTCCGGGCTCGGAGGCGGGCGCGGACGCTTGGGGAGGGGTGGACGAGGGCGGGAGATCCGGGATGCCCGGGCCGTCCGTCCCCAGCTTGACATAGCAGGCGGTGACCACGGCGGAGACGCCCAGGAGGGCGACCGTGAACCCCAACATATAGAGGCGCGCCGCGGACCAGTCCAAGCAGGCTGTCTCCTGGGGAAGGTCCTTGATAAAGACGACGCCCACTACGCACCGGCGGCCACGTTCACCCTTGTTGCACCGCGTAGCCCCTCTCCGCCAGCGCCGACAGGACCTGCTGCGTGTGCTCGGGGCCGCGCGTGTCCAGGCGCAGCTCGACGACGGCCTTCCCGAGGGTGACGTCGCGGCGCGTCCGGTCGTGCTCGATGCTCTCGACGTTCGCGCCCAGCGTCGCGATGAGCGCGAGGAGGTCGCGCAGCGCGCCGGGGCGGTCGTCCAGGGTCGTGCGCAGGCGCATCGCGCGGCCCGTCTGCGCGAGGCCGCGCTGGAGGATCTGGTCGAGGAGCGTCACGTCGATGTTGCCGCCAGAAAGGACGACCGCGACCTTCTCGCCGCGGCGCACCTCGATCTTGCCGGAGAGGAGCGCCGCGAGGCCGACGGCGCCGGCGCCTTCCACCATCGTCTTCGCGCGCTCGAGGAGGAGCAGGATGGCGAGCGCGATGTCGTCGTCGGTCACGACGACGGTCTGCGCGACGTTCCGCTGGATCGCCTCGAAGCAGAGCTCGCCCACGCGGCGGGTGCTCAAGCCGTCCGCGATCGTCTGGACCGAGTCGAGGCTCATGACGCGCCCCTTCTTGAGCGACTCGGGGAGCTTCGCGGCCCCCGCAGGCTCCACGCCGACGATGCGCACGTCCGGGCGCCTCGCCTTGATCGCGAGAGCGATGCCGGAGATGAGCCCTCCACCGCCCACGGGCACGACGACCGTATCGACGTCGGGCACGTCCTCGAGGATCTCGAGGCCCAGCGTGCCCTGGCCGGCGATCACGGCGGGATCGTTGAACGCGTGCACGAAGCTCATGCCGCGCTCGGCGCCGATCGCGAGCGCGCGGGCTTCGGCCTCGTTGTAGTCGCGCCCGTGGAGCAGCAGATCCGCGCCGTAGCCACGCACGGCCTCGGCCTTCGCGAGGCTCGCGCGCTCCGGCATCACGATCGCGCACGGGATGCCCGCGAGGCGCGCGCCCAGCGCCACGCCTTGCGCGTGGTTGCCCGCGCTCGCGGCGACGACGCCGTTCGCGCGCTCGGAGGCGGCGAGCGTCTGGATCTTGTTGGACGCGCCGCGGATCTTGAACGAGCCCGTACGTTGCAGGTTCTCGAGCTTGAGCCACACGTCCGCGCCGGTGCGCTCCGAGAACGTCGCGCTGGGCGTCACGGGCGTGCGGTGCACGATGCCGGCGAGCCGCTTGCGCGCCGCCTCGATGTCGGCCAGGCCCGGCAGGTGCGTGCGATCACCGCCTTCGGAGGACGAGGGCGAGCGCAACGGCGAGCGCAAGCGCGAGGACCCCGAAGCCGGGCGTGTCGTACACGCCGGCGGGAGCGCCCTGCCCGGTCACTTCGAAGTACTTCACGCCAAGGCGCGTCGCGTTGTCGATCGGCACATCGAGCGACGAGCCTTCCTGCAGGATGACCTCGACGCGCCCCCCGGCGGCGAAGGGCTTGTCGAGCGTGAACGTGTAGCGGACGTCGCCGCGCTCGTCGGGCTGGAAGATCTCGCAGGCGCCCGGCGTCTGGTCCTGCGGGTGCGGCGGGCAGACGGTGTTGCCATCCGGCGTCTCGTAACGCAAGCGCACGATCCCCGGGTACGGCTGCGCGTAGAACGTCTCGTTCCCCGCCTCGTACGCCTCCGTGCGGTTGAGGAGCCGCACGACCATCGATGCCGAGACGGGCCAGACGTTCGTCTCCTTCGCGCATTCGGCGTCCCACTTCGCGTCGAGGTGGAGGATCGCGTCGCTGCGGCGGAAGAACGGATCGAACGTGACGGTGGTGGAGGTCGCGGCGTTGCCCGCGTCATCGAGGAGCGTGATGTGCGCCTTCCCCTTCGGGTCGACGTGGCGCAGGTTGAACTCGGTGATGAAATCGCCTTTGCAGTTCGCGGACGCGCGCAGCGGCTGGGCCTTCACGCCCTTCTGATCGAGCTCGATCACGACGACGCCGCCGGAGACGGGGTCCCCCACGTTGTCGAGCACGCGGCCCGCGATCACGTAGACCTCGGAGTACTTGCCGACGAGCGCCTGCGCAGGCGTCTGCGCGAGCGCGGGAGCCGCGAGCATCAGGAGGATCAGGAGGACGAGAAGCGCGCGCATGAGGGCTCACTTGTTCGCGCGCTTGCGGTTCGTCTGCTCGCGAAGGATGCGCTCGTCGCGGGAGGCCTTCACGCGGTTGCTCGCGAACCAGAGCGCGCCGCCGCCCACGACGACCGCGGCGACGATGCCCAGGCCGATGAGGAACTTCGTGACGAAGGGGTCGGTGGGCTTCTTGAGCTCCGCGCGGATGTACGAGATGCCGGTCGAGCCGTCGATGTCGGCGGTGAACGTCTCGTTCTCGATCACCATCGTGACCTTGCCGCTCGTGGGGCGCTCCGTGACGGGCACGCGGACCGAGTAGTCGCCGTAGTTGTTCGTCGTCGTGTTGAGCGTGATCGGGTCCTTGCCGTTGTACGTGAACGTCAGGTTCACGGGCTTGTTGTGCACGGTGTCGCCGTAGACGCGGATGCTCTCGATGCGGATGTCCGAGCCGGAGGGGCGCCACGCGCGCCCCTGGAGCGTGTACTCCGTGGCGAGCGAGGTCTTGTTGGCCGTGGGCTGCGTCGAGTCGAGCTTCACGACGACGTACGAGTAGCGCATGTAGCCGTCGAACTCGATGCGCTTCTCGACGTTCAGCGAGTCGATGCGCAGGATCCCTGTGCCGGGCGTCGAGCGGGACATGGAGTGGTGGTGGAAGCAGAAGGTGAACTCGCCGAACTGGTTCGTGACGGGGCTCGTGCGCGTCGGGCCGTATGCGTCCGTCTCGGTGCCCGGCTGGTTGGCGCATGCGCCTTCCGGGTTGAACGGCTTCTCGTAGCCGAGATCCACCGTCACGCCCGGGACGGGATTGTTCTCCGCGTCGATGACGCGGCCCCACACGATGTAGCGGTGCGAGTACGCGTGGTCCGCGGCGGCGAGGGGGACGAACGCGAGCGCGACGAACGCCAGGGCGATGAGCGCGGCCTTGGCTCCGGGCCTCCAGGTCATACGGCCGGGACCCCGCCCTGGCCGTTATGAAGGTTTGGGAGTCGGACGGAGGGCACGGGCAAGGTCGAGTGTGAGGCGCAGGGCGTCGCCCTCGACCATGCCTTCCACTCTTGACCTTGCCCTTGCCCTCGTCAGGGCCTCGTTGCCGGCCGGACGCGAAAGGCAACGGTCAATAGCCCGCGTCGGGAGTGAAGGGGCAGGATGGATGCACATGAGCAGCGGCTTCCTGCTACTCGAGACGCAGCCGGGGCGTGAGGGCGCGGTGCTCGACGCGCTCGCCCGGTTCCACGGCGTCACTCACCACAACCTGATCTTCCCCGCGGCCATCGCCGTACGCGTCGAGTCCACGACCGGCGTCGACGCGCTCGCGGCGCAGCTGCGCGCTCTCGACGGCGTCACCCGCACGCGCCTCTACCGCGCGAGGCACACCTGAGGTGTCCACATGCCCCACGGCGTCAGCGACCAGTTCCTCCGCATCCTCCAGAACGAGAAGAAGGGCAGCATCCGCGCGATCGCGCTCGCGCTCGCCCTCCTCCCCGTCGCTTACTTCATGGCCGAGCTCACCGACGAGCGCTTCTTCGGCATCGTCGTGTATGCGGCGTTCGCCGCGCTCGCGCTCGGCATCGGGGCCGGCCTCCTCTGGACGCGCCACCGCACGGCCCAGTACAACGAGAGCCTCCGCCAGAACTGGAACGGCTGGATGCGCATGAGCCTCTCCTGCGCGCGCATCGACGAGGTCGCGCGCCACGTCGCGAACAAGCGCGACCGGGTCGGCCTGAGGAGCGGCGCCGCGGCTCTCCTCGTCGTCCTCAACGGCGCGCTCTTCGGCTTCCTCTGGGCCGAGGTGGACTGGGGCGTGAGCTTCGGCCTCGTCGTCACGGTCACGAACGGCCTCGTGCTCGGCTTCCTCGTCGGGCACGCCGTCTGGCACTGGCGCTGGACGGCGCAGTTCAACAAGGCGCTCGACGAGCTCCTCTCCGACGGCGCCGTCGGACTGTGGGGCGAGGTCTAGCGGGCCTCGGCGGGCGCGGGCGGAGGGCCACGACCATTCGCCTTCGGGCTCGGGCGGCCCGCGAACGTTGAGCCTTTCTCGGTCTGGAGCGACGTGGGCGCAGCTGAAACCGTGCATGGCTGAAAGTAGGTCTTTCGGATAGTCGGGGCCGTCGCGAGGATGACTTGCGAACGATCCTGATGCTTGGAATGCTTCTGCTCGTCGCGACCGTCGGGATCCCCGCCACCGTCGGGATCCCCGCCACCCAGGCGGACGGCTCTTGCTCGGTGGACGCTGGCGGGGCGCGCGCTGCGAACGCTACGAGGTCGTCGTCGAGGGGCGCCACTTCGACTTCGACGGCGCCTGCCCGGGGCCGGAGACCTCCTGTCCATGAGACCATTCCTCCCGGGGGCCGTCGTCGCGCTTCCCACAGGGTGCGCGGCGGACCACGCGCCCGAAGATCGTGGGCTCGATGTGATCGAACCTGACGAGGTCTCCCAACTCTCCAGCGAGGAAGGCGTAGTTCGTGAGCGCGTGATGCCGTGCGTGAACCGCGAGCTGTGCGTCGTCCGCGGCCCACATGAGGCGGTGAAAAAGAGTGATCGTCGAGACGGTCAACGGAAGTGGAAAAGTGCCTCGATCCCATATGGTTCGGAGGTCCGGCTCGGTGTGGCCACCGTGCGCACCGGCGAACCACGCACCCCTGGCGATGTGCAGTAGAGAGACCCTCGGCGCACGAGCCGGCTGGATACCATTTTGAGCGCCCACCGGCTTCGCCGCCTCGTTGAGGCTCTTCCGGCAGATGCGTGAGCGCTACGGCATCACGCCCACCATCCGCGAGATGCGCGAGCACGCCGAGGCCACGCCGCTGCGGCGCAGCATCGGGTGGATCCAGCTCACCGCGCTGGGTGTGGGCGCGATCGTCGGCGCGGGCGTCTTCAGCATCATCGGCGTCGCCGCCGCCACGAGCGCCGGGCCCGCGGTCGCGCTCTCCTTCGTGATCGCCGCCGTCGTCGCGCTCCTCACCGCGCTCGTGTACGCCGAGCTCGCGACGATGATCCCCGTGAGCGGCAGCGCGTACACCTACGGCTACGCGGCGGGCGGCGAGCTCTTCGCGTGGCTCGTGGGTTGGGCGCTGATCCTGAGCTATGGGATCGGGAACGCCGCGCTCGCGTCGAGCTTCAGCGACAACCTCACCGGGCTCCTCGGCACGTTCGGCGTGATCGTCCCTGCCGCCTGGAGCGCGACGCCAGGCTCGGGCGGCGTCATCGACGTGCCCGCCTTCTTCGTGGTCATGCTGATCACGCTCCTTCTGCTGCGCCCCGTCCGCGAGAGCGCGACCGCGAACGCGCTCCTCGTCGCGATGAAGCTCGGCGTGCTCGCCATCTTCCTCGTCGTCGCGGTCCCGAACGCGGACGTCGCGAACCTCACGCCCTTCGCGCCCTTCGGCGTCATGGGCGTGCTCGGCGGCGCCGCGCTCGTCTTCTTCGCCTTCCTCGGCTTCGACGCGATCAGCACGGCGGCGGAGGAGACGCGCGATCCCCAGCGCGACCTGCCGCGCGGCATCATCGGCTCGCTCGTCGTCACGACGATCCTCTTCGTCGTCATCGCCCTCGCCCTCACCGCCGTCGCGCGCTACGACACGCTCAACAACGCCGAGCCGCTCGCCGTCGCGCTGCGCGCCGCGGGATTCCCATGGCTGGGCGCCGTGATGAACGTCGGCGGCCTGATCGCCGCGCTCACCGTCCTCCTCGTCTTCCAGCTCGCGACAGTGCGCGTCGTCCTCGCGCTCTGCCGCGACGGCCTGCTGCCGCGCCGCCTCGCCAGCGTGAGCGCGCGGCACGGGACGCCCAACCGGCTCACGCTCGCGCTGGGCCTCCTCGTGGCCGTGACCGCCGCGCTCGTCCCGCTCGGGATCCTCGTCCTCATCACGAACGTCGCGACGCTCTTCATCTTCGGCGCCGCGATGTACGCCGTGCTGCGGCTGCGCAAGACCGCGCCCGATGCGCCGCGCTCATTCCGCACGCCGCTCGTGCCATGGCTCCCGATCCTCGGCATCCTGAGCTGCGCGGGACTCACCGCGCTCGCCATCGTCCAGGAGCCACGCGCCGGCATCGGCACGATCGCGTGGATGGGACTGGGCCTCATGATCTACGCCGCGTACGGTGCGCAGCACTCGATGCTGCGCAGACGCAAGGATGCCGATGCGGGCGCGCCGTGAGCGGCCCGAGGATGGCGGCGGCCCGTTGCTGTCAGCCTATCGACTGGCGATCGTCATTGCCATGGCCGCCTGCCCGGCCGACCAGATGCAGTCGTTGCACACATTCGACGGTGTGTTGTGGTTCGCGACCTCATCGTAGATATCACTGATCGATGTTCCATCGACGAACCAGCCTTCTCCGTCACCTGTCGAGTCTCCCCGACGCAATGACACCCCCACGCCTGGTAGGTGTTCCTCACCGAGATCGTCACGAAGGACGCTGATCCCGCTCGCGGCGCTCGCGCGCGAGGTCGGCATCGACCGCACGAGCGTCGACCATCACATCCAGGTGCTCCAACGCACGACCGACATCCGCGCCGCCCGCATCGGCCAGCACCTCGTCGTGAGCCTCCCCGGCCAGGACCCCGCCAAAGCGGTGCCCACCGCCGCGGCCCGCGCGCAGGACGTCATCCTCAGCACCGTGCGCAGCGAGGGCAGCCTCCTGCCTCGCGAGCGGCTCAACGATCTGCTGCGCGACATGCCGCAACGCACGCGCAACCACGCCTTGAACGAGCTCGCCGAGCGCGGGCTGTTGCACCGCGACTGGGACGGGCGCCGCGAGACGCTGCGCCTGCGCGGCGTGCCACCGCCCGGAAGCGGGCGCTATCACGCGGCGTGATGCAAGGAGAATGGGGTCGCGCTCACGCGCGCACGTGCTCGCCGCTCGAGCCGCGGCCCACGCGCTCCGGCTGGAGCGTGACCTCACGCGACGCGACGACCTCGGTGCCTTCCATGCGGTACTCGGTCGCCTTGAGGGCGTCGGCTGGGAGCTTGACGTAGCTGATGAGCGCCGTGACGCCGCCGGGGAGGAGCTTGGGCGCCTCGCGCGCGACGACCTCGGCGATGGGGCTCATGGGGACGGTCAGCGTGGAGCTCTCGAGGCTGATGGTGTCGGTGATCTTCACGATCGCCTCGTTCTCGCCCAGCCCCTCTTCGGCAGCCTGGTAGAGCCGTTCGCGGCCCTGCGAGTTCTCCACAATGAGCATCGTCTTCATGGGTCTCGTCCACATGCGAAGAGTCTCTGCCCGTGGCAGCCGCTCTTCCCAAGGGCCAAAAGGCGTCCGTGTCGGTATTAAGCGTTGCTCTTTAGGCAGAGTGACGAAGGTTCGCATCGGGCGCCGGATCGCGCACGATGAGCGTGCTGGTGGGGCTGGCCCGGAGGATCAGGCTCCCGAAGTCCTCGTAGAGGCCTGCCCGTTGCGTATGCGCTTCGTGGGCGCCGATGACCAGGAGGTCGTGTCCCCCGTCCCGGACAGCCTCGATGATCTCGTCCACGACGAGGCCGGCGCGCACGAGGATGGCGCCCTCGATGCCCTGTGCGTGGAGGTGCGCATCCAGCGCGCGCAAGGTCGCGGCCTCGGGCGCGTCGCTGTGCAGGAAGTCGCGGAGGTCCTCGTCGATCTCGTCGCGCGCCAGGTCGGTGAGCCCCATCTGGTCGACGACGTGAAGGATGTCGAGCCTCGCGCCGAAGACCTTCGCGATCCGCGCCGCGAGCTCCAGCCGTTTCGTGCCATGCCTTTCGCTCTCGACGCAGAGCAGGATCTTGCGCACGCTCTTCGGGCGGCCGCGCGCGACGAGGACGCTCGCGGGCGTGCGGCGCGCCACCAGGTTCGCAAGGAGGCCGCTTGTGAGACGATCCGCCGCGCCTCGCGGACCGATGACGACGACGTCGGCCTTCGCGCGCCGGGCGACGTTGGGCAGCGTGAACTCCACGATGCCCGCGCGCGCGTCCGTCGCGACCTGCGCGTCGGGGAGGCCGAGGAGCTCGCGCGCCTTGCCGATGGCGGCCTCACGCGCGCCCCGCGTCAGGAGCGCGCACGAGATCGTGACAAGTCCACCGGCCGCCCGGACGAACTCGCCCAGGAGGCGCGCGGCGTCGTGCCAATCGCGGCCCGCGTCGACGTGGAGCACGACGCTGAGCGGACGCGCGGCGGAGCGGTCGGAGGACATCAGATCACCAGAAGGACGATCGGGACGACGAGGATGACGACGACGAAGACCGTGAGGCTCGCGCGCGTTCGCAGGATGAAACGCGAGACATAGAGGAGGATACGCTCGAAGCGTCCGTAGAAGAAGAGGAGGACGACGATCGAGACGATCGCGACGCTCAGCATCTCGACGAGGACGATCGTGAACGCGCCATCCTTGCCAAGTAGGAGGGTCGCGAGGAGCGTGTCGACGAACGTCGTGATGTTCGCGCCCATGATGTACGGGATGACGTTCTCGCGCCGCGCGATGCCTTTCGCGGAGAGGGGGACGAGGAGCCCGAGCGAGACGCTGACGCTCAGCGTGAAGAGCGTGATCACGCACCCCAGGCCGAACATGACGATGGGCCGGTAGACGAAGCGTTCGAGTCCGCGTACGGGCGATCCCTCCGCGAGGTCGGGGAGCGCCTTGTCGAAGACGTGGAATGCGACGAGGATCGTCCCTACGCCCACCGCGAAAAGGAGGATCGGGTGGAGGCTCGCCGCGAGCGCGCGGACGGTGGGACCGAACACCGTGTCGATGAAGCTGAAGATCGAGGTGGGGAGCTCGGGATGGAACCCGTCGAGCGTTCCCGCGCGAAGGATGAGCACGCCGATGGGGATCGCGATGCCGTACACGACGTACGTCGTGAGAAGCGAGAGGACGCCCATCTCGAGGCTGCGACCGCCCGATCGCTTGCGCAGCAGGTAGATGAAGCCCAGGAGCAGGACGACGAAGGAGGCTCCGAACCGGCTCCCGGCGATCATCAGGAACGTCTGCATCGTGTCGAGGATGCCGCTCGCGAAGAATGAGAGCGCGATCGCGGCGACGGGGCTTCCGGAGAGGACGATGTACGCGAACAGCCAGCCGAAGCCCAGCGCGCTCCAGGGCGAGTCCACCCCGATCCCCGTGACGACGCCTCCGAGGCCCTTCGCGGAGGCCTTGAGGAGCTGGAGCGCAAGGATGAACAGGAAGAGCCCGAGGACGCCCGCGCCCCCCTTCTTCGCGGCGTTCCATGCGGCTCCGCGCTGCACGCCCCCGTCGAGGGCTCGCGAGGCTTAAGGGAGCGCCGAACGGACGCCAACATCGAGCCTCCCCACGGCCTTGGCTTCGGCAGCGCAAACCGCTTAACGTGGAAGCCGCGATGAAGAGGGGATGACCGGCGGCGGCGCCCCACCCCACGAGGACATCCACGTCCACAACTGGACCGTCGAGGCGAACCTGCCCCGGAAGCTCCCTGAAAGGGTCGTCTTCTGGGACGAGACGCTGCGCGACGGCGAGCAGACGCCGGGCGTGTACTACACGCTCGACGAGAAGGTGAAGCTCGCGAAGAAGCTCGACGAGATCGGGGTCGACATCCTGAACTGCGGGATCCCGGCCATCTCTCCCAACGAGGTCGCGGCCGTGAAGGCGATCGCGAAGGAGGGGCTTCGCGCGTCCGTCCTCGGCGCCTGCCGCACCGTGCAGAGCGACATCGACGCGTGCCTGAAGGCCGACGTCGACGAGGTCTCGCCGTTCATCGCGATCAGCGACGTGCACCTGAAATACAAGCTGAAGAAGACGCGCGAGGAGGCCATCGCGATGGCGGTGGCGAGCGTCGAGTACGCGAAGGCGCACGGCCTCAAGACGACCATCGTCACCGAAGACACCGTGCGCGCGGACCTCGACGTCGTCGCGAAGCTCTACAACGCGTGCATCGACGCGGGCGCGGATCGCGCGCTCTTCTGCGACACCGTCGGCGTGATGACGCCCGCCGCGACCCGCTGGTGGTTCAGCGAGATCAAGAAGCGCGTGAACAACAAGGCCGAGTTCGGGTTCCACAACCACAACGACTACGGCCTCGGGACCGCGAACGCCCTCGCAGCGATCGAGGAAGGGATCCCCGTCATCAACTGCACCATCAACGGGATCGGTGAGCGCGCCGGGAACGTCGCGTTCGAGCAGGTCGTCATGGCCCTTCGCGATCTGTACAAGGTGAAGACCAACATCAAGGTCGACAAGCTCATGGCGCTCTCCCGCGACGTCGAAGAGGCGACCGGCATCCCGGTCGGGCTCACGCAGCCGGTCGTCGGCTACAACGCGTTCACGCACGAGTCGGGCATCCACACGGACGGCGTCATCAAGAACGCCGCGACGTACGAGCCCATCCAGGCGGAGGACCTCGGCCGCGAGCGGCGCTTCGTCTTCGGGAAGCACACCGGTACCACGGCCGTCGCCGATCGCCTCGAGAAGAACGGGATCACCGGCATCTCGAAGGAGCAGCAGCTCGACATCGCGAACCGCATCAAGGCGCACACCGAAGGGCAGTCGAAGGGCGCCGTGAAGCAGTTCGTCGAGCAGTACCGCCACTGGGACGTCCAGCACAACGGGGTGGACGACCCGACCTTCTGGCGCATCGTGAAGGATGTCACGGGGAAGTCGCCGCCACCTGGCGTCGCGGAGCGCAAGTTCCGCTGGTGAGCGTAGCGACGACGCCGCCAGAGCATGCTAAGCCCACGCGGCGCACCTTGCGACCGTGTCGTCCCACGCCGGCCACCGCGCGCGCCGCCGACATGCCGCGCCCTCGCATCGCGCGGACGAGCACCGCATCGGCGAGGAGGCGCTCCACTTCACGCGCTGGTTCGCGCGCAGCAAGTACCATCTCATGGGCGAGTTCCTCGGGGACCTCGTGCGCGCGCCGGAAGAGCGCAACGCCGAACGGCTGAAGGCGCGCTATTGCCGCGCGCTGGAGCATGCGCAGCGCGTGCTCACCGCGCGAGGCGTCGTCACGTTCCTCCTCGCGCTGGGCGCCATCGCGACGGCGGGCACGGCGATCGCGAACGCGCTCCACCTGGGAGACATCGTGGCGCGCGCCGCCGCGATCTCGGCGTCGGCGACGGTCGCGCTCGTCGCGCTGCGCCTTCTTTTCGACCGCTATCTGCAGCGCGTCGACGTGACGGTCACGTTCCTCGCGATCGAGCTTGCGACGGCGCCGCCGCAGCCGTCGCCGGTTGTTTCGACTCCGTGACGTCGCGATAGTAGACGGAGAGGCCGTCCTCCGACGGATAGGCGTTCACCTCGAAGGTCTTCCCCAGGCGCGCGTAGGTCTCCTCGAAGCGCACGGGCTTCTTCTCCCGCATCGCGCGCTTGAGCTCGCTCTCGAACTTCGTGCCTGCGATGTCGGGGAACGCCTCCCAGAGGACCTTGCCGTCGATCTCCGAGTCGTGTCTGCTCTGCTGCATCGCGCGCGTCGCCGGGTTGCGGTAGACGAAGCGGAACTCGCTGTCAAGCGCGTAGAAGGCCTCCGTCATGCGCTCGTACGCGTGCCGCACTCGCTCGTTGGCCTGGTTCTGCGCCTGCTGCGCCCGGCGGCGCGCCGTGATGTCGCGTCCGACCGCGACGAGATAGGGCGCGCCTTCTGGCGTGTGGAGGGTGCTGAGCGTGATCTCGAGCGGGAATTCCGCGCCGTTCGCGCGAAGCGCGATCGTCTCGAATGGCTCCGCGTCCTCGCCTGGCTGCGCCTTGGCGCGAAGGACGCGGATCCGCTCCTCGAGCTCCGCGCGGGCGGATCCTCCGATGATCGAGGAGAGGGGCTGGTCGCGCGTCTGCGAGGCGCTGCGCCCGAAGATCGTCGAGGCTGCCGGGTTCCAGAGGACGATGCGGTCGCGCGGGTCGGCGACGATCACCGCGTCGCGCAGGAGCTGGAACAGGCGTCCGATGCCGACGTCCCCCGGACGTAGCCCTGGGAAGATCTCGAGCTCGTGGCTGCGCTCTTCGAGCGGCAGCGCGCCGACCCAGAGCGCGTCGAAGTGCTTGCGGAGCGCGCTCACGACCGGCGGCGAGTTCGTGTGCAGCACGACGTCCGCGCCGATCCCGAAGAAGGCCTCGTCGTCGACGACGAGCTTCTGCGTGACGGCGGGCGTCCGCACGTGCCGCGCCTCGACGCGACCTCCCTTGGTCTGCGCGCGCCAGCGCTCGACGACGCTCGCGTCCGCGAGGTCGTCGATGCAGCGCCATCGCGCGCCGGCCTCCGTGGGCGGGTCGCGCCACGCGATGGAGGCCGCTTCGGCCGCCCCGCGCGCGAGGGTCCTGGCGAGCGCGGCGCGCGCGTCCGCCGTGTTCGCGTAGACGCGCATGAACTCGGGCGCGCGCCCGTGGAGGATCTCGTCGCGGCGGCGCGCGTATGCGGTCGCGCGCGCGAAGTGCGGCTCGACGATCGCGAGGATCGCCGCGACCATCGCCTCCTGGTCGGTGAAGACGCCGATGTCCGTCCCCGCGTACACGTTGTTGTCGTCTGGGACGAAGTGGATGAGGAACGCGCGCGCGGAGTCGCTCACGACGATCGCGACCTTCGCGCTCTGCTCCGCCTCGTCGAGCTCGCGGGCGCGAAGGTCCGAGAGCTCGGCAAGAGGATGGAGCCCTTCGATGGTCCGCTCGTCCACGGGCGCGAGGATCCGGACGCGCACGTCGCGCTCGCGCGCGCGGCGCAGCTCCGCGATCATGTGTCCTGCGCGCGAGGCCGTCCCGGCGGTGCCGAGGACGACGAGGTCGCGCTGTGTCGTCGCCACCATCTCCTCGATGCGCGCGAGCACGTTGCGCCGGCCGCGGATGACGGTGAAGAAGCCGCGGTCCCCCACGTCCGTGTCGCCCATGACGCGGAACATCTCGGCGAGCGCGTCGCGCTCCGTCTCGATCGCGGTCGCGGCCTTCGTGTGCTCGTCGTAGAGTCGGGTGAGGTACTCCTCGAAGGGCACGGGCGCGTACTTCTTGGGGAACTCGGGGAGGATCACGACGAGCCCCTTGTCGTGGAGCTGCTCGAGCACGTGGTAGATCTTCGCCTGGGGGACCTTCGAGATGGAGGAGACGTCGCGCGCTTCGCCGATCCCGAGGTCGAGGAGGGCGAGGTAGCTTCGCGCCGCGTACTCGCTCAGTCCGAACTCGCGGAGGCGCGTCAATCGGTCTTGCGTGACGGGCATGAAGCATCCACCCAGGACCCCGCGGAAGGGGTCCTCCCCTCACTAGGGGCGCGCGCCCTTCAATGTTTCCTGCGAGCCTCACAACCGCGCGAGGTCCTCGGCGAACGCCTTCGCGCTCGCGTAGCGCGTCGCGGGGTCGGGCGCGAGGGCCAACGCGAGCGAGCGTGCGACGCCCGCGGGCAGGTCGTCGCGCACGACCATGGGCGAGCGCAGCCCCGGCGGCGCGCCGTAGAGGAGCTCGTGGAGCACGGCGCCGCAGGCGTACACGTCGGCGCGGCGGTCGAGGGCGCCGCCGCTGCGCGCCTCGGGCGCCATGTAGTGCAGCGTGCCCGCGATGGTCGAGTGCATGGGGTCGATCATCATCGTGCGGTCGCTCGAGGTCGCCGGCGTCACGGCGATGCCGAAGTCCGCGACCTTCGCGAGCCCCTCGCCATCGAGGAGGATGTTGCTGGGCTTGATGTCGCGGTGCACGATCCCCGCCGAGTGCACGGCCTCGAGCCCGCGCAGGACGTCCAGCGCGAGCACCTTGGCCTCGGGCCACGGGAGCGTGCCGCGCGCGCGCAGGACGTCGCGCAGGCTCCCGCCTTCGAGGTACTCCATGACGATCACGGGGGAGCCCTTTCCTTCCACGACCTCTTCGATCGCGACGACGTTCGCGTGCCGCACCTTGGCCGCAAGGCGCGCCTCGCGCAGCACCATCTCGCGCGCGGCGGGGTCCTGCTGCCAGCGCTCGAGGGGCTCCTTGAGGACGACGAGGCGGTCGCGAGCCCGATCGCGCGCGAGCCACGTGCGGCCGCCGCCGCCTTCACCCAGGAGGCGCAGGCGCTCGTATGCGTCCCACGCGCGCGTCTCGCGCGCGACGAGGACGCTGGAGTTGGCGAGGTGCATGAGGAGTCGGTCCTCGTCGGGCGAGATGCCGAAGCGCTCGCGAAGCGCCGCGAGGAAGGGCTGATCCTCGGCGAGCGTCCCACGCGCGAGGCTCGCTTCGAGCGCCGCGCGGTACGAGTCGATGCGCTGCCCGTAGAGGGCCTGCTGGAGGTCGCGCCGCTCGCGCGCGCGCTCGACTCCAAAGAGGCGCCGCGCGAAGCCCATCGAAGGCATGAGGGCGGCGCTCGCGACAAGGATGCCCAGCGTCGCGGGGATGAGGGGGCCCGAGGTCACGACGAGCCCGGCGCCGTACGCCGTCGCGCCCGTGGCGAGCGCGGCGCCGACGCCGGACGCGCCTGCGGCCGCGCGGGAGGCGCGCTGGGGCAGGTCGTAGACGCGCCAGCGCGCGATGCCATACGCGATGACGGCGACGCCCGTGAGGCGCCAGAGGCCCACCGAGTTGAGGTACGGCAGCGGACCCAGCGTGAGGAGCGCCTCGAGGACGCCCCACGCGGCGGGCACGAGGAGCGAGAGGGCGACGAGGCGCTCGCGCGTCGAGTTGTGCGCGCGCGATTCGCGCCAGAAGCGCAGCCCGAGCGCGACGGAAAGGATCGACGCGATGAGCGTCGTGAGGAGGAAGAACGTGTACGTCCAGGTGAGCCCGTCCGCGAGCGCGGAGGCGACGTAGAAGACGAGGTTGTTCGTCGCCGCGAAGCTCACGAAGAGGCCGAGCCCTGCGAGGAGCGTCGCGACGCGGTCGGCGACGCGCGGCGTCGCGGCGGCGCGGTGGGCGCGCGCGAGCGTCCAGAGGACGATGGCGAACGACAGGAGGTAGGGCAGGATGACGGCGATCGAATGGAGCGGCCCCCACAGAGGGACGATGCCGTTCTCGTCCGTCTCCTGCACGCCTTGGAAGACGAGTCCGGGCACGGTCGCGAAGGTGATCGCGACGCCAAGCGCGAGGCCCGCGGCGAGCACGCGCGCGATCGCCCAGCCCAGAGCATGGGGGCGCGTCGACTGCGACGCGGCGAACTCGAAGAGGAAGAAGGGCAGCGGGATCGTGAAGACGACGAATCCCATGTACGCGAAGCTCGCGGTGGCCGCGTCGCCGATCGTGCTCGCGAGCGCGCCGAGGATGATCTGGATGCCCCACGTGCTCGCGAAGAGGCCGAAGGCCCACGCGCCGCGGGGGCGAGCCTTGCCACCGGTCGCCGTGAAGACGCCCAGCGCGACGACGGCGAGCGCGCTTGCGACGCTCCAAAGCAAGAACGCGAGCTGGAAGCCGTTCATCGCAGTTTTCCAGAGGGAGTAGAGGACGGGTCGCTTAACCCTTCACGACGCGCATCTGCGCAGATGCGCTTCAGACGCCGCTGGCGCCGCAGGCTGGGCGGCACCCTTGTCCGGGCGGCCCGAGGAGGGTCGAGTCTGTCGAGGACGTCGAGGTCGACGTCGCTTCCGTGCTTGTCCGCGTGTCCGACGACGACGACGACGTGCCGTCGTCCGCCGCCGCGGGCGGGCTGCTTGCCAGCAGGAGAAGGGTCAGCACGAGCGCCGTTCCCCACATCTTCCGGCTTGAGACGTTCCGCATGTCAACCTCCGGCAACCTAGTGCCCGTGGGAAACTATTATACATTGCGCCTCGGCAACCATCTAGCTGGACAAGCATGCCGGCCGGCACCCTTGTCCGGGCGGACCAATGCCGACGCCCATCAGGTAGTCCGTCGAACCGAAGCCGATCTGCGAGGCCGTGATGTAATACGAGCCGGTCTCCGGCATCGTGATGCGGAGCGCCTGGCCGGGGACGATCGTGGCGAGGAGGCTTCCGTCCGACTCGAGGAGGTCCAGACGGATGGCGGTGCTGGAGCTCGCGAGCGTCAGGAGGGCGACATCGGAGGCTTCCGCATCGAACGTGTACGCGTCCTTCGTGTCGAGGGGGGTGATGCCTCCGACCGTGCCGCCGGTGCAGCCGGGTCCGATCGCGGTGGGCGTCGCCACGTCGCCGGACACGTCGCCGCCCGTGCCCGCGTCGCCGACCAGGTCGGAGAGGCGCGTGACGTCGACGTCGAAGCCGTAGAGGCCCTGCTGCGCTCCCGTGTTCGCGATGCCCAGGCGCGCGCCGTCGCCATAGCCCGCGACTCCGAGGCTCGCCGATTCGCGCGCCGCGCGGTCCATCGTCGCGCGCACGGAGCCGACGGCGACCGTGATCTGCTCGGGGACGCCGCCGACCTCGTCGTAGTCCACGCAGAGCGCAGAGGACGTGCGCACGGGGGTGCGGAACCAGTCCTGATCCAGCGAGGCGAGCCCGCCGTAGTAGGTGCCCTCGGAAGGCAGCGCGTATGCGAGCGCTTCCGCGTTGGGCGCGTCGCCGCCGCTGCCGGCGTCACCGTAGCCAGCCTGGGCGACGGGAAGCAAGAGGACGACGAGGACGGTGGCAACGAGCCTCATGGTACCAAGTGTAGCACGCCGCTCCGGGCCTTCAACCCTTCCTGCGTCCCTGCGGCAGGCTACACGGTCTCCAGACACGCGGGGCGGCAGCCCTGCCCCGGCGGCCCGACGACGAGGCCGAGCGCGTAGTCGCCATGACGGTCGCCGACGCCGCTCGCCACGAGGAAGTAGGTGCCATCGGCGGGAACGGTGAACGTGGCAGATCCGCCTGAGGAGATCGGGCCGGCGAGCGTCGCACCCGCCGCGTCCTTCACCGTGAGGGCGCTGAAGTTCTGCCCGACGACCGCCAGGGAGACGGTCGCGACGTCGTCGGCGGTCGCGGGGAAGGAGTACGCGTCCGTGTCCCCGTCGTCGTCGAAGTGCCCCGCGAAGCACGCTGCGGGCGCCGCGCGCGCGGCCGCGAGCGACGAGGGCGCGTCATCGAAGCGCGCGTCTCCGACGGCCGTCGGCGGCGCGACCGAGACGTCGAACGCGTAGGGGCCGACGGACACCGCGTCCCATGGCGCCTCGTCGGGCAGGACCGCGAGGCGCACGGGAACGGGCTCGACCGCGAGCACGGTGGAGAAGACGCCCTCGGTGAGCCCGCCAAGGACGGACGCGCCGCTCTCCGCGCCGACGCCCGCGCGCATCGCCGTGCTCGCCACGAGGTCCGCGGAGAGGCAGGAAGGCGCGCTCGCCGCGGGGAAGACGAACCAGTCGCTGTCGCCCGGCGTCAAGTTCCCGTGGTAGCTGCCGTAGGCGAGGGGCATCGCCGTCGCGCCGGATCCGCCCGCATCCAGGCCAGTGCCCGCGTCGCCAAGGAGCCCGGCGGCGGGAAGCGCGAGGCCGGAAGGGAAGGCCAGGACGACGAGGGCAAGGAGGGGGACCGTGGCGCGCATGGAAGGGGGATGCCTCCTTGGAGGCACGCGCGCGGCAAGGTCATAAGCCCAGCGCCAACCCTGCCCCCCGGCCATGCCCCGCTCCCAAACCTTCATGGCGGGGACCTCCGTGCCATCGCGTCCGACCCCGATGAAGCGCCTCGTCCGGATGTGCCACGAGCAACGCGCCACCCGCAGCCTGCTGCGCCGCTTCGTGCCGGGTCGACGGTAGCGCCGCAACGCGAAACATCGTCCCATGGAACGGACAATGCCCCGTTGCGCCATCGTTATCATCACCCAACGCGACCGGGCTGTTGGAGAACTGGTTTCGAATGGCCTGCGAGCGTACGCGCCGCGTGGCCCCGCGCAGCGGGCGCCATGCGAAGACGCTGAAGATGACCACTCTCGAAGCGCGCCACGGGCCTGCCCGTCCCGCCATGAGGAACTGGCTCGCGAGCTTCCTCGTCGACATGTTCGTCCTACGCTGACGCGGGTCCCCTGCGCTCCTTTTCCACCACCGGACGGATTCATATCCCCCACGCGCCGAGCATGGGCCGATGCTTCCGGGCGATGCACCTCCGGCTGGTCCCTCCTTCGCTGCCCCCCACTCGGCCCGCGCACCCCTGCCTGCCGCGATGGACAAGCCGCGCAAGCCGCGCCCCACCGCCGGACCCGAAGGGCCGTGGTGGAAGCGGCCGCTCAGGCCCGACTGAGGTTGAGGCTTCGGCTTAGGCGGCCTCGGCCTAAGCCTCGGCGTCCGATAACCCTTTGAACCGGACGCCCCCATGCGCGCGCCGTATGGCCTCGCCGCGCGCGATGACTCTCCCCGAAAAGCTGCTCGCCCTGAAGGCGGGGAAGGACTCGGTCCGGCCTGGCGAGATCGTGGAGGCGCCGGTGGACGT
>DATLCC010000057.1:0-8123 GCA_035526585.1 Thermoplasmatota archaeon | reverse complement strand
CGCGCCCTGGAGCGCGTGCTGGAAGCCGCCCATGCCGGGAGGCGTGATGGCGGGCGCGGAGTCCGCGGCGCGCGGCTTCGGCTTGCTCGTGAACACCTCGAACTCCTTGTCCTCGCGGAGCACGTGCTTCGCCTCCGAGGGCTCGGGCGCGGGCGAGGACGAGGGCGAGGCTGAGGGCGAGGACGGGGGCGAGGGCTCGGGCGCGGGCGTCTTCTTCGAGGTCACGACCTCGTACTCGTCGTGCACGATGTCCGCGCCTTCGAGGCCCAGGCGCTGCGGCGCGTGGTGCACGGGAGCCGCGGGCGCCGCGGCCGCGACGATGGGCGAGGGCGCCGGCGCCGGGCCCGAGGCGCTCGGTAGGCGCATCTTCTGCGCGATGCTCGGGTCGCTCGTCACGGACGTGCGCCCCATGATCTCGTACTCCTTCGTGCGATGCGGGGCTGGGCCTGCCGCGCCCTGGAGCGCGTGCTGGAAGCCGCCCATGCCGGGAGGCGTGATGGCGGGCGCGGAGTCCGCGGCGCGCGGCTTCGGCTTGCTCGTGAACACCTCGAACTCCTTGTCCTCGCGTAGCACGTGCTTCGCTTCGGAGGGCTCGGGCAGGGGCGAGGCAGGGGGCGAGGGCTCGGGCGCGGAGGGCTTCTTGCTGCTCACGACCTCGTACTCGTCGTGCACGATGTCCGCTCCCTCGAGGCCCAGGCGCTGCGGCGCGTGGACCGGAGCCGCGGGCGCCGCCGGAGGCTTCGGCTTCGAGACGATCTCGTACTCCTCGGAAACCGTAGTGTCCGATAGGCCGTGCCTCGGCACGGCCGTCTCGTGCGCTTCGACGGTGGGGGGCGCTTCGGGCTCGGTGGCGATGGGGACCGCTTCGATGGGCGCGGCGACGACGGGGATCGGGGCCTGCCGCGCGACGGGCGCGGGCGCAGCGAAGATGGACGCTGGCGCGGACGCGGCGGGAGCCGCGGCCGTGGGCGCGACCGGGGGGAAGGCGAGGCGCGGGGCAGCCGCAGGGCTCGGGCTTGAGATGGGGCTCGGGGTAGGGATAGGGCTTGGGGCGACGACGGGCTCGGGCGCGGGCTGGTCGCCGATGAGCTCCATCAGCGTGCGCCGGCCGAGGCGCTCGTGGTCGCCGTTCGCGACGATGAGCGCGTACTGGCACTCCATCACGCGAGGGCGCAGGTTCGCCACGAGCTGGCGGATGGCCGTCACGTCGTCGGCCGTGAACTGTGCGACCGTCTCCTTGGGGATGCGGACCGCGAACGCGTTGTGCTGGTGGTTCGACGGCGACTGCACGAACGTATGTCCGTACTGCCGGTCGAGCTGGCGGCGCAGGTGGTCCACGACGCCCGCGTCCTCGCGCCCTTGCGCGCGGATGTGGTCGCGCAGCAGCTGCGGCTCGAGGCGCGCGGTCTTCTCGTGGCCGATGAGAAGGACGTCCTTCGTGTTGCGGATCTGCTCGAGGCCGACGTAGAAGGCGACCTCCGCGAGGTCGTGCAGGTAATCGGGCTTCGGTTTCGGAACGCGGACGACGAGCACTTCGCGGCCCGTCTCGTTCACGACCTGCCAACCGTAGTCGACGGGGAGCGTCTCGCGCAGCTTCTGGATGCTCGCCTGCGGGATGGGCGGGCCCTCGTCACGAAGAAATGGCATACTGGTGCATCCCGTCCCTTCACTACACGGGGGCCCTTCTTAAGCGCTCCGAAGTGCGTTTCGCTCGGCAGACATCGGCGGCCGTGGGGGAAGCTTCAAGCCGCGACAGGACAAGTTTTCGCCGGAGCGCCGCCTTGAGAACGCTCGGCATCCTGACCGCGGACTTCTCGGTGTACTACGACCTCGTCCAGGCGCTGCGCGCCCGGGGGGTCGCGTTCGAGACGCTCACGCCCGGCGAGCCCGTGCCCGAGCACATCGGCGTCGTCATCACGACCGACGCGGAAGCCTCGTACGTCGTGCACCCCACGGTCGTCGCTTTCCGCGGGCTCGACACCACGATCCACGCCGCCCTCCGCCTTCTGCAGGCGCCGGGCCCCTTCCGCACGTGCGTCATCGGCATCGACCCGGGCGAGCGCCCCGGCGTCGCCGTGCTCGCGGACGGCCGCGTGCTCCAGCTCACGCACGCCCGCGCGCCCGAGCACGTGCAGACGATCGTGCGCGACGTGCGCGCGAGCGTCCCCAGCGAGCGGTTCGTCGTGCGCATCGGCGACGGCGCGCCCACGTTCCGCGACCGCATCCTCCAGACGCTGGGCGACATCGACGCCGCCTTCGAGCTCGTGGACGAGCGCCGCAGCACGCCGCAGGATTACCACACCGCGGCGGAGCGCGACACCGGCGCCGCCACGAACATCGCGCTCACGCCGGGCGCGCCGCTCATGCTCTCCGACATCCATCCCGCGCGCCCGACCGAAGGGGAGCTTCGCGACATCCAGCGCAAGAGCCGCATGGCCTCGCAGGGAACGCTCACGATCTCGCGCGCGCTCGCGCGCAACGTCGCGCTCGGGTACCTCTCGCTCGATGCGGCGATCGACCGCATGAAGCAGAAGGCGTGAGCGCCACCCGGAGGGAGCGAGCACCGGCGTTCTACAGTGCCCGTGAAGCCACGCGTCCCACTTCCAGGCGAGGAGAGATCGACCATGAAGCTCCTGCTCGCCAGCCTCGTCGTCCTCGGGATCATGGTTGGTGCCCCGCTCGCCTCGGCGGACACCAACATCTGCCAGCCCTCGCCCGCGGCCAACACATGCGTCCGAGTGATCCCTGACGACGGCTGGGCGTACACGGAAGCATGCACCAGCTCCGGCTCGACGTTCGCATGTGCCGGGGGCGGCCACTGGGACTACTCGCCCACGCCTTACGTCGGCAACGGCGCCGGTCTCGAAGGCTGCTCCAACGGCGTGTGCGCCGCCGCGGTCGGCGGCCAGGAGAGCTACTTCGGCGCTTTCGACGGCTACGGCGGCGTCGGGGGGTGGACTCCCGCAGGATCCGCGCTCGTCGCGGGACGCGCAGGGACGTACGAAGGTGCGCCCTTCCGCGAGGTCTGGCTATGCGTCAGCACGATCGCGACGGGCGGCACGTGCCTGGCCGTCTGATCACGCCACGCTGACACGCGCGCGCTTGTCGCCCGTCACCTGGGCGCGCACGGCGCGCGCGTCGCTCGTCCTCCGGAGCACGCCCTCGAGGAAGCCTGCGAGCACCTGCGCGACGAGCTTCGTCGCCTCCTTCGAATCGGCGAAGCGCGGGTTGATCTCCACGTCCAACGCGAGGTGCTCAAGGTCGATGCGCGCGGTGCGCGTGACGCCTTCTCGCTCCCAGTGGGCCGCGATGCGCGGCAGGAGCTCGCGCGCGTCGGGCGCCGCGAGAAGCTGCGACGAGAGCTCGCCGAGCTTTGCGGCCTGCCGATGCACGACGTCCAGGCTCTTGGGGCCAGCCGCCACGAGCACCTCCAGCACGCCGGGAAGGGGAAGGGCATGTGCGAGGGGCGAGAGCGAGACGTAGTGCTTCACCGCGCCTCGAAGCTGCTCGATCGGGACGCTGGAGCTTCCGATGTGGTGCGCCTTGAGGCGGTAGATCTTCTTGCGCGCGTCGGTTGGGTGCGCGACCTCCTCGATGAGGCCCTGGCCGATGAGCTCGCGCACGTGGAGGTTCGAGAGCGTGGGCTTCGCCTTGCCAGTGATGCCCACGAGCTCGGTGAGGTCGCGCTCCTTCTTCGCGAGCGCGGCGAGGATCTGCCTGCGGACCGGGTTCGTCACCGCCACGTAGCCGGCGTCCGTCTGGTAGACGTCGAACTCGTTGGCTTCGACCACGCGGGCGGGAGGAGGAGACATGGAGGAAGAAGTTTGCTGGGGGTGAAACGTTTCGAGCGAGGGCCACCAGGACCGCCGCTTGGGCCCGTTGGTACGGGTTCAGCGGGAGGGCACTCCGCGGGGCGAGTCATCCTTGAACGCAAGGCCGGCGCCGACGAGGGCGATGCCGAGGATCGCGTGCAGGATGGCGTCCGCGAACGGGAACGCGTCGCTGCCGCTCGCGACGAGCGCGTCCGTGAGCGCCGGCGCGATGAAGCCGAGCGCCGCCACGAGGAGGTAGACCGCGCCGAAGACGAGGTTCACCTGGCGCGCGTTCTTGCCGCCGCCCATGAGCGCGCCGGCGAGGAGCACAGCGCCGCTCGCGAGGTGGACGACGTTGTGGAGCGCGTTCACGCCGAAGAGGATGAGGGTCGGGTGCATCACGAAGCCGAGCAGGCCGACGGCGAGGAAGACGACGCCGAAGACGAGCCCGATGGTCTTATTGAGGTTGGCCACTGGGGACACCATACGGGCAGAAACGTTCATCGGACTAAAACGTTTCTACAGCAGCAAACGTTCCTGTTCCCGCCCGGGCTATGGCGTGTCCACGACCGTCTCTTCCCCCTGCTCGGGCGGGCGCGTGTGCTTCACGAGCCGGGCGCGCAGGACGCGGCGGTTCGTGACCTTCTCGACCACGAGATCGAAGCCGGGCCCGTGCACGACCTCGCCCTCCTTCGCGAGTCGCCCCAGCTCCGAGTAGATGTAGCCCGCGACCGTGTCGTACCCTTCCCCCTCGGGGATCTCGAGGTCGAGCGCGCGATTCACGTCCGCGACGTGGATGCGCGCGTCGACGACGGACGTCATCGCATCGATCTTGCGCACCGGATCCGTGCGGAGGTCGTACTCGTCGAAGATGTCGCCCACGATCTCCTCGATCACGTCCTCCAGCGTCAGCATGCCTGCCGTGCCGCCGAATTCGTCGATCACGATCGCGACGTGCACCCGCTTCTCGCGCATGTCCTGCAGAAGGTCGTCGAGCTTCTTCGACTCGGGGACGAAGAACGCCTCACGCATGAGCTCGCGCACCGTCACGGAACCCCCCTTCTTCTCGAGGTAGTGGATGAGGACGTCCTTCACGTTGAGGACGCCGACGACGTTGTCCAGCGTGCCCTGGTACACCGGGGTCCGGCTGTAGCCCGAGTCCAGCAGGAACGCCTTGATGTGGTCGAGCTGCGCGTCCGCGGGCACCGCGACCATGTCGATGCGCGGCACCATGATCTCGCGCGCCGTCGTGCTCGCGAACTCGATCACCGAATGGAGCATGTCCTCCTCCTTCTCGGCGAGGACGCCCTCTTCGGCGCCAAGCGCGATGAGCGTCTTGATCTCCTCTTCGCTCTGCAGGAGCTTCTGGCCGCGCTGCCCGCGCTCGCCCATCGAGCGGAACAGCCAATGGTTGAGCCCCTGGTAGCTGCGTGCGATCGGGAAGAGCACGCGCTGCAGCGCGACGATCGTGGGGGCCACGGCGAGCGCCCACTTCTCGGCGTGCGACGCTGCGAAAGCCTTCGGCAGCACCTCGCCGAAGGTGAGCAGGAGGAACGCGGCGCCCGCGATCGCGATGGCGACGACGAAGCTGTCGAACACGCGCGCCGCGAAGACCGCGACGCTCACCGTGGCGGCCACGTTCAGGAGCGTGTCCGCGACGAGCACCGTGATGAGCAGGCGCTCGCGGTCGACGAGGAGCTTCTCGACCGCGACGATGCCCGGGTGCTCGTCGTCCGCGAGCTGCATCCGACGCACCTTGGAGAACGACAGGAGCGCGATCTCGCTCCCGGAGAGGAACGCCGACCCGGCGATGAGCACGACGAGGAGGACCGCCTCGGCAAGGAGCTCGCCGGCCGTCGGGACGTGCTGGATCAGCGCGAGAACAAGGGGTCCCATGGCGTCGGCGCCTTTCCGAGGGACCCTCGGCCCATAAGCGTTGGCGGCCTGATTTATATCAGCGGCGCGAGGCGACCAGCTCCCGCACGCGCAGAGCGAGCGTCGTCGCGTCGCCCGCCACGAAATACGCCTGCGGCTCGATGCCGAACGCGCCGTCGTGATGGAACACGTCGGGAACGCCGCGCGCGAACGCGAGCGTGTGAGGCGCGCGCTCGAACTCGGGCGCGACCTTCTCGACGCGCAGCTCCGCGGCCCGCGCGGCCGCGAGGAGCGCCGCATCCGGCGCGAGGTTCAGGCACGCCAGGCGCGCGGGGTCGGCGCGCGCGACGGCCACGAGCACCTCCGCCATGTGGCGCGACACGCCGAACTCGGGCGCGGCCGGCACCTTGAGCGCGCCGCGCATGACGAAGAGGCGACCCGGCACGGCCGCCACCTCGGAGGCGTCCTTCACGCCGGGCAACGCGCGCGCCACGTTCGTTCCCACGTGCGGCACGAGCGGCGCGATGCCGGCGACTCCCTCCAGGATGCGCAGCGCGCCCTTCAGGTCCTGGAGCGCCGCCTGCTCGGCGCCAAGCGTCGTCTCGGTCACGCGGACGCAGATGTCGCAGCCCAGGCCCGCGAGCTCCGGCATCTCGCGCTCGTGGAGGCGGCAGATGGGCCCGCGATCCTCGAACGCGCGCACGAGCGCCGTCGCCTCGAGGAGCGCCTGGAACGGGGACATCGTCTTCGCCACGAGCCCCTCCGCGACGCGCTCGACAGTCGCCACGAGGCGCGGCTCGCGCGCGAGCTCCGCGTCCCCGCCGAGCTTCCCCTGCAGATGCTTCGACACCGCGCTCTGGCTGATCCCGAGCGCGAGCGCGACCTCGACCTGGCTCATCCCGCGCTCCGTGAGCCTGCGGCACAGCAGCGAGCGCCACGTCGGGACGAAGCGCTCGGCGACGACCTCCTCCGCGAAGCGCACAGGCAGCCGAACGCGTCGCGTCCGATAAAGCCGTCATTCCCTTCATCCGCCGAGGCGACCAGCCGCCCGCATGGATCCGACGTATCCTTCCTCCCCGGTGTACCACGAAGCGCCGCTCGAGCCCGCTGCGCCGGCGACGTGGGGCGAGCGGATCGAGTACGCGCGGGCGGGCTTCTACGCCGGGCTCGCGGGCGGCGTGCTCATCCTCGTCGCCGCGTTCGTCACCGCCCTCTTCCTCACCGCGATGGCGACCTTCGCCGGCGGCGTCCCGACGTGGACGTGGTTCGACAACGACGTGCGCGACGGCGTCGTGAACGACGGCTGGCCCGAGGTCCCCATCTTCATCGCCGTATGGGGGCTCGTCACCGGGGCGGCGGTCCTCCTTGGCGCGCTCGCGGTGAAGGAGCGGCCTGACCGCGCGACCGTGCCCGGCGTCGTCATGCTGGCCGCAGGCCTCCTGAGCTTCTTCGCGCTTGGCGGCTTCTTCCTTGGCGGCCTCCTCGCCATCGTCGCGGGCGTGCTCGCCGTCGCGGGCTCGCGCAACGTGTTCGGCGTCCGCGCGCCGCGCGTGCGCGACCGGGAGTTCGCGTGAGGCGAAGCGGCCTTGAGTTCTGCTTGGCTCCGGCGCCGACTCAGAATTCCTCTGCCGCGATGCCCGTGTCATCGATGATGTTCCTGACGATGCGCGGGTGAAGCGCCCTACCCGCATGCATCGGCAGCGTCACGCGGATCCCTGCAGCATTGCGGTAGATACGATGACTTCCCGACTGGCGAACGATGCTGAAGCCGTGCCGCTCCAGGATGCGCGCCGCCCGATCGGCCGTGACGCGAGGCAGCTTCGGGGTCATACGCTGATCTCGATGGTCGTCAGGCTGACCATCGATGCGACGGGAACGTGCTCGCCGCGCGTGACGCGATCTTCGACGTGGAGGCGGATGGCGTCCTCCACGTTTGCGATGGCCTCCTCATACGTGTCGCCTTGGGCATAGCAGCCCTGCAGGTCGACGCATGTCGCCGTGTAACCGTCTGCGTCCTTCTCGACGAGGACGCTGAGCCGGTACTTCGCCATCTCAGGCATCACGTTCCCTCCGCCACGATGAACCTTCCGCGACCTCAGTGCCGTCGCCACGCGAAAACGAGTGAGCCAGGGTGCGCCGAATTGACCCCAAGCGCTCATGCTCGAAGCGGCCCCATCGCGCGCCGTTGGCCGAGCCCGCGAGCGTCGCCGTCTTCCGCGCCGAGTACGAGCGCATCAACGCCGCGGTCTACCAGGGCGCGCTCCCGCCCTTCCCCGGCGTTGACCTGCAGGACCGGCGCGACATGTTCGCGGCCACCAACACGCGCGGCTCCGGACGCTGGCGCAGGCTCGAGCCGTTCCTGCTGTCGACCCATGTCAAGGGCGAGCTGTTGCTCGAAACGGTGCGGCACGAGATCGCGCATGCCGCGGCGCTCCT
>DATLCC010000056.1:0-14809 GCA_035526585.1 Thermoplasmatota archaeon | reverse complement strand
GGACGCCGCGGACCGCGTGCCGCAGCTGCGCCACGAGGGCGGCGTCGGCATGTGCAACATCACGAAGTGCTGCTCCGAGGTCTGCCCCGAGCACATCAAGATCACGGACAACGGCATCATCCCGATGAAGGAGCGCGTCGCGGACCGCTACTACGACCCGGTGAAGATCCTGTGGCGCACCGTCACGGGGAAGAAGCCCTAGTCGTCGAGGGTGCTCGACGTCGCGATACACCGCGCTCCGACGCCCGATCCGTGCGTGCGGATCTCGCGAGCGTGTTCTCGATCCGCAGGTCCAGCTCCCGCTGAGCGCGGCGCGCCGCGGGAGATCGTAGGGCACGCGCCCAACGCAAGCGCTTCATCGCCTTCCGGTCGCCAAGGAGAGCGTCGACCTCGCGGAGAACTCGGTTCCTCGGACACAGCCTGCGCCTGCGTGAGCACTCGCCGGATGACGTCCTCGGATCGTCACGATGATCGCACGAGCTCCTGCTTGGAGACTCCCCCGGAGGTCGGCACAAGCGACGCCCGCCACGCCTCCGACACGGCGCAGCTCCCCCAGCGCTCGCATGGCTCGCCGACGAGCGCTTTCGTCATGCAGACCTCGGCGCCGTTGCGCAGCTGCGTGCGCCCGCCGCGCGTGCGCTCGGCCAGGAAGCTGTGGGCGAGCTCCTGGGCGGCCCATCGCGCCGCCCCGAGGCTCACGCCGGTGCGCTCGGCGAGCTCGGGCGCGGTGAGGGGCGTGTCGCCCAGCGCGGCCGCGACCTCGCGCACACCGGCGCGCCGCAGCGTGGGCACCGCGCGCCGCAGGACCGGGCAGAGGCCGCAGCCGCGCGCGTACCAGCAGCGCGAGCGGCCCACGATCGTGGAGCTCGCCTCTCCGAGCGCGACGAGGCGCTGCAGGTGGTAGGCGACCGTCGATTCGCTGAGGCCCATCTCCGACGCGAGGGCGCGCGTCGAGGAGCCGGGGCGCTCGAGGAGCAGGCGGTGCAGGGCGGCGCGCACGTCGTCGGCGAGAGGCATCACCGAGGCGATGGCTGGACGGGGTCACCATCATTGTCCTCGCCTGCGTGCAGACGCGGCTAGCCGGCGCGGAGACCGGCATAGGCTTTTGGCAGAGGCGCCGGTTCGCACGCCGTGGACGGCGTTCCCCCCGGCGCGCTCCTCCTTCGGCCGCTCACCAAGGAGGACCTTCCGCCCCTCCTGGCCCTCGCCCGCGCGCAGGGGCGCAACGTCACGGAGCAGGAGTACGAGCGGTTCCTTTCGCTGGAGGGAGCGCGCGCGTTCGTCATCACCCGCGACGGCGCGCTCCTGGGCGCCGCCACCGCGATGCGCTACTACGAGCACGGGTTCCTCGGGCCGCTCCTGCTGCGCGACGACGAGCAGGCGGCCTCCACGGCGGCCACTGGCGTCGCGATCGCGCTCCTTGCGCAGCTCATCGAGCGCATCCAGAGCGAGGGCGTCCACGTGATCGAGGCGGAGGCCGCGGGCGTGGAGGAGCTGATCCTGGGGCGCATGGGGTTCGAGGTCGTGCGCCGCACGCTCGTCCTCGAGCGGCCGGGCGCCCCCGCCCGCGGGTTCGCCGGCAGCCTCCCGATGGAGGACCAGCATCTCCTCGACGTGGGAGCGCTGGACGCGGACGTCGTGGGCTACGGGCGCAAGGAGTATCTTCTCGCGTTGCGCCGGGATATGCCGGATGGCGCGCGCGTCGTCGAGCGCGACGGCGACGTCGTGGGCTTCGTGCTGCTGCGGCGCGCGCCGCGCGGCTATCATCTCGGACCGCTCGTCACGCGCGCCGGCGACTCCGACGCGGCCGGGATGCTCGTGCAGGACGCGCTCGCGGCGACAGCAGGCGCCCCCGTCGTCGCGCTCGCGCCGGACGAGGCGCCCGTCATCGCGCTCCTCGAGAAGGAAGGCTTCCGCCGCGTCGGCGAGCTCGCGCGCATGCGCGCCGGAGGCGCCGACGCGCCCGGGACGCGCGCCCCGGCGACGCAGTGGGCGCTGGGCGGGAGGATCACCGGATGAGCGAGCCGCTCGCGCGGGGCGCGATCGTGACCGTCGGCCGCGCGCGCGCCGCGCCGCTCGCCGCGCTCGCGAAGGAAGCCACCGCGATCCTGAAGGCGCTCTCGGCCGAGGCCACGGCGCGCCCGTCCGCCGGCGCCACCGAGGATTTCGTCCTCCTTCTCGTGGACGAAGGCACCGATCCCGAGTCCATCGAGCTCCCCGACCTGAAGGATCGCGCCGCAAGCGCGCTCGCCATCGCCGAGGACGCGCCCCTTGGCCGCGCGGCCGTCGCCCGCGCGCGCCGCCGCCTGCGAGCCGCGGGCGCGACACTGGGCGCGCGCGAGCTCGTGCTGGCGCCAAGCTCGTTCGGCCACCTCGGCCTCGAGAGCGATGGGCTTCGCGAGAAGCTCGAGATCCTGCTGCGCGCGCTCGTTGTCGACGCCGAGCGGTTGCGGCTGCGCCGCGAGGGGTGGGAAGAGCCGGACGAGCGTCCGTCCACGTAGGAAGGAGAACGATGGACCGCGGATTCTGGCTCGCGCGTTGGAAAGACCATCAGATCGGCTTCCACCAGCAGGAGGTGAACGCCGCGCTGCGGGCGCACTGGCAGGGGTTCGGAGTGCCGGCAGGCGCGCGGGTCTTCGTTCCGCTCTGCGGGAAGAGCCGCGACATGCTCTGGCTCCGCGCGCAAGGCCACCCGGTCGTGGGCGTCGAGCTGAGCCGGATCGCGGTCCAGGAATTCTTCGCGGAGAACGGCCTCGCGCCGACCGTGTCGACCGACGCCCGCTTCGAGCGTTGGGAGGCCGAAGGCGTGACGCTCCTCTGCGGCGACCTGTTCGACCTGACGCCCTCCGATCTGGAAGGCGTGCGGGGGGTGTACGACCGCGCGTCGCTCATCGCCCTGCCGCCTGCCATGCGCCGGCGCTATGCCGACAAGATGCGCGAGGCGCTCCCCGCGCAGGCGGCGACGCTCCTCATCACCCTGAGCGACCCGACGGGGAAGCTGGAGGGGCCGCCCTTCTCGGTCACGCCGGACGAGGTGCATGCCTTGTACGGCCCGACGAACGTCGCCCTGCTCGCCACCGGGGAAGGGCCTGCGCTTCGCGATCGTCCCGGGTCGACGCTCACCGAGCACGTCTTCCGCGTGATATCGAAGACGCAGCGAAGCCGTTGAAGTCGATGGCGCGCTTCCTGGACCCCATGGAAAAGACGCCTGCGTACACGAACGGTGGGACGCGCGATCCGCGCAACCTGGAGGTCGACGAGGTCGACGAGCAGGCGAACGACGCCTCGGAGGAGGACGTCGACCCGGCCTGACACGGCATCGGCTTTTTCCCCGGGCTCGCCTTCTTGCTGGCCATGCAGGGGACGGTCCTCGCCTTGGGCACCGCCGCGACCGCGGGCGCGCCGGTCCAGCCGCGCCCCTCGCTGCGCATCGCGGTCGCGCGCGGCGTGCTCCACGACCGCTATTCCGAGGGGACGGGGTACTTCCAGGGCCACCCGGACCAGGACGTCACGCTCGTCGAGGAGGAGGACGCGAGAGCGGTGGGCATCGAGCCGCTCGCGCTGCGGCGGAACATCGTGACGAAGGACGTCGCGCTCGCGCAGCTCGTGGGCCGCACGTTCTCGGTCGGGGACGTCCTCCTGCACGGCATGCGCCCTTGCCTTCCGTGCGGCTATCTCGAAGGGCACCTCAAGCGCCCCGGCCTCAAGAAGGATCTCCGCGGCGGCCTTCGGGCGCGCGTCGTGCGCGGCGGGGAGATCCGCGTGGGGGACGCCGTGAGCGCGGTGCCGGTCGTCCTCGACGACGACATGCGCGCGGTGGTCGAAAGCGCGCACCTCGCGTTCGTCGCGACCGTGACGCCCGACGGGCGGCCGAACCTCTCGCCCAAGGGAACGATCCGCGTGCTCGACAGCGTGGGGGTCGAGGGGGGCGGCAGTCCCCCCGCGAGGCTTTTCTTCATGGATCTCGCGTCGCCCCAGACGCGCAAGGACATCGACCGGACCCCGTGGATGGAGGTGAACGTGGTGGACACGACGTCGCGGCGCGGCTATCGCTTCTTTGGCCGCGCGAGCGCGCACGTGGACGACGAGCTGCATCGCGCCTGCGCGGCGCGCATCGCGCGGGAGGAGGGCACCACGTATCCCGATCGCGGCGCCATCGTCCTCACCGTGGAGCGCGCGCTCCCCCTCGTCTCGCCCGGGTACGGGAAGGTGCACGACGAGTGGGAGATGCGCGAGGGGTGGAAGGAGCGGCGCCCCGCGCTGGACGCCGCCTTCGAGGCGCACGTGCGCCGGCGCGGCCCCTTCCCGGGCCCGTGACCCGCGCGAGCGAACGGCATGGTTGAAGCAAGGGGCGCGCGCTCGCCGCATCATGCGGAAGCTCGTCGCGCTCGTCCTCCTCTCCATGCTCATCGCGGGATGCACGAAGGAGGGCGGGGACCCGACGCCCACGCCATCGTCGTCGACGCCCACGACGAGTCCCGTCTTCCCGACGCCCTCGCCCACGCGCCCGCCGACGGCGTCCCCCACGCCTGCGAGCCCCACGCCGACCGCGCCTTCGCCTTCCCCGACGCCGTCCACGCCGACGCCGCCCGCGGCGCCCACCGTCGTGAACTGGTCGTTCACGTTGTCCGTCGGAAGCGCGACGAGCGTGCTCCCCGTCCCGGGCGCGCCGGACCCTTCGCCCGAGACGAACTGCATCAAGGTGCCCTCGGCGCAGATCCTCGCCGGCGGGGCGAACGCCACGTGGGGCGGGACGACGCCCCTCTCGGGCACGAGCCTCGACCTCATCGGCCAGGGCACCGGGTTCAACGCGTCCGCGTCCGGCGGCGCGCCGCTCTCGATCGGGATCCCTGCGATCCCCGCCGGGAACGAAACGACGATCCTCATGCAGCTCACCGACCCCGGCGTCCCCACGCGCCTGAGCGTCACGCTCGACGTGTGGCTGAGCGTCGCGGGCGCCGCGCCCGCGCAGCCCACCGTCGTGACGTGCCCGCGCGCCTGAGCGGGGGCCGATCGTCTCAGACGGGCGAGCCGAGGCCGAACTTCACGTTGTCGACCCAGAGGTTGACGCCCTGGTCCGAGCTTTGCCCGTCGACGCGGAAGCGCAGCGTGGCGCTCGTCGCGGCGTTCGCGGTGAGCGCGTCGATGGGCGCCTGGAGGTGGGCGGTGTGGGAGGCGAACGTCGTGGTCTCCGGGATGTCGATCACGTCGATGCGCAGGACGCCGTTCGGGCCGGTCCACGTGACATTCGCGCGGCCGACGCCCTTGCCACTGTAGATGCCCATCGCGTCGAAGCTCAGGTCGTAGAACGCGCCCGGGACGATCGGAAGGTCCGTTCCGCTCTGGGGGATCGTCTGCGCGAGGATGCTGTAGTGGCCGCCAAGCGCGTTGGGCTTCGCACGCAGCTGCGCGGAGAAGTTGCCCTCGGCCGCCGTCGTGCTCTTCGTCACGTTGCCGATCTCGACGGTCCACGCGTCGGGGGACCAGGGGGACGACCAGGACTCTAGCGTGCCGTTCTGGACCTGGTTCAGAAGCGGGGCAGCGAACGCGACGGGCGCCACGAGGACGAGCGTCGCGAGGGCGAGGAAGACCTTCATCGCGCGACAAAATGGGGGATCAGGTATTGATTCTGTGCGGAAAGAGTGTGCGCATCAGGTCCGACGTAGGCGACGCGCGCGCCACGCGCCATACGACAGCAGGCCGAAGAACCCGACAAGCGCGACGTAGGTCGCGTAACGCAGTGGCTCCCCTGTGAGCCCGAGCGCCGACCCGCCGCGCTTCGCGTTGAAGGTCGTGTAGACCAGGAGCGCTCCCGCGAGCAGTGTCGCGACGAAAAGCGCGGGCGGAAACGGTGGCGGAAGCGCATTCTTCTGTTCCTCATCGAGCAGCATGGATCACTCCAACGACGGCATGTCGATGCCGCGATCTCTTGCGGCCTGCTTCGCTAGCGGGTATCCAGCGTCGGCATGCCGGACCACGCCCATCCCCGGGTCCGTGAGGAACGCGGCCCGCGCCTTCTCTTCGGCAAGCTTCGAGCCATCCAGGACGACGTGCATGTTCGCGTGCAGAGACAGCCCCATGCCGACGCCTCCGCCATGGTGGAAGGAGACGATGTCCGCGCCCGCCGCCGTGTTCACGAGCGCGTTCAGGATGGGCCAGTCGGCGATGGCGTCGCTGCCGTCCATCATGCCTTCCGTCTCGCGGTAGGGCGACGCGACGCTTCCCGCGTCGAGGTGGTCGCGCGTGACGACGATCGGGCCCGCGAGCTCGCCCTCCTTCACCATCCGGTTGAATTCGAGCGCCGCGACGTCGCGCTCCTTGTAGCCGAGCCAGCACACGCGCGCCGGGAGCCCTTGGAACGCGACGTGCTCCCGCGCGAGCTTGAGCCAACGCGCGAGGCTCGCGTCGTGCGGGAAGAGCGCGCCCACGGCCTTGTCCGTCCTGCGGATGTCCTCGGGGTCGCCCGAGAGCGCGACCCAGCGGAACGGGCCGCGCCCTTCGCAGAACTGCGGCCGGATGTAGAGCGGCACGAAGCCCCCGATATCGAAGGCGCGCTCGACCCCCACGCGCTTCGCTTGCGCGCGGATGGCGTTCCCGTAGTCGAACGCGACCGCGCCGCGCGCCTGCATCGCGAGCATGGCGCGCATGTGCTCGCCCATGCTCTCGAGCGCAAGCTTCGCGATGCGGGCGGGGTCCTGGGCGCGAAGCGCGCCCATGTCCGCAGGCCGCAGGCCTGCGGGCACGTAGCCGTTGTACTCGTCGTGCGCGGAGGTCTGGTCGGTGACGATATCGGGGATCCAGCCGCGGCGCGCCATCTCCGGCAGCACCTCGGCGCAGTTGCCCAGGAGCCCGATGCTCACGGCGCGCTTCTCCTTCTTCGCCCGTTGCGCCCGCTCCCAGGCGTCGTCGAGGCTCGTCGAGGTCTCGTCGAGATAGCGCGTGTCGACGCGCTTCTGGATCCGCGTCCCGTCGACCTCGACGGCGAGGCAGACCCCCTCGTTCATCGTGACGGCGAGCGGCTGGGCGCCGCCCATGCCGCCGAGGCCGCCGGTGAGCGTGATCGTCCCCGCGAGCGATCCCCCGAAATGCTGGCGCGACAGCTCCGCGAACGTCTCGTACGTGCCCTGCACGATCCCCTGCGAGCCGATGTATGCCCACGAGCCCGCGGTCATCTGCCCGTACATCATGAGCCCCTTCGCGTCGAGCTCGCGGAAGTGCTCCCACGTCGCCCACTTGGGCACGAGGTTGCTGTTCGCGATGAGGACGCGCGGCGCGCGCTCATGCGTCTTGAAGACGGCGACAGCGCGCCCGCTCTGCACGAGCATCGTCTCGTCATCCTTGAGGCGCTGCAGCGTCTCGACGATGACCTCGTAGTCGCGCCAGCTGCGGGCGGCGCGCCCGATCCCGCCGTAGACGACGAGCGCGTCCGGATGCTCCGCGACGGCGGGGTCGAGGTTGTTGTGCAGCAGGCGCAGCGCGGCCTCCTGCCGCCATCCTTGGCAGCGCACGCGCGGGCCGATCGGCGCGACGCGCCCGAACTCCTCGATCCAGACCTTGCTGACGTCACCGACCGGCATGCGTACCTCGCATGGCGCCCTTGGCCCCCTTGGCGCCCCCGGTGTTCCGCGCGAACACCTCCATCTCGAGGATGTCGGAGCGCATGATGATGGTCACGCTGTCGTACGCGGTCTTTCCCTTCTCGCCGTCGGTCGAGCGCTCCTTCGCGAGCGTGATGTACTTCGCGTTCTCGAGAAGGAGGAAACCCGTCTCCTCGACGACGTAGGGCTTCGCCACCTCGATCTTCTTGAGCTCCTTCGCGTCGAGCCAGCAGTGGTCGTGGTACTTCACGTACACGATCGGGAAGGTGGGCTGCGGCTCGCTCTTCGCGCGAGAGGACTTGCGCGCGGGGCGCCTGGGGGCGGGCATGCGTCCGCCGAACGCGTGAGAGCGGAAATGCCCTTCTCAGCTGGCGTCCACAACGAGTGTATCGGGGTAAGCCCCTCCCTTGCGTAACCAAATGGTTACGCTTGCCATCCGTGCGCTCCGAGGAGCGGCACGAACCGCACGGCCATGAGGGGCACGCTCTGCCCGCGCGCGTCGACGCGAAGGAGAGTCTGCTGGTCCATCGGGCCCACCGGGATGACCATGACGCCCTCGGGCGCGAGCTGCGCGACGAGCGGGCGGGGGATGGCGGGCGCGCCCGCGGCCACGCTGATCCGGTCGTAGGGCGCGCGCGCCGAGTACCCTCCGGAGCCGTCCGCCTCGACGACCTCGACGTTCCGGATCCCAAGGCGCGTCAACGTCGCGCGTGCGCGCTGGGCGAGCTCGGGGACGATCTCGACGGCGACGACGAGGCCCGGCTCCACGAGGCGCGCGAGGACCGCCGCGTGATAGCCCGAGCCGCCGCCCACCTCGAGCACGCGCTGGCGCGGGCGCAGCTCCAGCGCCTCGGCCATGAGGGCGACCATGTGGGGCGCGCTGATCGTCTGGCCCGCGCCGATGGGCTGTGGCGCGTCCTCCCACGGGTCCGACGTGAAGGCTTCGCGGGGCACGTCGAGGAGCGCGTCCCGCACCCGCGCGTCGTGGAGGACCCCCTGCGCGGCAAGCGCGTCGACCATGCGCCGGCGCGCGTCGTCCGCATCCACGCGCCGTCGTGCGTCCGGTCCTGCTTCAAGCGCACGGGACGAGGTGCATGCACCGTGCTAACACGTAGCAACCTTGATATCCTGGCAAGCTCCCCCTCGGGGCCCATGGATGCCCCCCGCGAACGGCGAGGAGCGCTGGCGTTGCGAGCGTACGTGGCGGGCGAGACGTCCGAGCCCATCGTGCTGAGCGCATTCCGCGACGTGCCGCCAGGCGAGAGGAGCGCGATCGTCAGCCGCCACCGGGGCGAGCTCCAGGCGATCGACGATGCGCGTCTGCTGATCCTGGAGTCGATGCTGGTGCCTTGGAAGGACCGCGCGCGTTGAAAGGGGGGTCTGGGGGGTTCACCCCCAGCGTCCTTCGATATCGAAGCGCCTAGGCGCTCTTTGGCCGCATCCGCATCTGACCCGGGGGAACCCCTACCTGGGGTTTCCCCGGACCCCCTCCCCAGGCGCGCTGCACCACGTAGACGCAATCGCCCCCGGGCGCGCCCGCGCACACGGGGTGCCCCACGACGACCTCGTGCGCCCATGCGCTCTCGAAGAGCCCCGCGACATAACCTGCGGTCTGCTCGCAGGGCTGGTTCTTGCGGCGGCGCACGACGAGCTCCATCGCGCGCTCGTCGCCGCGCGCCGCCTGCAGCTCGCCCACCGGCGCGCCCTTGAGGGCGGCGCACGCGGTCTCCGTGGACGCGATGCGCAGCAGGCGCGCCATGCGTCGGCCGTGCTCGAACGTCTTGCGCGGCGGCTTGCGCGGCGCGGGCTTGCGAGCGCGCGCGGCCAGGAGCGCGCCGATCCACAGCACGAGCGCGGCGAGGCCCGCGAGCGCCGCGAGGAGCAGGAACGCCTCCACGCCGCGCGGACCTGCCATAGAACCATCTCTCTTGGCCTCGCGCGCAAGGCGCGTTGCGGTACAAGACGCGAAGGCTCTTGACGGCCGCCCGCGCTCCGCCGCCCGTGGCGACGAACGTCGTGCTGCCCTTCGATGGCGACATGGATCGCCTCCGACGCGTGCTCGCGTCGTGGGGGTTCGAGATCGGCGAGCGCCCGAACACGCCCGTCTTCGCGCAGTCCCTGGGCATCACGGTGCAGGCCTATCGCACGGGGAAGCTCGTGGTCTCGGGAGCGCGCGCCGAGACGTTCGCGGCGCAGGCCGGGCCCGACCTCACGGGCGCAAGCCTCCGTCCCGCGGCGTCCGCTTCCGCTTCCCCTTCCGGTTCCGGACACGCGCCCGCATCCCCGCCCGCGCCCGCGTCCGGCCCCCCGAAGCGGTCGGAGCCAGGCTGGACCCTCCACTTCGACGGCTCGTGCATGCCGCGCAACCCCGGCGGCATCGCCGCCTACGGCTTCGTCGCGCGCAAGGACGGCGCGCTCGTGCACGAAGGGCACGGTGTCGCCGCGCCGCCCGGCCCCGGCGCGACCAACAACGTCGCGGAGTTCACCGGCCTCCTCGAGGCGCTCCGCTGGCTGCGGCCCCGATGGCGACAGGGGGAGCCGGTCCGCGTGCGCGGCGACAGCGACCTCGTCATCGCGAGCCTCACCGGGCGGCGCTCGTTGCACAAGGAGCACCTGATCGCGCTTCGCGACCAGGCGCGCGCGCTCGTCGATGCGCTTGGCGCGCGCCTCGAATGGGTCCCCCGCGAGGAGAACGCGGACGCGGACCGCATGAGCCGCGTCGGGTTCGCCGAGGCCGCGCGGGCGCACCCTGAATGGGTCCGATAAGGCTCCCCTGGCCCGTTGTCGCGCACCTGAAGGCGAGCGCCGGCGACCAAGCGGGCATGGCCGGCAAGATCGATCGGGCGCTGGGCGCCTTCTGCATCCTTTTCGCGGGCTTCTTCTTCGTCGCCGCCCGCGCGCTCCAGCCCAGCGACGCGTCAGGCCTCACGAGCACCGCGAGCCTCGTCACGCTCGCGATCGCGCTCCTCGCGGCCGTGCCGGGCATCTGGCTCCTCGTGAAGGGGCGCAGCATCTAGCTCAGCAGGCGCGGAGAGGAGCGCCTGCAGCTCCTGCGTGTAGTCGACGAACGCGGCCGAGCCCGCGGGGGTGATGCGGTAACGCACCTCGAACGACAGGCCTGATAGCACCCGTCGCGAGTCGATGTATCCGGCCTTCTCCAGCGCCGCGGCGTGGCTTCCGAGGTTGCCGTCGGTGAGATCCAGCGCGTCACGCAGCCGGGTGAAGCTCGCTTCGCGGTTGCGGAAGAGCGCGGCCATGATGCGCAGCCGCGTCGCCTGGTGGATCACCGGGTCCAGCAAGATGCGCGATCACCCGCGGAAGGCGGTCCAGAGGCCCAGGCCGCAGAGGACGATCGCCGGCGAGACGATCCCGACCATGCCCGTGACCTGGATCGGCGCGCCCGTGAGCCCGAAGCCAAGCGCTAGCGCGAGGAGGATGGCGCCCGCGTACAGGTACATGCGCCGATGCTCCGGTCCGGAGCGGAACAGGTTGAGCGTGCCGAGGATCAGGTAGGAGACGCCCGTGATGCCCAGCGGATACATCGGCCCCGTCGGGTGGACGAACCACATGACGATCATGATGCCGAAGGCGATCGCGACGCTGCGCGTCCAATACACGCGCGCGTCCTCGTCCACGATGGGCCGATCGCGCGCGAGGTGCACGCTGCGCCAGAGCGCGACCGTCGTGAGGATGCCGAGCGCGACCCACGGCGCCCACAGCATCGCGAACACCCACGAGGGCGCGCCGAGCACGTCCGCGAAGCCATAGCTCACGAACATTGCGCTCGACACGATCCCCCAGAGCGCCATCGTGACGCCCTCGGTCCGGCGCTCGATGGCGCCCTCGTACTTCGACGCGTCGGCGAGCACGCGCGCCGCCTGTTGCGGGGTCATGGACTCGTTCATCGGGTCCCCGAAGGCCTCCGGAGGCATAGCTCGTCCAGGCGCTCTGTGGGCCAAAGACGTATGGGCGGCGGGGCGGGCGCCTAGGACGCCCGATCGTAGAAGGCCGCGAAGAGCACGACGTCACCGCGCAGCTGCTCGGCCGACACGTGCACCGTGTGCGCGCCAAGTGTGTACGCGTGGTGGTCCTGGAAGAACTCCCAGTCGCCCTCGATCGGGATGGCGTACCAGTCGTTCGTCGTGAAGATGCCGGGGACCGAGCCGTGGTAGGTGCCGTAGCCCACGAGCCCCATCCGGAGCACGTCGCCGCGCGCGTTGGAGAGCTGGAGCTTCACGTTGTGGCCCAGGCCCGCGTTGGGCGTCGTGACGTCGCCAGGCGCGAAGACCCAGCTTCCGACGTTGAGCGGCGTGCTGTTGAGCACGATCTGCACCGTCTCGTCCACCGAGCCCCCGTCGCTCGACGCGACGACGAACGCCTCCTGCTTCGAGCCAAGCGGCCTCAGCGGCGCGCTCGCGGGCGCGTCGAGGCCGAAGGTGAGGAACCCGTTCTCCGCGTGGTCCACGAGGAGGACGTAGTCGCCCGGCTCCGGCAGCGCGAGGGACGCGACCTCTTCGCGGCTCTGCAGCGAGCACTCGCAGACGAGCTTGTCGTCGGGGGCGAAGACGCGGAAGTGGGACGTGACGGGCTTCGACGCGTCGACGGCGAGGCCGTTCGCGTAGAGCGTCGTCGCGCCTTCGGGGACGCGGAGGAGGACGGGCTGCGCGGAGGGCACGGCGCCCTCGGCGTAGGTGATGACGACATCGATCGTGAAGGGGATCGGCGTCGTGACCTGGCCGAACCAGCAGTCCACGCCGACGCCGGCGAAGAACTCCTCGTTCACGATGAACCCCTGGCCGGTGAAGTTGAGCGTGACCGGCCCGCGCCCTTCGCTCGTGGGCTCGTTCCAGTAGTTGCCCGCGCTGTCGAACTGGTTCCACAGGTGGAGCTCGGCCCACGACTGGTCCGTGTTCTCGAAGGTCATCGTGACCTCGTAGCGGAAGACGTCGTTCTGGGCGAACTGCTCGGTGAGGGGGAACGCCTTGGACCCGCGCGCGAGCCCGAACCCGCCCAGGGGAAGGCCGCCGCCCGTCGGGAGGCACTCCTGCGTCGCGAAGGCGCCCTCGAAGTGGTCGGAGTAGGGGACCTTGGCGGCGTTCGTCTCGATGGCGACGGGGTAGACCGTGACGGTCTGCTCGCCCGCCGTCGCGAGGTACGCGTCCTTGGCGGCGGCGGGCGCGGGGCCATCGACGGCGCCGGCCGCCTGGGCGTCCGAGGCGACGTTCGCGGCCTGGGCAGGAGCGGCGTCGTTGGACATGCACCCCGCCAGGAGGAGGGCAAGGGCGAGGATCGGGGCGAGGACGAGGGACTGGCGGACCATACGGGAGCCTCCGGCTCGTTTTCGAACGCCGGGAGGGTTATGGCCACACTGGACCAGTTGTTGAAGTTTGGGGCGCCCTCGGCGGATATGCTTCGATGAGGCGCAAGAAGGTGCACGCCGATCGCTCGACCGACCGGAGCCGCTTTCGGGATCGGGAAAGGGATGGGGGTCGGCGAAGGACTTCGCGCCGTCCCTGGCCTTCCCCCTCTCCGACCCCCATCCTGAATGCGAACACGATATTCGGGCTCAGCGAAGGTAAGGAACAGGATCCCTCACGCCAGCCTCGCGGAACCCCTTCAGCCGCAGCACGCACGAATCACAGATCCCGCACGCAAGGGATCCGCCCTGATAGCACGACCACGTGAGCCCGAGCGGCGCCTTCGTGCGCAGCCCCTCACGCACGATGTCCGCCTTCGTCATGTGCTGCAGCGGCACCACGATGCGCACGGGCCTGCCCTCGACGCCGCGCTTCGTGCCGCGGCGGGCCATCTCCTCGAAGGCCTCGAAGAACTCGGGGCGGCAGTCCGGATAGCCCGAGTAGTCCAGCGCGTTCGCGCCGATGTAGATCGCGTCCGCGTCCTTCACCTCGGCGACTCCGAGGGCGAGCGAGAGGAACACGATGTTGCGCGCCGGCACGTAGGTGACGGGGATGTCGGCGCCCATCGCCTTCTCGTCGCGCCCCGTGGGGACCGCGACCTTCGCATCGGTGAGCGCGCTGCCGCCGTAGTCGCCGACAGGCACCTTGAGGACCGAGTGCGAGGCGGCGCCGATGGCCTTCGCGACGGCGCGCGCGCTCTCCAGCTCGCGCACGTGGCGTTGCCCGTAGTCGAACGAGAGCGCGTGCACCTCGAAGCCCCCCTCCTTCGCGAGGGTGGCGGCGACCGTAGAATCGAGGCCGCCCGAGAGGAGCACGACGGCGCGCTTCATGCCCGCTGGCACACAGGCGAGGCCCTTGAGCGTTTCGCGACGGAACAACGCGGACCCGCGCATCCGCGCGTGGCCCTCGGGTACGCGGGTCCGCGTTGTGTGGGCCGCCAGCCTCAAGGGAGGGACCCGCCTTCGCGCGCCCATGACGAACCAGTTCCGCATCGACGAGTCTGAGCTGCGCGGTTGGCACCAGACGCTCGCGGCGCGCCTCGACGTGCGCGGCGTGCCCGCGATCGCGAAGGAGATCGAAGCGCACCTGTTCAAGAAGGAGCCCGACGGCACGGTCGTCGTCACGCGCCACCAGCTCTTCACCTGGGCCGAGGCGCTCCAGGGCGCCGCCGCGCGCGCGGGGCCGGAGATCGGCGCCGTCGCGAACCAGATGGGGGAGATCCTGCGAGGCAAAGCCTCGGGCGGGGGCTCGGGCTCGGGCGGGGGCAGCGCGTTCGTGCCGCCGACCGCGGCTGCCATCGCGCCGTCCATGTTCGCGGGCGCGCCGCCGCCTTCGGGCTATCAGGCGCCCTCGGCACTCTATACGCCACCGCCCCCAGTCCAATACGGCGCCCCTGCGGCCGCGAGCGGCGGCGCGCGCGTCGTCACGGGCCGGGAACTCGGCGAGCTCGCGCGCGACCTCGTGCGCAGCGCCCGCAGCGAGCTCTACGTCAGCAGCCCGTGGGACACGGGGCTCGAGACGCTCGTCGCTGATATCACGATGCTCGCGCCCACCGTGCGCGTGCTCGTCGTCTCGCGCCGCCCGGCGCAGGACGGCGCCGCCTTCCACGCCGCGATGGACCAGCTCGGCCGCCGCCGCGCCGTCACGGTCTTTTCGCCCTACGTGCAGACGCGCCTCGTCATCCAGGACGGCGAGCGTGCGCTCGTGGGCGCCGCGAGCGTGCCGGGCCCTGCGAGCCGCGAGGCGGCGCTCCTCGTCACGGACCGAGCGACGGTGGCGGCGCTGCGGACGCAC
>DATLCC010000055.1:0-3804 GCA_035526585.1 Thermoplasmatota archaeon | reverse complement strand
AGTGGAAGGGTGTGCTGGCCTCACAAGGAGGGGATGGGATGCACTTTGAACAACTACCAGCCGGGCCCTTCCAAGGACCTATCAGAGGCGTCCGGGCCTTATAGGTTTGGAAACCAGGGCCGCGCGCGGTATAAAGAAACGGCCTATTGCGGGCTGATCGTGACGACGTTGTTGCCGCGCAGGATCACGGTGCCCAGCCGGCGGCTCACCATGGCGTCGGCGGCAGGCGCCTCGCCCCCCTTGGGCGGCGCCTGCTTCTCCTCGGACTCCTCGAGGACGAGGTTCATGTACTGGTCGAAGCCGACGAGCGTCCCCTGGATCAGGCGGCCGTCCTTGAGCTGGAGGGCCATCTTCTTGTTGATGCTGCGCTCCAGGACGTCAAGGGGAAGAGCCAGGGTGGATCCCTCGGCCGCCCATCGAGCCACCCCCATATGACCCTTCTGTCGAGCTGCGGAAGAACGCACGCACCTCGCGCACGGGATCGTCGGAGAGGGCGCGATCCGGGAAGGCCTCGCGCAACGTCGCCGCGCGCCGGTCCAGGAGGACGACGACGCCGCGATCCGTGGGCGTGCGGATCAGTCGCCCCGCGGCCTGCAGGATGCGGCGCATCATCGGGACCTTCACCGCCCACTCCCAGCCCCGGCCGAAGCGGCGGTCGTAGAAGCGCACAAGCGCCTCTCCTTTCGCCGTCGGCTTCGCGTAAGGGAGGCCCACGATCACCACGAGCTCCAGCTCGTCGTCCGGGAAGTCGAGCCCCTCGGAGAGCCGCCCCCCGATCACAGAGACGAGCGTCCCGCCCTTCGACGCCTTGAATGCGCCAAGGCGGCGCATGAGCGACTCCTGCGACTCGCCGCGCGCCTCGACGAAGACGCCGGGTCTTCGTCCGCCCGCGACGTCTCTGGACATCGCGCTCTCCACGAGCGACGCGCGACCTTGGAGCGCGGGGGCGAGGCGATGCAGCGTCTCGTAGCTAGGAAGGAACACCGCCATGTTGCGGTCCGTGGACGCACGCAGCTCGCGCAGGCGCTCCGCGATGTCGTGCCAGAGGCCCGGATCGCGCGCGAGGTCTTCGTGGCGCGTCGTGACGGTCTCGTCCACGACGACCAGCCGATTCTCCTTGGGGAAGGGGGAGGGGAAGCACGCGAGGGAGGTGCGAGCGGGATCGAGGCCGATCGTGTCCCGGTACTCCTCGAGCGGGGCAAGGGTCCCGCTCATGTGGATCGACGCCGCGGCGTCCGCGAGGACGCCGGTCACGATGGAGGGATCCAGCGCGAACGCGACGAGGCGGATCGACTCGCCCCCATCCCGCTCGACGAGCGGGACGTGCGTCCCCGCGTCGAGCGCGCGGTAGGCGCGCAGGAACGCGGCGACGGTCCCCACGTGCGAGCGCGGGACCCTGCCCTGTTTCCGACGCGACTCGCGCACGGCGGCCGCGTATTCCTCCATGACCGTGAGCGCGCGATCGATCGACGGCGTCGTCGTGCGGAACGTGGAGAGAAGCAGCATGTCGAACTCGTCGGGCGGCAGGAGCGCATCCTCGCTCTCGTCGTCAAGATAGCTCTCCTTCACCTCGGCGAGCACTTCGAGAAGGCCGTGCAGGAAGCGCGTGAGCGACGTCGTGCCAAGCACCGTCGGGTCGCCGAACTGGCGCGCCTCCCCGAGCGCCTGCTCCAGGGTGCGCACCGAGAGGCGCGGCGTCGCGAGCTCACGCGCATAGTCGGGGAGGTTGTGCGCCTCGTCGACGATCACGATCAGATCCTGCAAGGTCGCGTTCATCCAGCGCAGGAACGGCGCCCGAAGGTGCGGGTGGAACAGGTAGACGTACGGCGCCACGACGAGCTCCGACTCTCCCAGAAGGACGCGCGAAAGCACGTGGGGGCACTGGCCTGCGTCCACGACGTGCGCCGCGAACGCCTCCGCGTCCGGCGCCTCCTCCCGCGCCCATTCGAGAAGCGGCTCGCTGCCCTCATGCAGCCCCTTCAGGTGGTACGGGCACGCCGGAACGCGCACGCGCGGCGCGTGCCCGAGGTGCTGATCCTCCGCCGCGCGCATGCGGTCGCGGCACATCACCCCAAGTTCGTCGCCATCCGCCTTCGCGACCTCCGCATCGTGCGTGCGCAAAGGGCAGAGATGGTGACGGCCCTGGAGCGCCACCGCCGCCCGGTCAGGATGGACCTCGGCGGCGCGCCGGATCGCGCGATACTCGACCATCACCTGGCGCGCCTGGCTGTTCGTGCGCGTCAGATACAAGACGCGGCGACCGGAGGCGCGGGCGTGCTCTAGCGCCGCCGAAAGCGCCGTCACCGTCTTCCCGGTGCCCGTGCCCGATTCGGCGACGATGTGACGGCCTGCGGCGAGGGAGGCCGCGAACTGCTGCAGGATGTCGCCCTGGTGGGGGCGAAGGGGGTAGGGGAAGAGCGCGATGCGGGGCGAGGGCGCCGGCGGGATGAGAATGTGTGCCTGGGCGGGGCGAGAGTACGACGTCGGGACGGCGCCCAAGCTGAAAGAAGGGATGGATGAAAAAGCGCGCGCCCGCAGGCGCGCTATGCCGCGGAGGTCAACGCTTTCGCGCCGCCCAGACGTCCTCGGGCATGTCGGCGTAGATGCCGAACTCGTGCGAGTCCGTCTTGCCCTTGGCGCGGGCGGCCTCGGCGGACGCCAGGATCTTGTCCTTGCGGAAGAGCCAGTAGTGGGTGCGCCACTCGCGGCCGTCGTAGAGGGTCGTCTCTTCCCGCTCGGTCGTGAGGAGCCCTTCTTCCTCGAGGATATAGAAGAGCTGGCGGTCCTCGGGCTCGAGGACGTTGTCGATGATGCGGTCGTTGAAGCCGAAGATGTCCATGACGAACTCGGCGTCACGCTCCGCTTCCTCGGTCCCCAGGCCGATCCGGTCCTGGATGGCCTGGCTGAGGTCTTCGACCGTGATGATCTCCATGTCGGCTTCGCGCCTGGACAATTGTGCCATGTCCGCATCCTTCCGAAAGAATCGTGGCGCCCCCGAGTGGGGATGCCGCGGCCCTGCGTGAGCCCACTGTGGCGTACGGGCTATAAGAAGATTTTTGACTGCCGCATGCTCGATGCGGGCACCTGCTGCACTGGAAACGTCCGTGACACGACTTAACATTGCCGACGCATCCATCGCTGGTAGGCACCCCCTTCCGACAAACGCATTTATAGGGGGAGCCGGATGGCTCGCCCCTCAGGACGGTACAGAATGGCGATCTGGCAGGGTGGTTCGCAGCGCAAGGCGACCGGTGGGCGCCGCTTGATGTCCCACAAGAAGCGCAAGTTCGAGATCGGCCGCGAGCCCGTGCTCACGACGATCGGCGAGACCAAGCTCAAGTACGTCCGCATCCGCGCCGGCGCCATCCGCGTCCGCATGCTGAAGGCCGGCACCGCGAACGTCACGAACCCCAAGACGGGCAAGACGGCCCCCGCGAAGATCCAGACCGTGACGGGCAACCCCGCCAACATCAACTACGTCCGACGAAACATCATCACGAAGGGCGCGATCCTCCAGACGTCCGCCGGCAAGGCGCGCGTCACGTCCCGGCCAGGCCAGGACGGGGCGATCAACGCGGTCCTCGTCGAGTAAGCTCCACCGCCAAGGGACCTCCTTATGGTGTCCAGGGACGACGGCAAACTCGTTCTCTGGCCCCTCTATTTTGATATCAACGAGCCCCGGCCCTGGCGCCGCGTCCCGAAGGAGCTCGCCGTGAGCGAGCCCACGGCCGAAGCGATCGCCCGCATCGCCGCGGAGCTTCGCCTGAAGCCCGTCCTCGAGAAGGGCGTGAGCCACCCGAAGCG
>DATLCC010000054.1:0-10990 GCA_035526585.1 Thermoplasmatota archaeon | reverse complement strand
ATGGCGAGCTTCGCGGGCGCGCGGTCCTCGTCGTCCACCGTGATGCGGTTCACGACGTTGCCGGCGAGAAGCTCTTCGAGCGTCCACAGCATGTAGCGCGGGTCGATCTGGCGCATCGCGTTGCAATCGAGGCAGAGCGGGCCGCAGAGCTGGTAGATGGTCTTGTCCTTGTGCTGCGCGGCGAGACGCTTCACCATGTGGATCTCGGTGCCGATCGCGAGCGTGGATCCCGCGGGCTGCTCGGCGACCCACTTCTCGATGACGGCGGTCGAGCCCCACGCGTCCGCGGCCTCGACGACCTCGCGGCGGCACTCGGGGTGCACGATGACCTTGATGCCCGGATATTCGTGGCGCATCATGTCGACGTGCTCGATCTTGAAGCGCTCGTGGACCTGGCAGAACCCCTGCCAGAGGATGACCTTCGCGCGCTCGACGTCGGCCTGCATGTGCCCGCCGCCCGAGTTCTTCGGGTCCCACGGGTTCCAGACGAGGATCTCGTCCTCCCTGATCCCGAGCCAGTGGGCCGTGTTGTGGCCGAGATAGCGATCCGGCGTGAAGAGGACCTTGTCGCCCTTGGAGAAGGCCCACTGCATGGCTTTGATGCTGTTCGCGGACGTGCAGATGAGGCCACCGTTCGCGCCGGTGAACGCCTTGAGGTCCGCGTAGCTGTTCATGTACGTGAGCGGGATGACGCGGCTCGTGTCGGTCCACTCGCCCAGGCGCTCCCACGCGCGCGAGACCTGGACCATCTCGCTCATGCCGGCCATCGGGCACGAGGCCTCCATGCTGGGCATGATGACGTTGCGCTCGCCGTCGGTGACGAGGTCCGCCGTCTCGGCCATGAAGGTCACGCCCGCGAACGCGATGTGCTTCGCCTTCGTCTTCTTCGCGAAGACGCTCAGCTGGAACGAGTCGCCCGTCGCGTCGGCCCACTTGTAGATGTTGTCCCGCTGGTAGTTGTGGACGAGGATCAGAAGGTCGTCGCCGAGGCTGCGCTTCGCGAGCGCGATGCGGCGGTCCACCTGCGCGGGCTCGAGCGACTGGTAGCCGCTCGGCAGCTCGGCGAGGGCACTCATGTGCCGCCAGAGGTTCGCTTCGTACCGCGTCTGGCGGGCGTACTGCAGCTCGAGGGCTGGAAGGGCCATGCGGTCCAGTCTGCGGTAGATTTGTCCCCCAGATAAAGGGGCCGTTCCAGGCAGGGGGTGGTGGCAGGCCGCCAAGATGCGGCAAGAATTGCCGGTATGGTACGCCCGTTGGCCAAGCTGTCAAGGCGTGTGCCGCAACGAGGACGGACGCCGGCCGGGAGGGCGGTGCATGGCCTTCCCGGCATCCCCCGACCCGAACGTCCTCCCCCTGAACGTCGTCTTCCCCGAGCACTACGAGCGCTCCAAGACCATGATCGCGCGCGACTTCGTCGTGCTGGGCGCCCTCATCGTCTTCTCGGTCGTCTTCGCGGCCGGCTTCAACCTGCTCACGAGCGGCGCGTGAGATAACTCGCGGCCAGGGCATTGATGTCCTGCGGCTCCAGGATCCGCTTCTCGGGCGTCGCAAGCGCCGCTTCCAGCATGGCGTGCCCGATGCGCGTGGTCGTCGTCGCCGACTCCGACCGCTTCATCATCCCGAGGAAGGGCGTGAGCACCGCGTAGAACGCGCGATACCATCCCGTGCGCGAGACGATGCCGCGCTCGGGGATGATGAGGCCCGGCCGGAACATGTACGCCGCGCGGAAGGGCATCTCGAGGAGCGTGTTCTCCGTGCGCCCCTTCACGCGCGCCCACATCGAGCGCCCCTTCTCGGTGCTGTCGGTGCCGACACCCGAGACGTAGGTGAAGACAAGGCCTGGGTTCGCGGAAAGGGCTGCCTCGGCGAGCGCGAGCGTGTGCTCGTAGGTGATGCGCGTGTAGTCGGGCTCCGACATGCCGGCGGACGTGACGCCCATGCAATGATAGCAAGCATCGTAGCCCGCGAGCTTGGCCTTCATCGAGGGAAGCTCTCCGAAGTCCTTGACCTGCAGCTCGGCGAGCTTCGGATGCGCGATGCCGGTGCTGCTGCGGACGATCGCGAGGACGCCGGCGACCTCGGGCGCGTCCAGCGCTTCGAGGAGGACGCCCTTCCCGACCATGCCCGTCGCCCCGGTGATGATGACTCGCACGCCGGCAAGAAGCAGCGCGGATGGATGTGTCTTTTGAAGCCCGACGGAACAACGCGAACCCGCGGATCCGCGGCGTCGTCCCCGGGTCCGCGGGTCCGCGTCGTTTCGCTTAGCGAAGTGTGTAGACATCTTGCCGCGCGTCGCGCAAGGATGGCTCCTTCGTCACGAAGCCGTTCGACAGAAGGAACGTCACCGCGTTCCGGATCGTCCGCGGCGAAAGCCCCGATTCGCGGATCATCTCCTGCTGCGTGAGCGGCCCTTCGAACTCGAGGAGCTTCAGCACGAAGCGCGCGCTCGGAGGCGCGTCGCCGAGCACCGGGCTCGGCTCGCCTTCGCGCTTGAGCTTGCCAAGGATCCGCGTGTACCGCTTCTCGCCGAAGCGAACGAAGCGCGCGGGAACGTCGTGGCGCTGGATGCGGATCACCTCGTTGCGGCCGATGCGCACGCGCTCGCGGCCATCCAGCACCATGTCGACGCCCGATGTCGCGGTGACATCGGTCACCGAGACGCGCGCGTCCTGCGTCACGACGAGCGGGTGGTTGTCGTCGCCGCTGCAGATGGGCACGCAGCTGAAGACGCGCGCCCGCGAGAGCACGATGGGGCCGCCCGCGGAGAGCGCATAGGCGGTGCTGCCTGTCGGGGTCGCGACGATGACGCCATCGCCGCGGTCGCGCCAGACGAGCTCGTCGTCGACCCACAGCGAGTAGCGCACGAACTGCCCGGCCTGCGCGCTCACGATGGCGGCTTCGTTCAGAGCCGCGAACGCGCGCTCGCCCACCTGGCAGAGCATGCGATCCACAGGCTCGACCCAGAAATCGCCCGCGCGCAGGCGCTTGACGTTCGCCTCGAACTCCGCGACGGTGACCTCCATGAGGACGCCAAAACCCGAGCTGCCGACACCAAGGACCGGGATGTCGGGGGCGCGTTCCCTCAAGGTCGCGAGGAGGAACGCATTGTCGCCCACGACGACGAGCATGTCGCCGCGCGCATCGGCGGCGCTCTCGAAGCGTGCGTGGTCGATGCGGGCGGCCTTCAGGGCCGCAAGCACCCGCCGCCCTTCCTGCTCGGCCTCGGCCTCGGGGCGCACGATCACGCTGACGAACAACGCGGCCCACAGATGGGCGGCGCGGTTTCAGGGTTGCTGATGCAGCGCGCGCCAGTCCACGAACCGGTTCGCCGGCGCGCCGATGTTCCAGTGCGTGGCGAGATAGCTCCCCGCGGGCGGCGCGGCGTCGAAGTAGTCGTCGAGCCCGCAATCGTACGGCATCTCGGGACCGAACCACGTGACGAGGAGACGCGGACACACCTTCGCGTCGAACGTCCCTGTGCCCTGCGGCTCAGGCTGGCACATCACGTCGACGCCATCGTTGCAGTGAAAGGCTCCGCTCGTGTGGGGAGCGGAGAGCTGCACGCCGCCCATCGCGTGCGTGGCCTCGTGCAGCATCACGTTCGACAGCGTCCCGACGTTCGACTCGACACCGAAGTTGCCCAGGTACGTGATCGCATACATCGCGCCCGCGTTGTTCGCGTTCTCCGGGGTCGCTCGGTCGTCGTCACGCGCGTCGCCTTGTCCCGCGCAGCCGCCACAGTGGAGGTTCACGCCCTCGTACACGATCCAGTACTTCTCGTCGGCGCGCGCATAGCCCTGCGCCTGAAGATCGCGCACGATGGTCGTGAACGTCGCGGCGACCGGCTGGGTCGGGACGCGGACGTGCTCGACCGCGACCTTGCCCTCCGCGTCGCACACGACGCGAAGGCGCACCTCGACGCCGCGCGCGAGCGAGGATTCGAGGACGACCGCCGTCGCGGCCTCGACGCCGGCGCGGATCAGCTCGGCGCGCGCGGCGGCCGGGTCGAGCGTCGCGGGCGGGACGACGTGGAGCACGCGGAACGCGTGATCCGTGGCGCACGCCGGCTGCGCGCGCGGCAGGGGAACGAAGGCGCTCGCGGGAAGGAGCGGGTCGGCATGCGGGAGCGCGGCGCTCGTGGCGGGCGCGTGCGGCGCGAGCGCGACGAGGAGCATCGCGAAGAGGAGCGCGCCGCGCATGCGCTCCCCATGCCTCTGGGCGTCAAAGGGTTTTTCGTGAGACCCTGCCTCGCCGCCGATGTTTGGGCGTCTCCTTCGAGATCAAAGGGCGCGATGCCGCCGCGCGGCTTGGCAAGTTCACGACGGACCACGGCGTCGTCAACACGCCGACACTTCTGCCCGTCCTCAACCCGAACATCGCGTTCATAGCAGCCAAGGAGATGAAGCAGAAGTTCGGCACCGAGATGGTCATCACCAACTCGTACGTCATCCGGAAGTCGGAGAAGCTGCGCGAGATCGCCCTCGCGGAAGGCGTGCACAAGGTCATCGACTGGGACGGCCCCGTCATGACGGACTCCGGCACGTTCCAGATGTATGTGTACGGCAAGGTGCAGGTCGAGCCCGACGAGATCGTCGCCTTCCAGCGCGACATCGGCGTCGACGTCGGCACGATCCTCGACATCTTCTCGACCCCGGATCGCACCCTGGACGAGGCGCGTGCGGATTGGGCCGAGACGCTCGCGCGCGCGAAGAGCGCGGCCGCCATCAAGGGCGGCATGGCATTGAACGGCACCGTGCAGGGCGGCATCTACCCCGAGCTGCGCCGCCAGTGCGCGCGCGAGTATCGCGACGTCGGGGTGGACTTCCACGCGATCGGCGGCGTCGTGCCGATGATGGAGCGCCAGATGTGGCCGACGCTCGTGGACGCCGTCGTCGCCGCGAAGCAGGAGCTCGACCCGAGCCGGCCGACGCACCTCTTTGGCGCGGGCCACCCGCAGATGTTCGCGCTCGCGGCGCTCCTTGGATGCGACTTCTTCGACAGCAGCAGCTACGCGAAGTACGCGAAGGACGGGCGCATGATGTACGAGGACGGCACGCGCCACCTGGCGGATCTCATCGACAATCCGTGCGCGTGCGAGACGTGCTCGAAGCACACGCCCGCGGAGCTGCGCGCCCTGCCCGAAGCCGAAAGGGAGCGTGCGCTGGGCATCCACAATCTGGCAGTGAGCTTCGGCGAGATCCGCCGCGTGCGCGAGGCGATCCGGGCGGGCCGCCTGTGGGAGCTCGCGACCGCGCGCTGCAAGACGCACCCGACGCTCGCCGACGGCTTCCGCCGCGCGCTCGACCACGCGGCGTGGTTCGAGACGCTGGAGCCGCTATCAAAACCGAACGCATTCTTCCACACGGGCGCAGGGAGCGGCCGTCGGCCCGAGGTCCTGCGCACGCGCTCGCGCCTCCTGTCGCGATGGCGGCCGCGGGGCGACGTCTTCCTTCTGCCTGCGCCGGCGCAGAAGCCCGTCGCCGAGGCGTATCCGGACGAGGCGAAGCGCGTGCTCACGCGCGAGGCCGTCGCCGCCGCGCGCAGCGCCTTTGGCCCGGTCCCCTTCGAGCTCGACGGCACGTATCCGTTCTCCCAGAGCGTCGAGCCCACCGCGCTCGATGCGGGCACACGCCAGGACATCGAGGATTTCCACCTCGCCCTTGCGAACGCGCACGGCGTGCGCGTCATCGACTGGAACGGCGACGACCTGTTGGAGCGCTTCGAGCACGAGGAGACGCCGCCGCGGGATCCCCTCGTGGAGCGCGTGCGCGCCATCTGCGACTACCAGTTCGGCGCCGGCGCGGCGGACGCGCTCCTCGCAGGGACGAAGATCGACCTGCGCGTGTCGCACAACACGGGCAAAGTGCGCAATGTCACGGTCGATGGCGAGCACGTGCTATCGTTGCGCGCGGAGGACGGCTTCTTCACGCTCAAGATCGCGGGCGCGCGCAGGCTCCACAAGGCGTTCGAGTTCCCGCGCCTGCGTATCGTCGTCGGCGCGGATAGCGCCGACTTCAACAGGCAGGGCAAGAACGTCTTCGCGCAGTTCGTCGAGAAGTGGGACCCGGCGCTCCGGCCCGGCGAGGAATGCCTCATCGTGACCTGGGCGGACGAGCTCGTCGCCTGCGGGCAGATGCACCTCGCGCCCTCGGAGCTCGGGTTCTTCAAGAAAGGGCTCGCCGTGCACACACGCGACGGAACGGCCTCGCCGAAGTCATGACGACCCTTGCTGCTCTCGGGACAGGGGTCGGGGTCGGGATCGGCGAAGGACGCCAGCCGCGGCCTACCCCTGTCCCCATCCCCACCCCCATCCCGAAAGCGACTAGCTTTGGGCGTGCGGAGGCCGTCGGACGACGGACGATGGAAGGATGCCACGATTAGCTTCATATAGCCCAGAACGAACTGGCGTGCCAAGCTGTGCCTCGGCACAGGGGGCTTGATCTCGTGCGCAACATGGGTATCCTCGTCATCCTGGCAGCCATCCTGGCTGTCCCGGCCGCATCGGCCATCGAACAGGTCGTGGTGGAGGCGCCGGACGCGCGTCTCCACGTCGACGGCGTCTCGGCGCCCGCGCCGACCGTCGACGCGCTCCCCTTCCAGATCGCAGGCGGCGTGACCGTCGCGCCGATCGACGTCTCCGTCAGCCAGACGCGTTGCGCCGTCTCGACGGACGTCCAGATCAAGCAGGTCCAGAAGCAGGCCGCCGACGCCTGCACGCCCGGCGAGGTCGCGACCGAGACGACGCCCACCGAGCTCGTGGACGCGGACCTCGCCCTCGTCCTCCCGACCGCCGCCCCCGCGCCCGCCGAAGGGCCCGCCCCGGTGAGCACGGCCGCCGTCATCGTGGGAGCGCTCCCCGAGTCGAACACGGTCGTCCTCGCTGCCGCCGCGGCCGGCGCCTCCATGCTCGGCCTCTACGCCGCGTGGCGACTCCTCAAGTGGACCGGCCTCGCCGCGATCCTCCCGCTCTACAGCCACATCACGGACGACGAGATCCTCGACGACCCGAACCGCGCCGGCATCTACCGGCTCATCCAGACGGAGCCTGGCATCTCAACGAAGGACATCGCGGACCGCCTCGACCTCGCATGGGGGACCGTGACGCACCACCTCGGCAAGCTCGAGAAGCGCCGCTTCGTCGTCAGCAAGAAGTACGGCAAGTACCGCCGCTACTTCGCGAACGGCGCCGGCGGCTCCCAGGACAAGGACGCCCTCGCCGTGCTCCGCCTCGACCGCACGGGCGACGTCGCCGAGCTCATCCAGCGCCAGCCCGGCATGACGCAGAAGGCCGTCTCCGAGGTCCTCGGCGTGAGCTCCTCCACGATCCTCTGGCACGTGAAACGCCTCGAAGAGGTCCACCTCGTGCGCAAGGTGCGCGAGGGGAAGCTCGTGCGCTATTACCCGGGCGAGGGGCTCCAGGGCGTCGCGGTGATCCCGGCGGCGCAGCCTGTGACGGCGGCGTGAAGACGACGCATCGCGGCTAGCGTGCAGGCTCGTTCTCTTGGGCTAGGTGACGGGTACCTAGCCCCATCCCCGTCAGCCCCTCTTTCGCCCTCCCGGCCGGTCCTCGCGCGCGGAGGGCTGCTGGGCGAGCAAGCGCCGAGCGGCGCTGAGCCTTGCTTCTCGGATGCCTCGGGCGCGCCAGGAGCCACGAGGTGTGATCGTGAACGCGCGGCCGCGGATCCGAGGGACCTCGGCGATGAGGCCGAGGGCGACGGGCGACAATTCTGGGCGGAAATAGGGGCGTTTTCCATCGATCGCGAGTCGGATGAGTCGCTCCGAGATGCCGCTGAGCTCGGCGATGCGGGCCAGCGAGACGGCGTCGGCCGTGTCGACAGCCAGCAGGATCTCCTCGCGCGTGCGGCTGCGCCGGCCTGACTCTTCTTCGAGCGTTCCGTCGAACACGCGACCTGGAAGCGCGTCCGGGGCGATACCCATTGTCCCCGTCTCATTGCCCGCCCCGGCTAGGTACCCGTCACCTAGCCCCAGGGATGCCGCGCGCAAATGGCGGACTTTAAGTCCCCCCGCCCCGCCTCCTCTGCCCAGGATGCACCCATGACGCTCGTCGCCTCGTGCTCGAACTGCGTGTCTTGGCGCCACACGCCGGACCACGGCCACGCGACCGCCGCGAACGTCGGCTTCTGCTCGCGCGGCATCTTTCCGCCGCAGGGCGAGCCGCGCTGCGAGAGCTATCAGATCAGCGAGCGCTTCAAGCAGGAGGTCATCAGCTCGATGCTGAAGGAGCACGGGCCGATGGCGATGCCGGTGAAGCTTGTCGGCGGGAAGCGCTCCGCGAAGGGGATGCGCACTAAGGTCAACCGATGAGCGGGAGCGCGGTGCCGCTCGCGTCCACGCGGTCCGAGTAGGCGCTCCAACCGATGGCGTTCACGGCGATGACGCGGTACGCGCACGTCTGGAGGAGCGGGCATTCGTTGTCGTTCGCCTGGCTTTCGATCTGGATCGTCCAGATCTTCTCCGGCTGCGTGCCGATGGCGCGGTAGACGCGGTACGCCGTGACGCGTGAGCCGCCTTCGTCGGTGGGAGGCTCCCACTCGAGCTGGACGCCGAGTAGGGGGAACGAGCCGGCAGTGAGGTTGACCACGACGTCGGGGACGCCCGGCGTCTTCGCGGCCACGACCGCGCTCGGCGGTCCTTCGCCCTGCGCGTTCGTCGCGGTCATGCGGTAGTACCAGCTCGCGTTGTCGCCAAGCCCCGTGTCGTTGAACACGCGCGTGGTGTTGGAGGCTAGGTAGCTGAAGGGGCCCGTCGAGGCGGGCGCGCGGTAGATCGAGTACGTCAGGATGGCGAGCGTGCCGTTGTACTGGGGCGTCTGCCACGAGAGCGTGATGTTGCCGCGTCCGCCGTATGCCCAGGCGGGGTCGCGCGGCGCGCCGGGCGCGGCGATGGCGGTCGCGTTCACCGCAGCCGTGATCGGGCCCTCTCCGTCGGCGTTCAACGCGGAGACGCGGTAGTGGCGCGGCGCGCCGTCGGGGATCCCGGTGTCCGTGAAGGAGAGCACGTTGCCCACGGTCGTGTAGTACGCGAGGCCGGCCGAGGAGAGGGAGCGGTAGATGTTGTAGCCCGCGACGGGCGAGGAGCCCGCGCTCGCAGGCGCGCTCCAGTTGAGCGCGATCTCGCCCGCATTGGCTCCCGTCACGGCCTGGATGTACGTGGGCACGGAGGGGGGCGATACGGCCTGCACGAGAGGCAGGACGAGGAGGAGCGCGACCGCGAGATGGCTGGGCTTCACGGCGGACCTTGGATCTCCGAGGATGCGTGACCTGAAAAGGACTATCGATAGAGCGTATCAGCCGAGCGTCCGTGCGGCCCAGGCTCCCTTGCCGTACGTCTCGTCGAGGCCGACGTCGAGCCGGCGCGCGGTCGGTGGGAAGCTCACGGCGGCGAGGATCTCATCGGCCACGTACTCGCACATCGCCTCGGCCGTCGTCGCCTCGATCGGGAGGAGGAGCGCATCCTCCTCGGGGATCGCGTAGTGCTTCAGGCCGATCTCGAAGTGCACCAAGGTGCCGGTCTTCCTCACCTGGAAGTGCGGCGATTTCGCCTGCACGAGGACGTGGTGGTCGAGCCGGTCCGCGACGTCGCGCAGCACCTCCTTCACGGTGCCGAAGTCCATGACGAAGCCGGTCTTGGGATCCACGTCGCCCGAGACCTCTGCGTGGAGCGCATACGTGTGGCCGTGCAGCCGCCCGCACTTGGGGTGGTGCGGGATCACGTGCGCCGCGTCGAAACGGATGCCGCTGCGCCAGCCGTCCACACGGATCGATGCCATCGCGTTCCCCACGCGGGAGCCCGGAGATGAACCTTGGCTCACGTGCTTGGCCGAGTGGAAGCCTCAAGGAGGCGCGCGGCGGTCCCCGACCGATGGCACGCGCGCGCTGGCCGGTCGCGCTCGCGTTCGGGACGATGAACGTCCTGCTCTTCGTCGCGACGTTCCCGTTCGCGCTCATGATCGCCGTCTCGAAGCCCGCGCTGGGTCTCGCACTGTGGGCGGCGGCGGTCGCCGCGGCAGCCTGGTCCCTCGCTGCGGTGGACGACCTGATGCGGATCGATGGGCGCGGCATCGGCGACCTCCTGGGCCGCGGCACGCTCTCGGGTGCGCTCGTGGGCTCGCTCGTCGGCGCCGTCGCATTCCTGCCTGGCGCGGCAGCCGCGCTCTTGGCCGCGATGGTCGGCGGTTTCCTCGGGCTCGCCGCGGGACTCGCGTGCGCGGCGATCGACATCGGCGTCCTGCTCGTGGCGCGCGCCGCGCGGCGTCGGACGTGAATGGCTCAGCGCGGCAGCGCTTCGGTCGCGACGCTGCGGCCGGTCGCGACGATGGTGATCGTGTAGTCCATCGCCCAGGGGAGCGGCTGACTGCCGATCGCGCCGCCGGTCGGCCCGCTGTCCGCGGTCGGCACGAAGCGGAAGCCCCAGCGCGAGTGGGCGCCGTAGGGCGTGTCGTATCCTTCCGCGTCGACGGGCACGTCGAAGGTGTACGTCGTGCCTTCGACGGAGCTCGGCTCGATGTGGTAGCCGGCGGGGTCGCCATTGCCGACGAGCGGGATGTAGCTCGCGTTGTTGACCTCGAGGAGGAACTGGTCGGCGGCGGGCTCGGGCCACTGCGCGCCCCACGCGCCGCGCTCGACGGTGACCTTGATCGACTGCGTGCCGTAGCTGATGATGCGCTCGGGGAAGAGCCAGTTGGCCTCGCTGCCGTCGAGCAGGCTCTGGTGCGCGCCCTTGTACTCGCCGTGGAAGGGGCCGTCGTAGATGACGCGCTCCGTCGCCTCGGCGTACAGGTCGGGGTGCGGCGGCCAGTCCACGACCTCGTACCCCTTGACCGCCGTGATGGTGAGGTTGTATTCCCACGCGTTCGCTTCGCCGGTGTAGATGCGGAAGACCCAGAGCGACTTCGTCTGGTGCGGCATGTCCGCCTCCTGCGGCTTCACGGGGATGACGAGCGGCTCGTTGGGCTTCGCCTGTCCCGCCT
>DATLCC010000053.1:0-15146 GCA_035526585.1 Thermoplasmatota archaeon | reverse complement strand
TCACGTCGGCCACACGCGGGCGCTGCGTCATGCGCGCGCGATGTTGCATGACCGACATGAACGTGCAGGCTCGTCTCTCGTGACCCAAATGCTTATCCGAGAAAGGTAGCTTGCAGCGCTACTTCCCTTCACTGGAGAAGTGCCATCACACCAGCGGGGTGGGGTAGCCAGGAAATCCCGACGGGCTCATAACCCGTAGATCAGTAGTTCAAATCTACTCCCCGCTATGAAAAGTAGAAGGAGCTTTCGCTCACCCGACGCGAGGACGCCGCGCGCCGGGTATGGGCTCGACAGCAATTGTGACCTATCGCGCCTCGGCCGCTGCGCTCAGACGCGGTCGCGCTGCAATTCGCGCTCGACCTCGACGCGGAGCGTCATCGCCCCGCCGGCACCGATGCCCAGGTGCTCAGCGAGTTCGTGGAGGTGGATGTCCTCCTCGCGCGAGAGTGCCCCGTCGCGAAGCGCCAGGCGGAGGCACGTTCGTATGGCTCCTCTTTGCGGTCCCCCAGGCGACGATCGGCGTCTGGGTCGCGATCGGCACCTCTTTCTCCGCGAGCCGCTCCGCCGCGCGCTGCAAAGGCGCCATGGCGAAGCCGAGCGCGCGCGCGGCGATGATGCCGGCCGGACGTTACCGGCACCATGGCGCGTCGCCTCGTCCCAGGCGGTGCGGATGATGGAGCCCCCTGGGCTTCCCCGCCCCGGGCACATGGCTTAAGCTGGCGGCTCTCTTATGAAGCCTCATGGTCGAGTCGCGCATCGTGGTGGATCCCGCGATCCTCGCAGGGAAGCCCGTCATCCGGGGCACGCGCGTTCCCGTCCACGTCATCGTCGCGCTCCTGGGCTCTGGAGAAGGCCTCGACGACATCATCGCCGAGTACCCGCATCTCACCCGCGAAGACATCGCAGCGGCTGCGAAGTTCGCCTCCCGCGTGCTCGAATCGGGCGACCTCGACGAGTACGGGGTGGTTTGATCGCTCGCCTATTCGCGAACGAGAACATCCCGCGCTCGCTCGTCCTTCGATTGCGTCAGCTCGGGCACGACGTCCTGACCGTCCACGAAGCAGGCATGACCGGCGCGGTCGACGTGGCCATCGTCGAACGCGCGGCGAGCGAGAAGAGGACCATCCTCACGCAGGACCTCGACTTCGGCCGGATCTTCATCGAGCGCGACCCCCCGGTGCGCATCCTAGTTCTGAGGTCTCCCGACGCGAGAGGGCCAGCGCTCACCGCGCTCGTGGAAGCGTTCCTCAAGCGCGTGGATCTCGACGCGCCTGCGAACGCAGAAGGCCTCTTCGTCATCGGTCCGCGAGGACACCGCCACCGAAAACGGGCGTCGTGACGTCTTCGCCCGGTTGGGGGCTGCAGTCGAGTGTGACAAGAGAAGGAGAGCTTCCTGGGCTCTTTTCCCTCAGAACCTACTCCCCGCTATGAACGGATCCCGCGCGGTCCGGAGGTTCTCGAGAGACTCCCTCCCGCCCGCGCGGCAGCGTGACGTGGAACGCAGCGCCTTGGCCCTCCGTGCTTTCGGCCCGGATGGTCCCGCCGTGGCGGGTGATGATGCGGTGGACCATGGCGAGGCCGAGCCCGACGCCTTCGTGGCCTTGGGCGGTCGAGAGCCTTGTGAAGGGCTGGAAGAGGCGCGCGGCTTCGTCCGCCGGGAAACCCACCCCGTTGTCTTCCACGGTGACGATGGTCGCGTCGGGCGTCACGCGGCTGGTGACGCGCACGCGCGCGTCGGGTTTGCTGGAGCTGTACTTGCTCGCGTTGCTGATCAGGTTGTTCAGCGCGATCCGTATGAGGGCGGGATCGGCGCGCACGCGCATGTCGGGCTGGATCTGGAACTCGACTCGTCGCTCCGGGTGACGTTCCTCGCATTCGAGGACAAGCTCGCGCACGAGCGAGGAGAGATCCACATCGTCGGTCGAGATCTTCTTTCGGCTGCTTAGCGCGAAGCTGAGCAGATCGTGGACCAGGCGTTGTGCCCTGGCGTTCTGGCTGCGCGCCCGTTTGGCGTGCTCGATCGCGTCCGCGCTCTGTCCGCGGGCGAGCGCTGCTTCGAGCTCTGCGAGCTGGAACTCGGTGGCGCGCAGCGGCGCGCGCAGGTCGTGGCTCGCGGTGTTCGTGAACGTCTCGAGGTCTGCGTTGGCCTGGTGCAAGCTCTCGGTGCGTTCGCGGACGCGCTGATCGAGCGCTTCGGCGACCTCTCGCAGGCGGGCTTCGCTGCGCTTTTCGACGTCGGTCTGGACGCTGCTCCGGGTGCGTGCGCTCGTCGGGAGGATCAGGTGGACGGCGGCTCCTCCGAGGTGGCTGCGGCCCAGGCTCAGGCTGCCGCCGAGGCGTTCGATGGTGCGTTTCGCGATCGCGAGGCCGAACCCGCCTTGTCGTGTCCCGTAGCCTCCTGCGTTGAACTCGGCGAGGAGTTCTTCGGAGAAGCCGGGCCCATCGTCGCCCAGGATGACCTCGATCGTGTCGTTCGCGCGTTGGAACGCCTGGATGCCCACGCGAGGTCGTGGCGAGAGGTTGTGCTGCAGCGCGTTCGCAAGGATGTTGGCGATCGCGAGCGAGAGGGCGGAGGGTGGGGCGTGGATGGTGGTGCCGAGGCCCTCGGTCCGTACTTCGACCGGGCGGTCGCGCAGGAGCTGGTCGACGTCGTCCCTCTGGACCGCATCGTCGAGGGCCGCTTGGATCGTGGTAGGGACCGCCTCCTCGAGCGGCGCGTTCGCGGCGCGGCTGTATTCGAGGAGTCCCGTGACGAGTCGCCCGAGGCGATCGTTGGCGCGGACGGCCGCTTCGATGAGCCGCTGGTGCGCCGGCGTCGCCTCCGCGGCGTGGTCGTTCTGGATCACGTGGAGGATCGTGCCGATGGCTCGTACGGGTTCCTTGAGGTCGTGGCCTACGACGTAGCTGAAGCTCGAGAGGGAATCGTTGGCTTCTTGAAGGATCCGGGCGCGTTCTTCCAGCGTCGTTGTCTGCTCTTGGACGCGCGCTTCGAGATCCTCGTTGAGCCTGCGTGTCGTTTCGCGGGCTTCGCGTTCGGCCTGGAGGGCTGCGGCGCGGATGCGTCCGAGCTCGAGATGCGTATGGACGCGTGCGAGGAGCTCGCGGGCCGTGAAGGGTTTCGTCAGATAGTCGTCGGCACCGCGGTCGATGCCTTCGATGCGGCTGTCCTCCCCGGCGCGGGCGCTCAGGAGGATGATGGGGACCGCGCGCGTGCGGGCGTCCGCTCGCAGTCGCCTGACGAGCTCGAAGCCGTTCATGGTGGGCATCATGACGTCGCTGAGGACAAGCTCCGGCGGGTCGGCGAGCGCCCGGTCGAGCGCTTGCGCGCCGTCGGAGACGACCTCGACGGACCAGTGGGGGGACAGGAGGCGTCCCACGTACGCGCGCATGTCCGCGTTGTCGTCCGCCAGGAGGATTCGGGCATGTCCGCCTGGCGGGATCGGGACGGGTGCGTGTGGGCCGGACGCGCCGGGTTCGGGGAGCCACCGCAGCGCCTCGCCCGCAAAGCCGCTCGCCATGCCGGAGGGCGCTGCCGTCGCGTCGATGTGCTCGACGCGCTCCGGGGGCAGATGAGCGTAGCCCTCTCTGATGGTGATGTCGAAGGTGGTGCCCTCGCCCTTGCGGCTCGCGGCGTGGATGGTCCCGCCGTGGAGACGCACGAGCTCCTGCACGAGGGCGAGGCCGATGCCGCTTCCCTCATGGGTACGCGATCGCGCGCCTTCGACGCGGTGGAAGCGTTCGAAAAGTCGCGGCAGCTCGCTCTCCGGGATGCCGACGCCCGTGTCCGAGACCGTGAGGTGGACATGGTCCGCTTCGTGCCGAAGGCTGACGCGGATGCCGCCCTCGAAGGTGAATTTGAATGCGTTGCTGAGGAGGTTGAGGACGATCTTCTCCCACATGTCCCGATCCACGTACGCGATGCGGGCTTCGTCCTCGATGTCGAGCTCGAGGGCGAGACCGGCGCTCCTCGCGGCCGACTCGAAGCTGCTCGCGAGCTCTGCCGTGAACTCGCCAAGGCGCGTCGGCAAGTATCGCGCCTCGACACGCCCGGCTTCCAAGCGAGTGAACTCGAGGAGGCTGTTCACGAGCTTGAGAAGACGGAGGCTGTTGCGCTCGGCCAGCAAGAGGCTGTCGCGCATCTCCGGGGGCGGTCCGCTCTGCAGCGCTTCCTGGATGGGCCCCAGCATGAGCGTCAGGGGTGTACGCAGCTCGTGGCTGACGTTGCTGAAGAACGCGGTCTTCGCGCGGTCGAGCTCGGCAAGCTTCTCGGCGCGTGCGCGCTCCTCCTCGAACGCGCGCGCGTTGCTGATGGCTGCGGCGATCGCGACGGCGGCGCGGTCATAGAAGGCGCGATACTCGTCGTCGAGCGCCCGGCGCGGACTGATGCCGGCGACGAGGATCCCCGCGGGCGCGTCGGGGTGGGTCGGCGACACGATGGGGACCACGATCGCGCTCTGGGTGGGCTCCTGCCACGCGCCGCCGGGGAGGCCGTACTCCTCGAGGTCATGAACGACCTCCGGCTTTCGTGTCTTCAGCGCGTTCGCGATCGGCCAAGCGGATGGAGCGCTCCCGTGGGGATCGATGCGCGTGGGGCTTGCGGCCGTCCCGGGGGAAAGTCCGATGCTTCCTTCGAGCGTGGCGCCCTTGCGGTCGTGTTCGACGAGGTAGATGAGGGCGAAGGGCACGTCCTCTCGCGCCTTCCCAAGCGCCTCGGCCGCGAGTTGGCACGCGTGCTGGGCGCTCCTTGCGCGCGCGAGCGATTCGCCGAGCTCACGAAGCGTGCGGGTGCGGCGTTCGCCGATCACCCGGAACGTGGTCTCCACGACCGCATTGAAGACGCCCTCGACGCGGCCCTTTTCCCCGAAGATCGGCGTGAAGGTGAAATTGAAGTAGCATTCTTCGGTGTACCCGTGCCTGCGCATCGGCAGAAGCTGGTCTTCGGACAGGGTCCCTTCGCCCGAGGTCGTGACGCGTTCGAAGAGAGGTCCGATCGTGTCCCAGATCTCCGGCCATACCTCCCGTCCGGCGCGGCCCAGCGCCCACGGGTGCTTCTTTCCCGGGATGGGGCTCCATGCGTCGTTGTAGAGGAGCGCAAGTTGCTCTCCCCAGTAGATCGCGATCGGAAAAGGCGAGTGGAGGCAGATGCCGAGCGCGGACCGCAGGCTCTGCGGCCACGTCCCCACGGGACCCAGATGGGTCTTCTCCCAATCGATGTCGCGCATCAGTCGCGCCATGTCGCTCCGGCCGGAGAAGATGGCGTTGGGGTCCCGCAGCGTGGACATCGTGAGCGCCCTCTATTGCCCTCGCGCGGGCGCAAGATATCGATCGATCACGTGTCGGGTCAGAGCTCGCTCGATCTCTGATGTCGAAACAGGCTTTTCGATGAATTCGTGGATGCGGCCTCGCTCCTTCGCTTTCTCGATCATGCCGGGGTCGCCAAAGCCCGACATCAGGATCCGGATCGAGCCGGGCCGCTCTTGCAGTGCGAACGCGAGGACATCGATCCCATTCGTGGGGCCCATCCGAAAGTCCGTGAGAATGACGTCGAACTCGCGGCCTCGCAGGATCTCGATCGCATGCTCGCCGCTGTTGGCCTCGGTGATCACAAGGTCAGGAAGCTTGGCTTTGAAGATGCGGCGGCAGATGAGGAGCATCGTCTCGTCGTCATCGACGACGAGGATGCCGCGCGTTCCAGCCGGACCGTGTCCTTCCAAGGATCGTCTCCGTCCGCGTCCAAAGCCGCGCTGATGTCACAAGAGTATTGCGGCTGGCTGGCAGGCGCAAGGCGAGCTTGCGCCGCAACCCTCTTCCCCCCGCGCTCCCAGCGCGATGCGTTGCCCGCCCGTCGCTCGCCCGCCCGCCGCGCATCGCCGCCGTCCACGGCCCCTGCTTCGATGGATGCCGTGGCCGCGGAAACGGAGCGGACGATCCGCCGCGTCGCGCCTTCGCTGCGGCGCGTCACGAAGTACGACGCGGCGACCTACCAGGGGCGGGGGGACGTCTGCACGATCGGCGTATGGACGACGTTCGTCGCCGTCGGTTTCTGGGCCGGCGCGAAGCTCGCGCGCGACCACCCGCTCCTCGAAGGGCGCGCCAAGACCACGCGAGTGGCGAAGCTGCGCACGCCGGCGGAGGCGCGCACGCGCGCGTTCGCGGCGCTCGTGCGCGCCGCGGTCCGCCTCGACAAGGCGGAGCCCGTGCACCCGATCCAGCGCCGCTGAGGATCACTCGACGTTCTCGGCAGCGCGTTTGATGTCGTTCAGGTCCTGCAGGAGCGCCTTCCTGAGGACGCCCTTGAAGAAGACCATCGGGATCGACTTCAACCGCGCGACGAAGCCTTGGGGCTGCGTCTCGTGCGCGCTCGTGAGCGTCGTCGCGCCGTCCTCGCCGGAGAGCGTCATCGTCGACACGAACACGTACTCCTCGATCTGTGCGCGCGTCTCGTACGACCCGGTCTCGGTCGCCTTCGTGATGCGCTTCTCGACGGTCGCGGGCTCCCCGAAGTACATGCGCGTCTCGCGCCACCGCAGCCCGACGATCCCGCTCGCGGGCTTCTCGACGATCTCGATCGCCTCGACGCCCGTGAGGATCTGCGCCGCGCGCTCGATGTCGGTCATGGTCGCCCACACCGCGGCCCGGGATGCGGCGATCGTGACGCGCGCCTCGACGATCATGCTCCCTGCACGGTCCGCTCACGCGCCTGCCGGCTACTTGGCGGTTTCGGGCCGCGTCATGCGGTGACGCGCAGGCTCGATAGGCGCGCGTCGATGAGCGCGACGATCTCGGGGAGGAGCGCCTCGGCCTGCTCCTGCGTCCAGCGATGATCGTCGGTCTCCTCCGAGACGGGGTTGATGAGATCGCCCAGCTGCCCGTTGTCCTCCTCCTCGAAGAACGTGAGCGTGAGCGCCTTCGGCTTGATCCAGTGCGGCACCATCGCGGGCAGCGTGTAGACGGTGCCCTGCGGCTGCTGCGCGGTGTGCTTCGTGAGGCGGTGGGGCTGCCCCTGGTAGAAGCGGTCGCCCGCGGGGTCCGGGGCGGCCTCGTACGTGTTGTGCTCGAGGTGGCCCGCGAGGATCGTGCCGCGGATCCAGCCGGCGTGGTAGTGGATGGTCCCCCAGTAGCGGTCGTCGAAGGAGCACCAGTCGGGGTGGAAGGCGTGGAACTTGCGCCACGCGCCCCCCTCGCGCGCGACGCCCCACTGGAGCATGTCACCGTACTCGTCCATCGACGCCATGCCCTTCCTGTGGAGGAGCGACTTGAACTCCTCGAGAAGCTCGGCGAGGCGCGCGGGGGAGGCGCGCTCGTGCCGCAGGGGGTGGAAGGCGAGCATCTCTCTCGGGCGTGCGGAGAGGGGCTCGGGTCATAGCACTTTCGCGCCGCCCCGCCTGCTCCAGCCATGTGGCGCCAGGTGGAGCCAGGCGGGTGAACGAGGACGTCGCCTGCCTGGACTGCGACGCGACGCTCCAGCCTTCGTGCTGCGGCGGCGCCCGATGCCCGACGTGCGGCCTCCGGGCGTTCTGACCCCCCTCCGAGCGAAACCTTCTTGCCGGCGTGGCGGCGGTCGCTTCCTGATGGCCGACGCGCCCGCCACCCACCCCCGCGTGATCATGGACGGCAAGCTCGTGCCCTGGGAGCGCGCCACCGTGCACGTCTCCACGCACGGCTTCCTCTACGGCACGGCGGTCTTCGAGGGCGTGCGCGCCTACTGGGACGAGCGCACGCGCCGCCTGAACGTCTTCGAGCTGGACGCGCACTCGAAGCGCCTGGAGAGGAACGCGAAGCTCATGGGCTTCTCGAACACTCCGGACTGGAAGACGCTGCGCGAGTGGCAGCTCTACGCGATCAGCTGCAACGATTTCTCCACCGACGTCTACCTGCGGCCGGTCATCTACTACGGCGAGGGCGGCATCGGCATCTTCCCGAAGACGCAGCAGCAGAAGACGCTCATCATGGCCGTGCCGATGGGCTCCTACTTCGGCAAGGCGTGCCTCTCCGTGCGCGTGAGCTCCTGGCAGCGCATCAACGGCAGCACCATCCCTCCCATGGCGAAGGTGAACGGCGGCTACGTCAACAGCTATCTCGCCGCGAAGGAAGCCCGCGACGCCGGCGCCGACGACGCCATCATGCTGAATTCGCGCGGCTACGTCTCCGAAGGAAGCGGCGCCAACATCTTCCTCGTGAAGAACGGCGAGCTCCTCACGCCGGGCTTCAGCAGCGACATCCTCGACGGCGTGACCCGCGGCCACGTCATGCGCCTCGCGAACGACCTCGGCATCACCGTCCACTCGCGCACGATCGCGCGGGGCGAGCTCTACACCGCCGACGAGCTCTTCTTCTGCGGCACGGGCGTCGAGATCAGCCCGATCGGCAAGGTCGACCACGTCGTCATCGGCGACGGACAGCCCGGCCCGATCACGAAGCGCATCCAGGAGCGCTTCTCCGCCAGCGTGCGAGGCAAGCTCCCCGAATACGCGCACCTCCTCACGCCCGTCCCACAAGAGTGCCCGCTGCCGCTCACGCCGTTGTGAGACGCCCGCAACTTCGCGGCGGCAGCTCCACGGACGGAAGCCACGGGGCCGGGACCCCGCCCGCGCCCGCCCCGAGCCCAGGCCCGGGCGCGCCCCCAGCCCTCGTCCCACCCCCAGCCCCGCCCCCGCCCTCGGCGTGGGGCGGTTCCCTTCGCGAGCCGTACCAGAACCAGCGTGCCCCCTCCCACGCGCGCTCGCCGTATGGCCGCCCCCACGCAGGCGCACGAGCAGGCTCCGTCGAGAGCGCGCGGCGCGATGCATGCCGCGCTGCCGCTAGTCGCCATGATCGTGGCCGTCTCCCTCCTGCTTGCCTGGGCCGGCATGCGCCTGCTGTCGCTGGGCACGGACGCGCAGCGCGCGGCCTTCTTCTTCGCCGGCGTGCTCTCCTGGGTCGTCGGGATCGGCTACGTGGTCGCGAGCGGACGCAAGGCGCGCTCGCGCACTACGCCTCTTCCGCCATCCAGCCCAGACTGAGCGCCGTGCGGTACACGCGCTTCTCGGCAAGCTCCGCGTCGGTGAGCTTCAGCGTCGAGCCCACGGTGTGCTTCACGCCGGCGTCGAAGTCCTTGAACGCCTTCTTGACGTTGAAGACGCGCGGCTTCTCGTTCGAGAAGTCCTCCATCTGCGACGCGAGGCGCGCGTCGGTGAAGCCGCCGGCGAAGACCTTCACCTGCTTGCGCGCGAGCACCGCCACCTTGTCCACGACGCTGTCGAGGAACCAGCGATCGTGGCTCACGATGACGAGCGCGCCCGTGTACGCGTTCAGCGCGTGCGCGAGCGCCTCGCGGCTCAAGAGATCGAGGTGGTTCGTCGGCTCGTCGAGGATGAGGAGGTTCGAAGGCGTGAGGATCGTCTTCAGGAGCTGGATGCGCGAACGCTCACCGCCCGAGAGCGTCGAGACCTTGCGCTGGAGATCGTCCTCGCGCCGGAAGCCGAAGCGGCCAAGGAGCGCGCGCGCGTCCTCGTCCGACACGCCGGGGCGCGCGCCGAGGACCTCCTGCCGCAGCGTGTTCGTCGCCGTGATCGTCTCGTGCCCCTGCGCGAAGTACGAGCCCTTCGTGCCCGGCGAGATCTCGACCGTGCCGACGTCCTTCTTCTCCTTGCCCGTGAGCACGCGCAGCAGGGTCGTCTTCCCTGCGCCGTTCGGGCCGACGATGGCCAGACGCTCGCCGCGACGGATGTCGAGGTCGAGGCCGTAGAAGAGGACGCGCTCGCCGTACTTCTTGCCAAGCCCGCGGATGCGGATCACGTCGTTGGACGACTTGAACGACTCGGGGAAGCCGACCTGCATCTGCACCTTCTGGATGAGCGGGTCGGGCGTCTTGTCCACTGCGGCCTTGAGCTTCGCGACGTGGAGCATGCGGCTCGCCATCTGCCCGTTGAAGCGCTTCTGCTTCTTGAACTGCTCAATGACGGCCTTCTGCTTGTCCAGCTCCTTCGCCTCGCGCTCTCGCCGCGCCGCGAGAAGCACGGCGTCCTGCTGCTTCGCGGCCTCGTAGTCCTCGTAGTTCCCCACGTAGGCGCGGATGGTGTCGCGTTCGAAGGCGAGCGTCCGCGTGGCGACGTTGTCGAGGAAGGCGCGGTCGTGCGCCACGACGAGGAGCGCGCCGTCGAACGCCTGCAACCATTCCTCGAGCCACTCGATCGTCTCGACGTCCAGGTGGTTCGTCGGCTCGTCCAACAGCAGGAGGCACCCGGGGGAGGCCTTCGACAGGGTGCGCGCCAGGAAGAGCCGCGTGCGCTCGCCGCCCGAGAGGCTCGCGACCTTGCGCCCCGCGTCGGCCTCCGTGAAGCCGAGCGCTTCCACGAGCGCGTTGTCGGTGCTCGCGCTCACCTTCGCTCGCGACACGTCGCGCTGCACGTCGCCGTAGCGCGCCAGCACTTCGTTCGCCTCGGGCGACTCGTAGAGCGCCGGGTCCGCAAGGCGCGCCTCCAGCGCGGAGAGCTCGGAGGCGAGCTCGGGGGGCACCTGCGCGCCGGCCGCGAGCGCCTGCTGGATCGTCTCCTCGGGCCCGAAGGTCGGATGCTGGTCGAAGGAGACGAGCTCCGTGTGAGGCGCGAGGCGGACGCCGCCATGGTCCGGCGCCTCACGACCCGTGAGCAACGCGAAGAGCGTGGATTTGCCGCAGCCGTTGGGCCCCACGAGCGCGGCGCGGTCCCCCACCGCCAGCTCGAACGTCACGTCCTCGAACAGGACCCGCCCCGCGCGCCCCTTCGCGACGCCTTCGAGGGTGAGGAGGGGCCGGGCCACGGCCGCGCCAGGGGGCTCCTTATCAAGAAACCTCTCCCGCAGCCACTCTCGCGGCTCCACCGGAACATAGGGTCTCCCAGCCGACTGTTTGATAGCTCGGAACGCGGTGCGCCTCAGCATGGGTCGCGCAGCCGGAGAGCCGATGGGGCCACCCCTGGGCCCGCCCCGATCGCCCGTGCGCCGGCGACCCAAGCTCCCGCTGCGCGGCATCAACGGAATCGCGGAGCTCGAAGCCATCTGCGTGCTGGGCGGCGGAAAGTTCGAGGTCGGGATCCACCACGCGATGAACATCTTCCGCGGCCTCCCCCTCGCCAGCGTGAGCGGAACCGCGATCCCCGAGATCTTCGACGGGCGCACGGACAAGCGCCTCTGGGCGCGCGCCGTCTACGAAGAGGACGCGTACACGCTCCAACGCATGTCGGGCGGCACCTCCGCCGCGCTCACCCTCGCCCTTTCCGCCGCATGGCCCCACGTCGCCGCACCCTACCGCGAGCGCGCCCTCGCCCGCATCGCCGAGCTCCCCGATGACGGGCTCTCGCGCGCATGGGAGACCGTCGGAGGCGCGCGCTGGTGGGCGCCCCCCACGACCGGGACCGAGCAGCTCCACTTCGTCGAAGCAAGCGACATCGCGACGCACAGCCTGGGGATCGCGCCATAGTCCTGGCCAGCGCTGCTCTGGACTTCCTCGCTGCGGCTCCGGAGCATCCGTGTCGGGGCCGACAGTTTTCCGCGGAAAGATCTCGGGTCCCCGAACCGGCAAGAATGTGGTGCATTGCCCCGCGGGCATCACTGTTCTCAGCCGAGTGAGAGCACGTCGATCCCGCGCCCCATGTCCACCGCATAGACGAGCCCGTCGTGCCACACCACGGTCTCCACGTCCACCGCCCACTTCGCGCTCCCTTCGCGCGGAGGCGCGGGCGGCGCGGCCCATGCCGCGATGGGACGAAGCTCGTCGCGGAGGTCGAGCGCGATCGCTCCCGCATGGAAGTTGGACGTCCACGCCTTCCCTTCTGCCAGGGAGAACTCGTGCGGGCTCCACATCAGGTTCTCCGCGTTCGTGAGGTTCCCCGGCAAGTCCCACGTCGTGACGAGCGCGGGATGCGCGGGGTCCGTCGTGTCGAGCAGATGATAGCGCCCGCTCGACTCGCCTGCGAAGGTCTCGGGCGACGCGAGCGTCAAGTGCCTGCCCTCCACGAGGCCTGGGTGCGGCTTCACGGTGTGCACATGGATCGCGGGATCCATCGGATCGAACGCGCCGATCAGCCTCGGGGCGGTCGGGTTGGAGACGTCCACGAGGAGTGCGCCTGCGTCCCAGCCCGCGACGTAGAGGATCGTCTGGCCTGTGAGCGGGTGGATCTCCACGCTTAGATCGTGCGCGAGGATGGCGGGATCGGGGCCGCCGGGCACGTCCCAACGCGCGACGCGGATCGGCGTCCCGCCATCATCCAGGCGCAGCACGTCCACCCCGTTCGCGACCGCGCCCGGCGCCGGCGCGCCTTGGATGCTGCGATCCCCGACGACGCTCGCCGCGACGTAGGTCGCGCCTCCGCTCTCCCACGTGGCGACGTTGATCAGGCGGATCGGCGAGGCGTACGCGCCCACGAGCGTCGGGCGCGAGGGATCCGCGATGTCGACGACCTGCAGGCCGCGCGCCGCGTGCGAGAGCGTCCCGCGCGTGAGCGCCTCCAGCGCGCCCTCCGCCGCGGGCGCGGCCTGGAAGTTCCCGTTGGCGGTGAGGAGGATGTAGCGCCCATCCGGCGTGAACTTCACGTACCAGTTGTCCTCGCTCCCGCTGCGATAGCGCGAGAGGACCTTCAGGCTCGTCGCGTCGAGGAGCGCGAAGCCGCCGCTGCCGCCGTTCACCGCCACCGCGGCGAGCCCCTCGTGGAACTGCAGGTCGCTCGCGCGTCCGGGCTCGCCTGCCAGGAGCGCCTCGAGATCGATGCCGCCGACGCGGCGCAGCCCTTGCGCGAGGTCGTGCCCCGCGAGCGCCGCGTGGTCGTGGTCCAGCGGCAACTCGAGCAAGACCGGGGAAGCGGGCGCGGGCGCCGTGGCGCAGCCTGCGAGGAGCAGGCAGAGAAGGAGCGCGCGCGGCCTCACCGCCTGCGCTCCCTCCGCGAAGGGGGCAGGTCCGACTCGGGCCGCTTGGGCGCGTCGGGATCGGCCTGCGGCTTCGTCACGTCGCGCAAGAGCTTCCCCAAAGGATTCGGCGGCGTGGGGTCCGCCTTCGTCTTCGCGCCGCGCGCGTTGCCGCCGCGCATCTCGCTCTTCGCGGGCGTGAGCGGCCGACCCGTGAGGTCGATGTCGCCCATCTCCGTCTCGATCGTGAGCGGGTAAGGGTGGAGCTTGCGCTGCGCGGCGCGCTCCGCCGCGACGACGGCCTTCCCGTCGTTCTCTGTGACAAGCGAGAAGACGCGCCCGCTCTTCCCCGCGCGCGCGGTCCGGCCCGCGCGGTGCACGTACTGCTCGGCCTCCTCGGGCACGTCGTAGTTCACCACGTGCGTGATGCCGGTGATGTCCAGCCCGCGCGCCGCGACGTCGGTCGCGACGACGAGCGCCGTGCGGCCGGCCTTCAGGCTCGCGACCACGCGCTCGCGCTGCTCCTGTGCGAGGTCGCCGTGGAAGGCCACCGCGGGCACGTCCGCCGCGAGGAGCTCCTTCGCGAGGGTCTGGGAGCCCTCGCGCGTGCGCGTGAAGACCAGGCACACCTTGGGCGACTCCTTGTCGAGGAGCGCGAGGAGCGCGGCCGTGCGATGCTGCGAGGGCACGTCGACGCGGTAGTGCTCCGCCTGCTCGGGCGTGAGCGGGCCCACCTCGACCTCGCGCGGGTGGCTCATGTACTGGTGCGCAAGGAGCGCGACCTTCTTGGGCATCGTCGCCGTGAATAGCGCCGTCTGGCGCGCGCCCGGGATGAGCTTCAGGATGCGCTCGACCTCGCCGATGAAGCCGAGGTCCAGCATGCGGTCCGCCTCGTCGAGCACGACGACGCGCACCTTGTCGAGGAGGACCTGCTTTCGCGCAAGGAGGTCCAGGAGGCGCCCGGTCGTCGCGACGATGCACGTGGTCGCGGGGTCCGCGAGGGCCGCGAGCTGCGGCTCGTAGGGGACGCCGCCGTAGATGGCGGCCGCGCGGAAGGGGGCGCCCTCGGCGAGGCGGTTGAGGTCGCCCGCGATCTGCGTCGCGAGCTCGCGCGTGGGCGCGAGGACGAGCGCCTGCACGCCGGGCGCCTTCACCTCGCTCGTGAGCCAGACGCCGAACGCGCCCGTCTTCCCCGACCCCGTCTCGGCGCGCCCGATGACGTCGCGCCCCATCGCGAGCTGCGGCAGCACGAGGCGCTGGATAGGGGTCGGCTCCCGCCAGCCGATGCGGTGCACGACGTCGCGGATCCTTTCGGAGACGGGAAGATCGTCCCAGGAGGCATCGTCCGCCATGGGCGCCGCAGAAGCGGTCCCTGCTCTTAGAGGAGACGGGAGCCTTGGTAGGTGATCTCGGGCTCCCCGTCGGTCGTGCAGACCCAATAGACATGCTCGAGGTGGAGCCCATCGATGGACGGCGACGATTCCAGGGGCGGGCGCACCGCACCGAAAAAGGAGAAGACGATCTCACGGCACTCGCTTTCGATGACAAGCGTCGCCACATTCGCGAGTCGGCAGTCCGGCGCCCCGTTCAGGTCCGAATCGGTGCATCCGGAGAATGGCGAGGCGATGCTCACGTCCTTCGGGAGCTGGACGCCTAAGAGCGCTGCGTGCGCGTGCCCGTGGATCTCGCAGACGTCTCCGCATCCCTCCTCGCTCCAGATCGAAGAAGACGCCACGAGTCGGCAGAAGGTCGTCTTGATCCCAAGCGGTGAGATCCATTCTCCGCGGCAATCGGTCCAGTCCTGCGTGAAGTCATACGAAGCGCCGGCCAGGCTGGGGAGCAGGAGCGCTCCGACGAGGGCCCAGACGACGCGCGGAAGCACACGTATAGGACCCCCGGGGAGCTCATAGTGGTGCGCTCTTCACGGACGACGGTGAAGCAGTCGGGGGGATGAACCGGTGGCCTGCCGCCAACCGCCTCAAAGGTTTCATTCCTGCGCGCAGATCGCCGCGCACACCCCATCACCCACATCGTCGCTTGGGGGGCATCGCGAAATGTTTCAGCAGAAACATTTCGCCCCAGACGACGATGTCTCCAGCCGCGGGATCATTCGTCGATGCGACGTGCTCGTCGCTCAGGGATCAGAGTGGCGCTCGGCCTCGAAAAGAGAGGTCATCATGCCGGCCATCATTTCATTGGGTGGGAGGCCGGCCTCGCTGATAACTGACTCGTCACTGCGCCGCGTGACCATGAACGCTCCTTGATTTGAACGTGCGGGCGCAGCGCCA
>DATLCC010000052.1:0-13350 GCA_035526585.1 Thermoplasmatota archaeon | reverse complement strand
GACGAAGGTAAGCATGTCATGCCGGGACGTGTGCCATCGTTGAAAAGGCTCCGGCTGGCCCGCAGACGAAGCCACGGAGGATGAGGGGATCGGCTCCAAGCCTCTCCGTGGCCCTCCGTGGTTTCGTTTTCGATGCAGTGGGAAGCGTCCTCAGCTCGGGCTTCCGACGCACGCTTCGATCTCGTGCTCATCGACCGCGAAGTCGCCATCTTGCGGCCAGTGGCCATGGCGCTCTTCCATGTCGATCATGCCGGCGCCGCCGAAGAGCGCGACGTGCAGGTTGAAGTCCGCGTTCTTCGCGCCTTCCGAATGGACCATGACCTGCCAGTGGCCCTCCGTGAGGTCCGCGGTCGGGACGCGCAGGCACTTCGGGTTCGTCGCGTCGAGCTCGGTGATGTGCTCGACATACGTGTTCGTGCCGTCCGCCTTGTGCGAGTGCAGCATGATCATGAACTCGCCATCTCCGGTCCAGTCGAGCGACACTTCCATCGCCTGCGGCACCTCTTCGACGTGGAACATGATGCCTTCCTGGAAGACGGGCCAGAGCGCATCCTCGGTCGGGCGGAAGTGCGTGGGGCCTTCGATCTCGCTCGCGACGACGTGGCCGGTCCAATCGAACACCTCCGGCACTGGCGCGCCGGAGAGGGAGGCGCCTGCGGGCGCCACGTCGTCGGACGCCGCGGGAGTGACGCAGCCTGCGGCGACGAGCGCCGCGAGCGCGAGGAGGATCCGCATGCGGCTCGCATCCGGAGGGCCGCCCTTAAGCCCTGCGTCCGAGGGGGTCACGCTCCACGGCGCGAACGGCGCCGGCCCGACCGCTGCGTCGTAGCGCCGGCCGGCGTCGCCGCCGATCTTGACGTCCACGACCAGCTCGCATCCGCTTGCGCCGCCTTGGCGATCGAAGAGGACGACGACGCGCTCTCCCGCGGCAAGGTCGTGATGGAGCGCCGCGTCGCTTCGGCGCCGCGTCGCGTCCGCATGGTTGCCGCTACGTTCGGCTGCGGCCTCACTTCGCGGCAACAATGCGGATGACATCGCCCGTCTCGAGCGCATGCTCGGCGCCCACCGCGCGCTTGCGCTTCGCGTCGATGGCGCGGATGAAGTTCTTCGCGAGGTCCGTGTGCACCTTCGCCGCAAGCTCCTTCGCCGTCGCGCCGCGCTTGAGGAGGTGCGCGTCGGGGAGCACGCGCCCGTCCTTGTCGGTGTAATGCGTCTCGTCCTCGACAGGGTACGCGACGATGCGATCGAGCCCTTCGTACACCGCGCGCTCCAGGATCTCCTGCACGCCCGTGCCTCCGAAGCGCTTCATGACCTTCTCGCGGATGTGCTCGAGCCCCTTCTTCTGCGCGGCGTTGAGCTTTCCATCGTCCACGATGGTGAAGTCCTTGTCGCCGGGCTCGTAGCGCAGGACCCCCGCGTCCGCGGCCTTCCGCAACGCAAGCTCCGCGTTCGCGCTCGTGGGGATCGCGATCGCGTTCGCCTTGCGCAGGCGCGCGACCGTCGCGTCGTCCGCGAGGTCCGCCTTGTTGAGCGCGACGAGGATCGGCTTCGACAGCAGGCGCAGCTGGTGCGCGACGCGGAAGAGGTCGTCCTCCTTCCACAGCACGGGCGAGGGCATGTTCATCGTCGTGAGGACGTTCCTCACCTGGACCTCGGTGATGCCAAGCCCCGTCACGCGCTCGCCGATGATCGTCTCGACCTTCTTGCCGCCGGCCGCCGTCATGCCGCGCGCGAGGCTGCCCCAGTTCTTGCCCACGATGCCCGCGATCCAGTGGTCGATCTCGTTCTCCAGGAACGTGACGTCCTGCGCCGGGTCGCGCGTGTGGAGCGGCACGGGGTTCCCCTCCGCGTCGGTGGAGCCGCTCACGTCGATGACGTGGATGAGGGCGTCCGCGCCGCGCAGGTCGTCGAGGAACTGGTTGCCGCGGCCCTTGCCGGCGTGCGCGTCGGGCACGAGGCCGGCGACGTCGAGGACCTCGGTCGGGACCCATCGCACGCCGTCGACGCACTTGCCCGTGCGCGGGGTGCACGAGGCGAGCCCGAGCGCGACGTGCGGGCAGGGCGTGCGCAGGTAGGCGACGCCGCGGTTGGGCTCGATGGTCGTGAAGGGGTAGTTCGCGATCTCGGCGGGCGCCTTGGTCGATGCCGAATAGAACGTCGACTTCCCCACGTTCGGTTTTCCAACGAGGCCCACGAGCACAGGGGCGCGAGCCATAGCCTGATAAAAGAAGCTTCTCGATAGATAGAAGCCCGGGAGCCGGCTGCGAGGAACGAAGACCCTTTGGCGATCAGCGATATCCTCCTGCGGCTGGGCATCGTCCTGCTGCTGGTCCTCCTCAACGGGTTCTTCGTCGCAGCGGAGTTCTCCTTCGTCCGCGTGCGGGGCTCCCAGCTCGAAGAGCGCGTCGCACGCGGGGACAAGCGCGCGCGGTCGGCGAAGTACGTCCTGGAGCACCTGGACCGTTACCTCAGCGCGACGCAGGTGGGCATCACCCTCACGAGCCTCGCGCTCGGGTGGCTGGGCGAGCCGGTCGTCGCGGAGATCGTGCGGCGCCCCCTCGAGGCGGCGGGCCTGGGAACGCCGGCGATCGTCCACACCGTCTCGTTCGCGCTGGGTTTCGCGATCATCACGTTCTTCCACATCACCGTGGGCGAGCTCGTGCCCAAGAACTTCGCGATCTCCCGAGCCGAGGGGACGTCGCGCTATGCCGCGGGACCGATCCGCATCTTCTACCAGGTGTTCAAGCCGTTCATCTGGCTCGTGAACAAGTCCTCCAACGCGATGCTCGCCCTCATGGGCGCGAAGCCCGCATCGGAGGGGGAGCTCATCGGGAGCGAGGAGGAGCTGCGCATCATGCTCGCGCAGGCGGGCAAGAAGCGCGTCCTCCCGCAGCATCGTGCGGACTTCCTCATCCGCTTCTTCGAGCTGCAGGACCTGCAGGCACGCCACGTGATGACGCCGCGCATGCGCATCGTGGCCCTCGATGCGCTGCGAAGCTTCGAGGACAACATGGCCGTCGCCGAGGACGCTGGCTACAGCCGCTTCCCCGTCATCGAGGGCGACATGGAGCGCGTCGTCGGCATGGTCCACTATCGCGACCTTGTGAACGTGAGCCGTCGGCCCAAGCGCGATCTCATCGCCATCAAGCGCAGCGTCCTCTTCGTGCCGGAGAGCCAGTCCGCGGAGGACCTCCTCGCGCAGATGCTGCGCCGCGGCATCCACATGGCGATCGTGACGGACGAGTTCGGGAGCACGGCCGGCCTCGTGACGCTCGAGGACATCTTCGAGGAGCTCTTCGGCGAGATCCGCGACGAGTTCGACACGCACGAGGTCGAGCAGATGTACAAGGACCTGGGCGATGGCCACTTCGTCCTCGACGGCCTCACGCCGCTCCACCGCGCGTCCGCCATCCTGCAGGAGCCGCTGGAGGACTCGGACGTGACGACGCTCTCCGGCTACGTGGTCGCCCAGCTCGGCCGGCTCCCGACCAAGGGCGAGCACATCAAGCTGGGCCGCTACGAGGGGCTCGTGCGGGACGTGGACCGGCGCCGGATCCAGACGGTGGAGCTGTGGCCCCGCCAGGACGTCGCCGACGACGAAGAGGCGACGACCGAGCGCGAGGCCTGAGTGTCACCGGAGGGTGCAGGGAAAAGCACGTCCCCGGAGCGCGTCTCCCCGCCTTTGCGGCCCCGCTTTCTTCTCCCTCCGGAGGAGTTCCGATCCCCAACAGATCCTCCCCGCGGGGCCGCACCTCCGCCTCCATCCGACCGCCCGCCTCGAAGCGGACGGCGGTAGCCGCTCCGTTCATCCGTCCTCCTTCCATCCCGGGGACGAGCGTGGACGCATCGACCTCTTCAACCCGACGAGCCCGGAGCAGCGCGTCCGCATCGCGGTGAGCGTCCTCGCCGCGAAGAACCACGGCCGCGCGGTGCCGCTCGCGCAGCTCCAGAGGGAGCTTTTCGACATCCCTGCGCCCGATCTCACGCTCCTCCTCGCCCGCCTGCGCGACGAGGGATCGCTCTACGAGCAGGGCGAGGGCTGGGCGCCGCGCGTGCCTCCGGTGGGCGCGGACATCGTGCGCGCGAACGCCGAGGTGGCGCGCCTGCAGGGGCGATAGACGCCCCTCAGCCGCGCTCGTGCGGGCGCGCGGCGAGCGCCTCGGGCTCCGTCACCGTGACGTGCCGGGTCTCCACGATCGGCACGTTCTGCCCGTCGCCGTGCTGCGGCATGTGCTGCTTGCGGATCGGGTAGAAGATCGGCACGATGAGGAGCGTCGAGATGAAGACGATCCCGATCGCGATGGTCGTCGCGATCATGCCGCGCCGGCCCGCGAGGTCGCTGATCTGCGTGAAGATGATGAACGACCCGAACGTGCAGACGAACGAGAAGAGCACGCCCTTCCCGACGCCTTCGAACGTGGCGCGCGGGTTCTTCGTCGCCTTGCACTTCATCGCCAGATGCAATGCATAGTCGCTGCCCACTGCCGCGATGAACACGAGCGGCAAGGTGAGATTGATGGCGAGGCCGATGTCGAACGCCGGCAGCACGCCGATCCAGAACGTGCTCGCGAGCGCGTCCAGCGCGAACACGGTCGCGGTGACGCGGACGTCGCGCGTGAACGCGAACACGATCACGATCACGAGCACGTTCGTCGCGATGCTCATGTAGCCAAGCCACGGGACCTGCTTCGCGACGAAGAGGTAGTTGATCGCCGTGTTCCCAAAGAAGCTCGTGCGCGTGCCTTCGGGCTTGAGCGCCTCGTTCGCGGCGATCGCGGACTGCACTTCGTCCCACACTTCGGCGGCGTCGTCGTACGTCGCGGCCTTGACCGAGAAGACGATGACGGTCATGTCGTACTCGGGAGCGGCGACGAAGAGCTCCGCGAATTGATAGAGCGGGCTTTTGAAGATGTCGTCCAGCGAGGTCTTGATCTCTTCGCGCGTCGTGGGGTACGTCGGCGGGAGAACGCCGCCTGAGGGCCCGGCGAGCGGCGTGCCGTTGAAGGCTTGCTGCAGGCCCGTCACGCCGAGGTACTGGCCGGCGCCGGGCACGCCGTCCTTCACCGTGAGGTACGTGTTCACGAGGAACGGGAGGTCCTTCAGGGTGTCCGCGATGACGCGGCTGTCGTGGTGGTCCGTCACGTTGCGTCCATCCACGACGGACGTGCTGTTCCAGCCGGTAGCGTTGTAGGCGCGCAGCGTGCTCGTGAGCCCCATGATGTAGCGATGCACCGCAGGATCGGTGATGTCGCCTTCGATGATGATGACGTTCGCCTTCTCGTCGCTGTTGGGCGAGTCGTAGAAGCCTTCGATCGCCTTCTCGTGCTCCGCGCGCAGCGGATCGTCGTCGAGCCAGTTGCGCGGAGGATCGCCGAACGCCTCGCGCTTGATGCCGGCGCCGCTCGCGATCGCGCCCACGGCAAGAAGGAGCATGACGCCCGCCACGAGCCAGCGCGCGCGCGAGACGCCGCCCGCGAGCTTCGGCATGATGCGCGAGGGGACGTACTCCTGCTTCTTCGCGACCTTGGCGCTGCGCTCGCCCACGAGGGTGACGATCGCCGGGATGAAGAGGATGCTGAGGATGTAGCACGAGGCGAGCGCGATGTTCGAGAGGATCCCGAGCTGCGCCACGAGGAGCGAGGGCGAGACGATCATCACGCCAAGACCCGCGACGGTCGTGAGGAGACCGACGAAGAGCGCAAGCGCGCTCCCGCCGCCCGCCGCGACCCAGGCCTCCTCGGGCGTGTGGCCTTCGGCGCGAAGCTCCTGGTACTCGTTCATCATGTGGATGCCGTAGTCGATGCCGACGGCCATGATGAGCGGGATCGTGGCGAGGTTGATCGTGTTGAGCGCGATGCCCATCGCGCCCATCACGCCGAAGGTCCAGATGACCGCGATCGCGAGCATGGAGAACGTCGCGATGACGCTCGTCGCGTTGCGGAAGGCGATGAGGAGCGTGAGCCCGATGAAGAGCGCGATGACGGGGAGGAGGATCTTGAAGTCGTGCGCGGTGAGCTCGGAGGCGTGCGCGTTCGCGAGCGGAAGGTCGACGCTGTAGAGCGGCGGGTTCTCGGAGCCGAAGATGCCGTACTCGGTCTGGCCGGCGTCCACGCGGTCGAGCCAGCTCTGCTTGACGATGAGCGCGCGCTCTCCGATGTGCTTGGTCGCGCCCGTGTAGTCGGCCCCGACGGTGACGAGGACGGCGGTCTGCTCCCAGTTGGGCGCGGTGACGGCGTCGACCGCCTGGAACACGGTGCTGACGTTGCGCACGCCCGCCTCGACCGACGCGTACTGGATCTCGCCCATGCGGTCCGTGCTCGGAAGGCTGAACGCGGCGTCGCCCGACGTGGGGATGTTCCCGTTCGATCCGCCCGCGATCGTCCAGTTGATGAGCTTGAAGAAGTCCTGCTCGCCGATGCTGCCTTCGAAAGGCTCCTCGGTGAGGACGTACGCGATCGTCTCGCTGATGGCGCGCACGTAGAGCTCGTCCGTGATGTTGCCGGGGTCCGGCTCCGTCACGCGGTTCGGGAGCTTCGCCGCGTTCTCGCGGTTGTAGAGGTCCAGCTGCACGGGATCCGACGTGTCGATCACGTGGAACTGCCACGTCACCTGCTGGGTGAAGCCCGACTTGAACGAGTCTGTGAGGTTGTGCGCGGCATCCGTGTTGGGGTCGCCGCGCGGAAGGACGTCCGCGATGTCCACGTTCGTCGTGATGGTGGACGCGTACGCGCCCGCGACGAGCGTGACGCCGAGGACGAGGACGACGACCGTCTTCGCGTGCTTCATGCCGAAGACGGAGACGCGCGCGATGAGGTTGCGGTCGCTCTTTGCGACGATCTTGCCCGAGACGACGCCCGAGAAGGTCGTGAGGTGCGCAAGGAGCGTCGCCGCGCCCGCGCCGAACGCGCTCGCCGCCGCCACGAGCATGCGGAAGCCCGAGGGGGAGATGCGATCGATGACCGGGGCCTGGCCCAGCGAGGCGATGAGGGGCGAGGCGAGGAAGACGTAGGCGAGAAGGAGCGCGAGGAAGGGGATCGCGACGAGCGCCGCGATCATGAGCCGCCCGAAGTGCACGTCCGCGCTCACCGGCGCCCGATAGCGCGGCGGCGTGTAGCGGGCGCGCTTCATGAGGGCGCGCGCCGTCGCGGCGGTGAGGAAGACGCCGATCAGGGTGGAGAGGAAAGCGGAGACGGCCGCGGTGGAGAAGACGTGCGGCAGCACGTCGCCCATCGCGTACGCGCCCTCGCTCGGGTGGACATACCAGTCGAACGTGAACCCGTAGGCGAGCTTGTCGCCGATCCAGAAGCCCACGAACCAGCCGATGACGGCCGAGATCAGCGCGGAAACGACCGCCCCCGCGCGCCCGATCCACTTGTTCGGGATGTTCCCCATGAAGCCCGAGGGCGGGATGGGGCATGGGGCCTCTTAAAAGGGGAGGGACCGACGTTGCCCACCGCCTACTTATTTAAGCCCCGGCCGACAGAGAGCGAGGCCATTCTATGGCGGCGGTCGCGACCAGGACGCAGCCCCGGCATTGGGTCTATCTCGACGAGCAGCGCACGCACGAGGTGCACGCGCAGTTCGCCCTCGAGGGACCCGCCGGCATCCTCGTCACGACCGAGTTCCCGATGGGAAGCCGCGAGCCGGGCGAGATGGTCCAGGCGCAGACGCCCGTCCGCGGCGAGGCCGAGCTCCTCGGGCTCCTCGCCGAGCTGGAGGGGCGACTCGCCCTCACGGGGACCTACTTCCGCGCCGAGGCGGACGATCTCACGTGGCAGCCCGTGAAGGCGCCGCCGCCGACGGTGGACCTGCGCGCGCACGAGGCCGCGATCCCCGGGATGGAGGCCACGCAGGGCCGGATGCGCTTCCACCACTTCCATGGCGAAGGCGCAGGGAAGGATCGCCTGCTCATCAGCATGCCGCGCCCGGGGATGACCGGGCGGCACGTGCTCGCCGAGATGCTCTTCGAGTTCCCGCGCGTCGACGCCGGCGAGATCAACGTCCTCCACGCGCGCCTCGCGCCCCCCGTGCTGGCCAGCGCCGTCGCGAAGGAGCACGTCGAGGCGCCGCGCAAGGGGTTCGCGAAGCTCTTCGAGCCGCGCGACTACGAGCGCGCGTACGGCGACGGCTGGTTCGACAAGACGCGCACCATGCTCTCTCGCGCGGCCGTGCGCCTCGTGGGCGGCCCCTCGCCTGTCCCCGAGGCGCCCGTGCCGCCGGCCCTCGGGGAACCGGCGCGCCTCGCCGAGATGCGCGCGGCGCTCGCCTCGCAGAAGATCGAGGCGCTGAAGGCGATGTACATCGACCCGGTGACAGAGGCGCGCCTCGTCGAGGTCGGCGAGCACGCCATCCGCAAGCACGTCAACCTGCTGCGCCGCAAGATGTCGCACCATCAGTCGTACGACATCAGCATGATCGAGGCGATCCTCCTCACCGAGTACGCGATCCCCGCGAAGATGTGGGATCTCTGCAACGAGGAAGGCGGGAAGCTGCTGCGCTATCTCTACGGCTACCGATGAACGCGTAACCATCGGGTTACATGTTTGCGCCTGGCCCGGCGCCACGAGATGACCCGAGACACCCGAGGGACGAGCGGGACCCCAGGAAGCGTTCGTCGATGGTCGAGCAAGTCCCGGGTCCCTCGGGTCCCTAAGGTCCCTCGGTCATGTCGTGGAGCGCAAGGATCCTAGCCGGCCCTCAGACGCGTCCCAGGAACGTGCGCAGCCCAGGCGATGCCCGGACCAGCCTGTCGGCCTTGAGCTGCCGCTGCGCCTCGAGGAGCTCCCCGCGGTCGAGCCACACGCCATGGCAGGCGACGCACGTGTCCACCTGGACCTCGTCGACGTGGCCTTCGATGCAGGAGCCGCCGCAACGCGGGCAGGCGAAGGAGCTCGCGTGAGCCTTGCCGATGGGGATGCGCGTGGCAAGCGCCTCGAGCTCGCGGTCGTGCGCGACGCGGCGCAGCTCCTTCGCGTCGAACCACGTGCCGCCGCACGTCTCGCAGCGGTCGATGACCACGGTCTCGACCACGACCTTCGCCATCGCCTTCCCGTCGTGCGGGCACTCCAGGACGACCTCCGGCTCCGCCTTCCGCTCGAAGAGGGACATGGGTCGCTTGACCTGCGCAGGGGAAGCATGAATGTGTTGTGCGCGCAGCCGTCATACGCCGCGGGCGCGGGCGCGGACTCGGGCGTGGAACGGTCCTCGGGGCGCGGGGGCGGGCAGCGCTGCCCGAGTCCCGCTCCCGCGGCCCGCCCGGCGCCCGCTTCCGCGCCCTCGCCCGCCATCAAGCGAATCCGACCTGATGATCGAACACGTCGACGCGCAGCGTCCCGTCGCGTTGCGTCGCGAGCACGACCCACCGCTCCCCGTCGAGCGTGCCCGTCGCCTCGTAGTGCGGTGGCGCGCCCGCGATCCACGCGACCACGCGGAGCGCGTCGCCGGCGATGGTGACGTTCGCGATCTCGCCGACGTTCGGGACGACGTTCGCGCGATGCACGACCGCGTCGAACGGCCCCGCGTCGTTGAGCATGACGCAGAGGCGCCGATCGAGGTCGCCGTCGTTCAGGAAGTACACGTGGACGCGCGCGACCGGAGCGCCCTCGGCGTCGACCGAGGGGCCGCAGGAGTGGCGGACGGACGGGCCGGTCGCACAGCCCGATAGGAGGATCGCGATGAGGAGCAGGATCGGCTTCATGAGAACAGGCTCTTCCCGCTCATGGCGGCAGGCTTCGGGAGCCCCATCGCGTCCAGGAGCGTCGGCGCGACGTCCGCAAGGATCCCGGGCCGGAGCTTGCGAGCGCCGTGCGGGCCGACGTAGTAGAGCGGCACAGGCAGCGTGGTGTGCGCCGTCTGCGGCGAGCCGTCGGGGTTCGTCATCTCCTCCGCATTGCCGTGGTCGGCCGTGATGAAGACGTGATAGCCTTCCTCTCGGGCGGTCCCGAGGAGCGCGCCGACGCACGCGTCCACCGTCTCGACGGCCTTCACCGTCGCGACGAAGCTGCCCGTGTGCGCGACCATGTCGCAGTTCGCGAAGTTCACCACGATGAGATCGACGCCCGTGCGCAGCGCGTCCACGACGGCCTCCGCGACGCCGTGCGCGCTCATCTGCGGCGCGTGGTCGTACGTGGCGACGTGCTTCGGGCTCTGGACCATGCGGCGCTCCTCGCGCGGGAACGGCTCCTCCTGCCCGCCGTTCAGGAAGTACGTCACATGCGCGTACTTCTCCGTCTCCGCGACGCGCGCCTGCGTGAGCCCGGCGCGGCTCACGATCTCGCCCATCGTCTCGCGCGGGCGCTCGTCCGCGAAGGCGAACGGGAACGGGAACGTGTCCTCGTAGCGCGTCATCGTCGCGAGGTGGATGGCGGGCCGGCCAGAGATATCAAAAGCCTTAAACCCCTTCTCCCCGAGCGCGCGCGTCATCTGGCGCGCGCGGTCCGGGCGGAAGTTGAAGTAGATGGCGGCGTCGCCCTCGCGCATGTGGAGGTCGGGCCGGATGACCGCGGGCTCGAGGAACTCGTCCGTGACACCCGCCTTGTACGACTGCGCGACGTACTCCGCGACCGTGCGCGCGTCAAGGCCTTTCCCTTTCACGATCGCGTCGTACGCCTTCTTCGTGCGCTCCCAGCGCTGGTCGCGGTCCATCGCGTGGTAGCGGCCGGCGACGGTCGCGATCGCGCCCACGCCGACGCGCTCCATCTCGGCCTCGAGCGCGGCGAGATACCCCGCGCCGCCGGTGGGCGACGTGTCGCGGCCGTCCGTGAACGCATGCACCACGACGCGATCGCCCGCGAGCCCCTGCTCCTTCGCGAGGCGCAGCAGCGCATGGAGGTGCTCCTGCGACGAGTGCACGCCGCCATCCGAGACGAGCCCGAGAAGATGCAGGTTGCCGCCGCTCTCCTTCGCTTTGCGGGCGGCCTCGAGAAGCGCGGCGTTCCGGAAGAGCTCGCCGTTCTGGATCGAGAGGTCGATGCGCGTGAGCATCTGGTAGATGACGCGGCCGGCGCCGATGTTCATGTGCCCGACCTCGCTGTTCCCCATCTGCCCCTCGGGAAGGCCGACGGCGAGGCCGGAGGTCTCGAGGTGTGTGCGCGAGAGGTGCGCGGCGAACTTCGAGAGCGTGGGCGTGTGCGCGGCCTTGATCGCGTTCCCCTGCTCCTCGTCGCGAAGGCCGAAGCCGTCGAGGATGATGAGGAGGGCTTTCTCGGGCACGTCGAAGCGAAGCCCGCTGCGCCGCATGAGCGCTTCGCCTCGCCGCGGTCAGCTTCGCTTGGCGCACCCGACGCGACGACGCGACGGACGCGACAAAAGCCGTCGCGCATGTCGCGTCGTCGCGTTCGTCGCGAGAAGCGAAGCTAGCCCCGGCGGTGCCGCACGTACGTGCGCTTCCCCTCTGCATGAGCTTCCGCGATGAGCCCCTTCACCCGATCCCAGGACGCCTCGCTCGGGGAAAGGATGCAGATCCACGAGAGCGGCGCGTAGATCGGGTGGGGCAGGAGGGTGTCCAGGAGCGTGAAGTCGTGCCCCGTGTCCACCGGGCCACCATCCTTTCCCCACGAGGGTTCGGGCCCGAAGAGCGCGCGGTAGCGTTGCCGCCCCACGCCCATGTTCAGGCGATAGACGCCGGGCCGGTGGAGCGCGGACGCCTGGTCGTGCGCGTCGCTCGTGACGATGGTCACGATCGGATGACGCTTGTCGTGGGGTGTATCATGCTCCGGGTCGTAGAAGATGTAGTGCGTGTCCTCGGTCGAAAGGATCTCGACGCCCTCCAAGCTGCGCAGGTGCTGCAGGATGCGCTCCGGGTCCATCGTCTCTCAAGGGGGGTCTCGCGAAAAAAGGCACGCGCCCGCGCCCCGGCCTCCCTCGACCCGGCGCGCGCCCGGGGCGCGCGGTCGCGGGCCTGGGAGGTCGCGGAAGGGGGCGCTCTCGCGCTAGACCAGGAAGAATGCGAGCACGAACCCCAGCACGCCGCCCACCGCGATCGACACGAGGTTCGTCTCTTCCTTGGTGAACAGCCCCTCGCCTTCGAGCGTCGCGCCGAGGATGCTATCGACCTGGCAGCCGAGGAATCCCATCGCAGCCGGCACGGCGAGCGTCCACCAGGTGATGTGCATCTGGAGCGGGAGCTGCAGCACTCCGGTGAGGACGCCGAGAAGAAGCGCTCCCAGGAGCGACATCACGATGCCGCCAGCGAGCGCCGCGATCGTGCCGGGGAGGCTCACGCCGCCGTCGACGCCCGCGGGCACCTTGCGGAACGTCGTGATCAGGTAGACGTCCTTTGCGAGCGAGCCGAACTCGGACGCGAACGTGTCGGCGGCCGCGACGGCGATCGCGCTCACGTAGGCGACCGCAGCGACGTCGGTGCCCCAGTTCGCGGCCACAAGCGGCGCGGACACGGCGAGGATCGCGGGCGCGAGGCCGTTCGCGATGACGTTCCTCGTGGACCGGCGCCCTCCCTGCTTCTCGCTCACCTTCGCCTCTTCCTTCTCCTTGAAGCGGAAGCGCGTCGCGGCGGAGCCCATGCCCAGGAGGGCGAAGAGGAGGAACAGCCAGAGGATGTTCGTGAAAAGGACGATCAGGGCTCCCATGAGGAACGCGCTGAACGCGCCGGCGGCGTTCAGCATGTCCTTCCGATACGTGTACACGCCGATGACGGCGACCGCGAGGACCTGCGCGATCTTCCAGGGCGTGATGAGATCCATGGGAACTCGCAAAGGGCGCCAAGGAGGCCAAGGGCGCCAGGCGACCAACGTTGCGCGCTTGGCGCCCTTGGCCGACTTGGCGTCCTTGGCGATAGCAATTGCTTACAGCTGCTCTTCTTCGCTCGGCTCGGCCGCGGGCGCCGCGTCGTCAGCGGGGGCGGCTTCGGCGGGCGCGGCTTCCGCGGCGGGCTCGGGCGTCGGGGCCGCGAAGAGGTCGACCTGCGTGAAGTAGGCCTCGGGCTCGCTCGTGACCTCGCTCTTGCGCATCTCGACGCGCTTCAAGGGGTAGATCTTGCGGGCGCGGTCGTAGATGATCTGCGAGAGGTCGCCGTTCACGACGGCCTTGATGAACGCCGCGTGGTCGTTCTCCTGCGCGGCGCCGTTGATGACCTCGACGGTGAGCTTGCGGATCTCTCCTTCCTGGCTGCTCTGCGCGCGGCGGTCGGTGACGGCCATCGGCTTGACGCGCATCTTGAAGCCGTCCTTCGTGACGACGTCGATGACGCTGTCGATCTTGCTGTGCTTGCGGCGCGTGAGGCGGCGGATGTAGTCGCTCGTGAGCTCGTGGCCCGCGAACTTCGTCGCGCACTCGTTGCCGCGCACGGCCTGCACCTTGAACTTCATCTTGATGTGCATCTTCGAGAAGTCG
>DATLCC010000051.1:0-11891 GCA_035526585.1 Thermoplasmatota archaeon | reverse complement strand
CTCGGCCGCATACTCCTTGAGACGCTGCTCGAAGAGGGAGCGGCGCAGCCCGACGGCGAGCTGCGAGGCGAGCGGCGGCAGCACCGCGTTCTCCGCGGCGTCGAGCGCGCGCGCGTCGCCCGTGAGCACGACCGCGCCCAGCACCTCGCGGTGCTCGAGAAGCGGGACCGCGATCGCGGCCTCGTCCGCGACCTGGCCCCGCACCGGCTCGGCCGCGGTGCGCGCCCTCGTGGCGAGCTCGGCGAGGGGGGCGAGCTCCCGCGCCTGCGAGCTCGCCGCGGGCCGGAGCTCGCCGCCGCGCACGAGGAAGACCGCGCCGCGCGCGAGCCTGGACGCGCTCAGCATGAGGAGGAGGCCCCGATGCGCGAGCGCCTCGAGCCCCGTCTCCTCGCTTACGAGCCGCGCCATCTGGAACGCCTTCTCGCGCAGCGCCTCCTGGCGTCTTTCCTCGGTGACGTCGTGCGCGACTGCGAGCACGCGCGCGGGCTGGTCGCCCGCCTCGTAGATGGGAGTGAAGTTCGTGAGCACGGCGCGCTCCCCGCCCTCGCCCAGCAGGCGGAAGGGGACCCAGAGGGCTGGCTCGCCGCGCTCGACCACGCGCAGGACGGCCTCGCGAAAGGCGCGCCGATCGTCCAGGTGCACGATGTCGGCCGCCGGCGCGCCCACGCGCGCCTGCTCGCCCAGCACGCGCCGCATCATGGGGCTCGCGAAGCTGAGCTCGCCATCCGCCTGCACCGTGAAGATGAGGTCGCTCGCGCTCTCGACGAGGGATCGGTAGCGCGACTCGCTGCGGCGCAGCCCTTCGAGCGACTCGGCGATGCGGTCCGCCATCTGGTCGAACGCGCGTCCGAGCTCCGCGATCTCGTCGTTACCCTTGGGCTCGACGCGCCGCCCGATCTTCCCCTCGGAGAGCTCGCGCGAGGCGACGGTGAGCTCCTGCACGGGGGCGACGATCCGGCGGGCGACGGCGACGCTCGCAAGGAGGATCGCGCCGACGAGGAGCCCCGAGAGGGCGATGAGGACGCCGGTGAGCTGCTGGAGCGCGCCATACGCGACGCTCGTGGGCACGCTGTCGACGACGACCCAGCCTAGGCGCGGGATGATCGCGAACGAGCCCAGCGCGCGCTCTCCCGTCGCGGGGTCGTCGTACTCGACGAAGTTGTTGTCCGTGCGCGGCGCGTGCGCACGAAGCACCGGGCCGATCTGGGACCAGTCGGGGCGCTCTGCGACGAGCGCCTCGTCGGGGTGGACGATGAGCGTGCCGGACGCGTCGGTGAGGAAGACGGTCTGGCGCTTCGCCTCGAAGGGCGCGAGGACCTGCGCGAGCCCCTGCAGGCTGAGGTCCCCCATCAGGATCCCCTGCAAGGATCCGTTCGAGAGGATCGGCGTCGCGAGCGGGAGCACGGGCTCGCCGGCGCGCGGAGCGGGGAACAGGAGGGGCGCGCGCTGCGCGATCGCGACCTGCACGTCGGCCGCGTGCACGGCGTCCGTCATCTGCGCGGACGCCTCTTCGGGCCACGCGGCGAGGATCGTGCCGTTCGCGTCGAAGACGGCGACGCCGCGGAAGAGGTCCGCCCCCTGGTACTGGGCGCGCTCGCGCAGGCTCTGCGCGGAAAGGAGGAGCGCAGCGCGATCGCCCGCGGCGACGGCGTCGCGCAGCGTCGGGCCGCGCGCCTCCGCGTCCAGCAGCACGCGGCCGTTCTCGACGTAGACGTCGATGAAGTCGGCCGCAGCGCTCGCGGCGTCCCCGTTCGCGCGCCCGACCTCCGCGCGCAGCGCGTGCGTCGTGGCGTTGAGCGCCAGATAGCTCATCGCGAGGAGCGGGATCGTCGCGATGAGCGCGAAGACCAGGAACATCCTGGCCTGCAGGGAGCGCACGCTTTCGACTCGCCTGCGTGGCGTATGAGGGTGTCGGAAGACGGCCACAGGAATGCTTTTTGGGCGCGGGGCGGCTGCCGCCGCATGCGCCTCGCCCCCCTCCTCCTGGTCGCGCTCGTCCTCGCCGGTTGCGTCAGCCTTCCCGGGAGCGGCGACGACGCCGGCGCAGGGGCGCCCGTCGCCGGGTACGCCCGCGTCTGCGATGCGATCTCGCGCGGCGCCGCGGCCGCGTGGCCCGAGCCTTGCCTTGCCTTCGCGAGCCCCAACGACAGCCCCTCGAAGGCGGAGATCGACCTCGTCGTGGACCCGACCGACCCGCAGAACGTCGTCGTGGGCTCCAAGGACCTCGACACCGCGGCGTCGCCCTGCGTGTGGGCCGTCCCGCAGGTGTCGAAGGATGGCGGCGAGAGCTGGACGAGCGTGTACATCGGCGGCAAGCAGAGCGAGCGCGCGCCCGGCGACCCGCTCTTTGGCTGGCAGTGCATCACCGACCCGATCATGACGTTCGACGCGGAGGGCACGCTCTACTACAGCCTCCAGGCGTACGATCACACCGTCGAAGGCGGCGACGTGCCCATCCCGGGGAACCCGCTCGTCGGGAGCCCCACGATCCTCAGCAGCATCCTCATGGCGCGATCCAGCGACGGCGGCGAGACGTGGGAGAAGATCATCACGCTCCACGCGGGCGACGGCATCAACGTCTTCCACGACTTCATGCGCATGGCGTCGAACCCCGCGACAGGGTCCGTGTACACGATCTGGAACCAGTACAACCAGAACAGCGTCGGCGTGCCCGTCGTGGGTGGCGTCGCCGGCGTGATCCCCGTGCTCGTCGCGTCGCGCGACGGCGGCGACACCGCGGCCCCACCGACGTACGTGCAGGTGCCCAACATCGCGATGTCGAGCATGGCCGTCGCGACGGAAGGCACGGTGTACGTGAGCTTCGAGGGTGACGGCGGCGCGGGGCTCCTCGCGACCTCCACCGACGACGCGCGCTCATTCAGCACGCCCGTCGCGATCCCGGAGTGGCAGCGCGTCCCCCTCGCGCGGCAGGCGATCGGGGACGACGCGTTCCGCACCACGGGAAGCTACGAGCTCGCGGTGGACAACAGCGGCGGCGCGCGCGACGGGTGGATCTACGCGACGATCAGCGACTACACGGACGACGACGCGAACCTCTACGTCTCGCACAGCGAGGACAAGGGCGCGACGTGGAGCGCGCCCGTGCTCCTGAACGAGGACGATCACGTGAAGGGCTTCCAATGGATGGCGCGCCCCTACGTCGATCGCCTGGGGAACCTGCACGTCGTCTATCTCGACAGCTCGCGCAATGCGCAGCCGAACATGCTCGACGCGACGTGGGCGCTCTCCACGGACGGCGGCGCCACGTTCACGAACACGTACCTCACGAACGCGAGCTTCGACGGGAACAAGGGGATCCACCAGGACGGCTTCGCGTTCATCGGTGACTACATCGGGATCGGCGGCGCGGGCGACGTCGTGTACATGGGATTCCCGACCACGGTCACCGGGCGCGCGGAGATCGCGGTCGCCAAGGTCTCGCTTCCGACCACTGCCTGAACGGGCGCCCACGATCGTAGGCGTTCTCGGGATCGGGATAGGGCGCTGCCAGGTCGATCAGGCCGTGTCGCGCACGAGGGTCTGGAGCTCGCGCGCCGCGACGTCGACCTCGCGCAGGTCGTCGCGCGGGTCGGCCTCGCGATCGAAGACGACGACGAGCGATCCCACCTCGGGGAGCTTCCGGTACACGAGCGTCCCGCCCTTGTAGCGCACAAGGCCGCTTTCCTGCTCGTCGAGCTGGAGGGAGCCTCCGACCATGTCGAGGTTGCGCAGGACCGAGCCGCAGACCATCGCGGAGAGGGGATCCACGTCCTTGCCGCCGTCGCTGCGTGAGACGGCGAGCGGCAGCCCGTCGCTCGAGGTGAGGAACGTGCCGCGCGCCTCGGGGAGCGCCTGGCGCAGCGTGCCGAGGACGTCCTCCATGCTGTGGCGCAGGCTGGGGCGCTGCCTGATCCGGTCTTCCACCTCGCGCGCGCGGCGGCGCGACTCGCCCTGCTCGTAGAGGCGGCCCAGCGTCTGCGGGAGCTCCTCGCGGAAGTGGGGCGCGTCCTTGTTCACGTAGCCGATCGCGCCGACCTGCAGGCCGCGCGCGGCGACGTACTCGCTGCCGAAGCCCGAGACGAGGATGACCGGCGCGTCGGGGCGCCGCTCGGTGAGCTGCAGCAGGACCTCGAGCCCCGTCATGTCGGGGAGCGCGTAGTCGAGGAGGATCAGGTCGAAGGGCTCCTCCTGCGCCTTCGCGATGCCTTGCGCGCCCGTCGTGGCCCACGTGATCGTGACGTCCTTCTCGTCCCGGAAAGCGCGTTTCACGATGTACGCGTCCGTCTCGGAGTCCTCGATGTGGAGGATCCGGCGAAAAGCAGCGGGCACCTGGACCCACTGGCCCGCACGTAGAAGAGAGGTTTTGGTACAGAGGCCGAAGAGCTCTCAGCCGAAGGCAGGGTCATGCTCGTCGCGCGGCCGCGCCGGGGCAGGCTTGCGGTCGCGAAGCTTCTCCGCCTCCTTGGGCGGGAGCCCCAGGAGAGTGATCCCGCTCGCAGCGAGCGCGACATATGTCTCCTCGCCCAATGGCTCCAGGCGGACGAGCCCCTGTGCCGCGAGCCGCTTCATCTCACGCTCCAGCTCGGCCGGCCGCAGGCGCAGGGCCGCGCCCACCTGCTTCACCGTCACGGGCCAACGTTCGACGAGGAGCGCGAGGATGCGCGCCGAGGTGCCGCCCACCTGCTTCGCCACGCGCGCCCAACGGCGCGACCCCTGAAAAAGCTCCGCGTCGGCGGAGCAAACGCTTACGGCGAGCGTCCGGGATGAGCACGGCGTGGGCGTGCTCGCGGAGCGCTTGGCGTATCTGGCGACGCGCTACGGCTCCGACGCCGCCGCCTGGCAGCACGAGATCCATGCCGTCGCCGCACTCGAGGAGAGCGACGCGAGGGAAGCGCTCGAACGCTTCCACGCCCTGAAGCGCCGCTTCGCCGAGTTCCGCCGCGCGCAGCTTCTGCGCGAGCTGCGCTCGTTCGCGTTCGTGCGCGACGTGCCTTCGACCGAGGCGGGCGGCTACGAGACGAAGGAGATCGAGGCCGACATCCGCGCGGCGACGCGCGCGCTGGGTCTCGCCCGCGCGATCCAGCGCGCCCAGGAGGAGGAGGCCGACGCGCGCGCGGGGCTGCGGCTGCGCCGCCTCGCGCTGGAGGATGCGCGCGCCGCCCACGCCTCGTGGGACGCGCTCGCGCCGCTGGCGCGCGAGGCCGAATCGCGCCGGCGCGTCGTGGCCCGCGAGGCGCGGCTGGATCGTCGCCTCGCCGAGGCGCAGCGGCGCGCCGGCAAGCTCGCGCGCGCGGTCGCGCTCCCCGACGCTGGCCTGGACGCGGGCCCGATGGACGCGGCCCTCGACGACGCCGAGACGCGGTTGGACAGGGCCGAAACGCTGGAGGACGCGTGGCGCGCGGCGCTCGCCCCGCTGAAGGCGCCGGAGGTCGCGACGTATCGGCACGACTCGAAGCGCTCGCTGGAGCGCGAGGCGCAGGCGCGGCTGGAAGCGGGCGACCTTTCCGCCCTGCGCGCGTTGCTCCCGCGGGCCGAGGCGCTGCGGAAGGAGGCGGCCGCGCTCGCGTCGCAGGCCGCGCGCTCGCGCCGCACGGGGAGCGCGCCGCCGCCGCGCGAGCGGCGCAGCAGCGATCCGATGGACGGGTACGGATAGCCGGCCGAAGCCGGACGACCTGAGAGGAGCGGCACTAGGCGCGAGCGACGGTGGGCATGCCGCCGCGGCGCGCGCACGCGGGGCAGGCGCCGCACGGGGTCTCGCCGTCCTCGTAGCAGCTCCAGCTCAGCTCCATCGGCGCGCCCAGGCGCTCGCCCAGCGCGTGCACGGCGTCCTTGTCGAGCGCGAGGAGCGGCATCACGAGCTTGGGCGGGACGATGTCGCCGCCGCGCCACGCGCCGCGATCGAGCACGGCCTGCAGGTCGTCGAAGAAGCGGCGCGATGCGTCGGGGTAGAGGGCCGCGTCCTCGGCGTTGTGGCCGCCCACGACGATGCAGCAGTCGAGGGCCTGCGCGTGATAGCAGGCGAGGCTGTAGAAGAGCGCGTTGCGGAAGGGGACGTAGCCCGGGGGCGCGCCCGAGAAGCGCGCCCGGTCGATGTCGGCGCCTTCGCGCAGGAAGGGCAGGTCCACCTCGTGCGCTTCGGTGTCGCCGCGCAGGGCGAGGATCGCGCGCGCGGCACGCGTTTCCCCCCGCGGGCGGCCCTCGTAGCGCAGGGTGAGCGCGACGGGCTCGTACCCTTCCGCCGCGGCCCACCAGAGGGCGACGGTGGAATCCAATCCGCCCGAGAGGAGCACGAGCGCGCGGCGCACGCGGCGCACCTTGTCCCCCTCGGCTTGAAGGCTCGGTTACGCCGCACAACATGTAACCGTTCGGTTACACTTCTCTTCCGCGCTCCTGCGCGCCGGCTCACCTCATCACGGTGCCACCGTCGACGATGAGCGTCTGGCCATTCACGAAGGAAGAGAGATCGGAGAGGAGGAACACGGACGCACCCGCCGCCTCGCGCGGCGTGCCCCAGCGGCGCATCGGGCTCTCGAGGGCGAGGGAGCTGCGCTGCGTCTCGTCGAGCGAGTCCCACGTGGCGGGCGAGCTGATGTTGCCGTACGCGACGGCGTTCGCCCGGATGCCGTCGCGGCCGAACTCGGCGGCGAGGCCGCGCATGAGGCCGAGGACGCCGGCCTTCGCGGGCGCGAACTCGTGGAGGAACTCGTAGCCGGCGATCGCGGCCGTGCTGCTCGTGAAGACGAGCGACCCGCCGCGCTCCTTCATGCGCGGCAGGAGGGCGCGCGAGAGGCGCGCCGCGCCGAGGACATCCACCTCGAAGGCCGCGCGGAACTCGTCGATGGGCACCTCGTCGAACGAGCGCGCCCATTGCGTCACCGGCGCCCCCGCGTTGTGCACGATGCCGGCGACGCGGGCGAGGGCGGGCGCCCGCGCGAGCGCGTCGACGCTCGCGTCGCTCGTGATGTCGCATCCGTGCCCGCTCGCGCGCAGGGCCTCCTTCTCGAGCCTCTTCGCCGCGGCGATCGCCGTGTCGGCCCGCCGGGAGAGGACGTGCACGTGCGCGCCGTGCTCGGCGCAGGCGCGCGCGATGGCGTCGCCGATGCTGCGCTCCTGCGCGGCGCCGGTGACGATGATATCCTTGCCCGAGAGCAGGCGCTCCACGAGGCGCTCAAGCGCGCTTCGACGTAAGGGGCTTGCGGGCCGTGACCATGAAGAGGGATCCTCCGAGGTCCCGCAGACGCGCACCGGCGAAGCCCGCCTCCTTCAAGGTCGCCCGCAGGCGACCTTGCGAGAGGTAGCGCGAGCCGTCGGTGGCGAAATCGAGGGTCATGGCGAGGATGAGCTTTTGTCCCCAGGTGTGGGGTCTGGTGGTGGGACGGAGGCCTTCGAGAAGGAGGAGTCGGCCGCCGGGGCGTAGGGCGCGGTATGCGGTGTGGAGGACGTCGTGGGGGTCTTTGGCGGCGGCGAGGACTTCGCCGAGGTGGACGAGGTCGTATGCGTGGTGGGGGAGTTCGTGGGTCGGGAGGATGCGTGCGCCTTGGAGCGTTCGGAGTGGGGTGAGGTCGAGGTCGCTTGCGCTGTAGCGGGAGGCGGGGTGGCGCTCCTGTGCGGCGCGTGTCCATCCCCCATGGCCCGCGCCGAGGTCGAGGACGTCGATCCCCTTCTGCATCGCTTGCTGGATCGCTCGTGGGAGGGAGGCGAGGCCGGCGACGTGGTCCCAGCGCGTGGCGATGGCGTATGTGTCGGCGAGGTCGATGCGGGTGGGTTCGCCGCGCAGGCGCTGGTCGAGCGCGGCGAAGGTGAGCGATTTGGTGGTGAGGTAGTCGAAGTGGTGGCCCATGTAGGTGGGCGAGGTGGGCTCGCCGAGGGTGAGCCGGTGGGCGGGGGCGAGGCGGTAGCGGCCGCGCGCGTCGCGCGTCAGGAGCCCGAGCGCCCATGCGCCTTCGGCCCAGTCGGCGACAGCGGGCGCGTCGAGGCCCAGCTCGAGCGCGAGCGTTTCCGGGGGGAGCGCGACGTCGCGAAGCGCGAGGAGGAGGCCGTGGCGCGCGCCAAGCGCCGCATGCCAGGCGCGGTAGAAGCCGAGGCTCGTCTCCTCCAGGTTCATGCGCGTCGGATCTCCGCCGTCTCGCCGGAGCTGCGGCTCACTTCGACGAGCGCGTCGTGATATCGTTCCGCCGGGCCGGTGAGAAGGGTCGCGACGGGCTCCGCGAGCGTGTCCGCGACGTCGCGGTCGCTCTGCGTGAAGCGCCAGTCCTGCCCCTGCCGTGCCTGGAGCGCGGTGAGCATGGCGAGCGCCGCGCCTTTGGCCTTCGCGACGTTGGCGCGCTCCTGGGCGAGCCGCACCGCGGCCTCGCGCCCTTGCCCTCGGTACGCGCGCGCGACGGCGTCCGCAGCGCCCGCGGCGGGCGGGAGCGGCGCGTAGGTCGGGAGGCCGTGCAGCGCCGCGCGGCTCGCCCCCTGTCGCGCGGCCTTGCGCACGAGCTCGACCGCCTCGTCGGGGGCGGGCTTCTCGCGGTGGAGCGCCTTCGCGGCCTCCTCGTCGCTCACCGCCGCGAGCATGCGCATCCCGTGGTCGGGCCAAAGCTCGGCGACGGCGCGGGCGAGGGAGGCGCGATCGAGCACGACTGCGCCCGGATGCGCCGCGAGGGCGGCGCGCAGCGCGCGCTCCTCGTCGGGCGAGGGGGCGAGCGCGCGCAGGAAAGCGTCGACGTCGTTGCCGTAGCTGACGTTCCCCGCGACGAAATGCGCTGCGCCGCTCCTGCGGAGCGCCTCGACGCGCGCGTGGCGAGCGGCCTGGAGGTAGGCGGCGTCGCTGATGCGGCCCGCGGCGTAGGCGGCGGCGACCTCGTCAGGGACGCCGGTCGGGATCGTGGGCAGCGTGCCGGCGCGCGCCTCGAGGGGCGCAAGGCGCGGCTCGACGCCAAAGTGCCGGCTGGGCGTGGGCGACGCGATGTGCTTCATCGTCTGCGCGAGCGTGGACTCGTCCTTCGCGCAGGCTTCGCACCGCTCGAAGACGACGCCGCTTGCGACCCACGTCAGGCGGACGCCGTCCCCTTCGTGCCCGCACGCGAAGCGCCCGTCGGCGCCCGAGAGGCCAAGGAGATCGGCCTCTTCCGCGATGAAGTCGGCAGGCGGCGCGGCGCGCTTCGCGGTGCAGACGACGCCCCGGTCGGCGCTGTAGAAGTGCATGCCGCGCTTGCGGGCCCAGCTCGCGTAGCTCAGGAGCCGCAGCGCCCGGTCGTCGTAGTGCTGGAGGCCCGCCGCGTACATCGGCTTCGCCCCGCCGCGCACGACGTAGGGGATCTTGTCCCCGCCCAGCTGCAGGTCCGCCACGTAGGGGATCTTGTCCGCCTTCGCAAGGAGGAGGACGGCGGCGTAGGCGCGCGCGAGCTCGTTCCCGCGGCCTGCGGCGCGCGTGAGCGCGGCCTCGTCCTCCGCCTGGGCGGCGATCTTGGGGATCGCGCGCTGGGCAGCTTTCACAGGGGAGAAGAGGGTGCAAGGCCCGTCGCAGATCGGCATCGCGAGCGCCGGGTCCGCGGCGAGCTCGCGGGCGCGCTCGAGGAGGTCCTGCTCGGTGACCTTGCCGGCAGAATGGAGCGACGCCTTGCGCCGCTTGGGTTTCGCCATGTCGACCCGGGAACCCGGTGCGACCGCTTCTTACTTCTTGAGGGCGGCCCAGGAGTAGCGGCGGAGCTTGGCGGTGGCCCCGAACCCGCACGACGCGCAGCGCTTCTTCTGCACGTGGTACGCGTGGCGGCCGCAGCGGCGGCAGCGCATGTGGTTCGGGTTGTGGAACTTGCCCATCGACGCGGTACCCTTGGACATGGCTGACACCTAGGCTGAGGGTCGCGCAGATGCGCGGCCCCTATTTAACGATTTGCGGGGCGCGTCGGGCCATCGCGGTCGCCACCTGTCCCCGGAGGTCGGCGCTAGACGACGACGTGGAACAGGAGCCCCACCCCGTAGGTGATGGCTGCGGCTGCGGCTCCGAGGGCGACCATCTCGAAGCCGCTCTTCCAGGGCTTGAGGCCCGACGTCATCGCCTTCAGGGCGCCCGCGGCGAAGAGGCCCAGGAGCGCCAAGGCGCTCGCGGCAAGGAGGCCTGTCCGCGTCGCGTCGGGCCCCACGAAGAAGAACGGGATGAGCGGCAGCACCGCGCCCACGACGAAGGCGAGCATCACGAGCCCCATCGCGACGAAGGGGCTGCGTTCGCTCTCCTCGCCCACGCCGAACTCCTCCCTCATCATGAAATCCACGAAGCGGTCCTCGCTCGCCATGATGTGGTCCGCGAGCGGCGCGACCATCGCGGCCGGATACTGCTTCTTCTCCAGCATCTCGAGGAGCTCCTCGCGCTCGAGCTTTGGATACTTCCGGATGTGCTCGCGCTCGCGCTGCGCCTCGTTCGCGTAGTATTCCGCCTGCGACTTCGTCGAGATGTATTCGCCAAGCCCCATCGAGAGCGCGCCCGCGGTCGCGGCAGCGACGCCCGCCACAAGGATCTGGCGGGTCGCGAGCCCCGCGCCGGCGACGCCCGCCACCACCGCGTAGACCGAGACGAGACCGTCGTTGAAGCCGAGGATCAGGTCGCGCACGTAGTTGCGGACGGCGGAATGCTCGTCCGCTTCGCCCGCGGGCTTCGAGAGGCGCGAGCGCGGCGCGGGCTTGTGCTCCCTCTGAAGATCGGAGAGCGTCTCGGGCTCGCTCACGCGACCAGCCCCGCGATCGCCTCGCGCTCCTTTTCATCGTACCAGTCGCCCTCTCCCGCGGCGACGTTGTCGCGCATGTGCGCCGCGCTGGAGGTCGCGGGGATGACGGCCGTCACGCGCGGGTCGCTGAGGATCCACTTCAGGCACACCTGCGGCCATGTGGTGACGTGCTCGTCCAGGTAGGGCGAGAGCTCCTCCGGCGCCGGCGACTTGCGCGCGAGGGCACCCGTCCCGAGCGGCTCCATGACGAGGACGCCCAGCTGCTGCTTCGCCACGAGCGGGAGGATCTTCTTCTCCACCACCCGATCGATCACGTTGTAGGGGATCTGCACCATGTCGAGGCGCCCCGTGCGGATCACCTCCTCGAGCTCGTCGAACGCGTTGTGGTTGTAGTGCGTGACGCCGATCGCGCGCACCTCGTCCTGCTGCTTGCGCTTCTCGAGCTCCGCCAGATGATCCTTCCACAGGCGCAGGTTGTGCACCTGGTAGATCTCCACCTCCCCGCCGTACCACTCGAGCGAGCGCTCGATCTGACGCCGCCCCTCCTCCGCGCTCGCGGCCCACACCTTCGTCGCGACGATGGCCTCGTCGCGCCGCGCCCGCAGCGCATCCGCCAACACCTCCTCCGCGGGCCCGTACATGGGGCTGCTGTCGTAGAGCCGGAGGCCCAGGTCCAGCGCTTCGCGCACGAGGCGCCGGCGCGCGTTGCGCTCCGCGCCCTCCACGTCGAATGTCTTCCACGTGCCCATGCCCACGACCGGCACGCTCATGCCGGTGTTGCCCAACGGGCGCTCTTCCACGATGATTCGAACCGGCGCGCCCGGAAAGACCCTTGCGCTTGATCGAGCCTGCTGCGGACGCGGACGGGGGCGAGGACGCGGACGAGGGACGACGGAGGGCCTGCGTCCCCGCCCCGGTCCTCGTCCTCGTCCTCCGTCAGCGTTTCCCGCCCGCCCGCTTCCCCTTCTCCCGCGCCTTCTCCCGGCTTTCCTTCTGTCGTGCATCGCCCAAGATATCATGGAGCTTCTGCGACACGCTAGGCTCGACCACATCGAACCCCGTCCGCCGGATGCTCGCCGGAATATCCGTGAACCCCGACCCGCGCCACGCCAGGTTCGCGTTTTTCGCGAGCTCGTTCTCGCGGCGCTTCTTCAGCGCCGCCTGCTCCGCCAACTTCTCCCGCCG
>DATLCC010000050.1:0-13088 GCA_035526585.1 Thermoplasmatota archaeon | reverse complement strand
CGCGACGCACAACTGGTGGGGCGACGCAGGCGGCCCGCGCATCGAGATCGCCGACACGATCGGCGCCTTCCAGAACGGCGTCACGCCCGGCGTGCGGTTCCTCCCCTGGTTCAGCGACGCCGCGATGACCACGACCGGGCCTGCGCCCGGACTCTGATCCGCCCTCGGCCACGACCTCTCATCCGACGTGGAGCACGGAGCCAGAAAGAGCAGGCACGGAGGTGGTTCCAGACCGCTCCGACGCTTCGTGAGGACCGCAGGCTCCGAGTTCCCGGCCGGAAGCGCAACAAACGCCAAGTATCGCCGCGGGACTTGCGCCGCGTGCGCCCGCTGCTCGTCGCGCTCCTCACCACCCTGGTCCTCGGCTGCGTCACGCCCGCCCCTTCGGATCCGGCGCCGGACCCCGCTGCCGCCGCGCTCGACGGCCTCGCGCCGCCGACGGTGGATGGCGCCAGGGCGCGCGAATGGTGGGACGCGTGGGTGAACGCGCACCCGATGCGCCTCGCCGGCTCGCCCACGAACATCCAGGCCTCCGAGGAGATCGCGGCGGCGCTTGCGGACGCGGGCTACGAGGCGCGGGTCCTGTACTACACGCCGCAGGGCGCCTCCCCCGCGGCCGCGGGCATCCGCACGATCGTCGGCGTGAAGCAGGGCACGACGCAGCCCGACCACGTCGTCGGCTGGCTCTCGCACTACGATAGCACCGCCTCCACCATCTACGCGGCGTACGACGACGGCAGCGGCACCGCGACGACGCTCGAGGTCGCGCGGGCCCTCGCGGGGTACAACAACAGCAAGACGCTCATGGCGATCTTCTTCGATGCGGAGGAGCTCGGCCTCGTCGCTTCGCAGGCGTTCGTGCAGCAGGCGCTGCAGGACGAAAGCAGCGTGTTCGACCTCGTCGTCGGCCTCGACATGACGGGCATCAACTGCCCCGGCCACGAGTGGCCGCTCTATGGGCAACCGGGGAAGGACCACGCGGAGGAGATCCTCGCGGCGGTGAAGCCGGCGTACGCGAAGGCGGGCCTCGACGTGGGCGAAGGCGAGGACGCGACGAACTGCGTCGTCCTCCTCGACGCGAACGACCGCAACAGCGACGAGAACAGCTTCCGCGAAGCCGGGATCCCCGTGCTGCGCTTCTCGGGCGGCAGGAACGCGGGCGACTACCCCGAATACCACAAGCCAGGCGACACGACGCAGTACGTGTACGACTACATGGGCGGCCCCGAGAACTACGAGAAGGGCATCGCCGCCGCGGCGACCGCGACCGCGTGGACGGTCATGGCCTACGACCGGCAGGCGAGCGGATGAAGCTCATCACCGTCGCCCTCGTCGCGGCCCTCACCGCGGGATGCCTGGCGTCGACGCCGCCCCCGGCATCCGGGAGCGTGCTCCCCGACACGAGCGACCTGTCTTCGCCCGGCGTCGATGCGCCCCGCGCGCGCCTGTGGTGGGAGGATTTCGTCGCGAACACGCCCGAGCGCCACGCCGGGACGCCCACGAACGCGATCGCGATGGACATGCTGAAGCAGGGGCTCGAAGAGGCGGGCTACGAGACGAAGGTCTTCTACTACGTGCCTCCGAGCGTGCTGGGGAACCCCGTGCCCGTCGGAAGCGGTCCTTCCCCCGTCGACGCGGGCATCCGGACCCTCATCGGCATCAAGAAGGGATCGACGCAGCCCGACCACGTCGTCGGCTGGGTCGCGCATTATGATAGCAACCAGCAGACCGTCTACGCTGCCTACGACGACGGCAGCGGCACCGCGGTCGCGCTGGAGCTCGCGCGCGTGCTCGCGAGCTATCCGAACAGCAAGACGCTCATGCCGATCTTCTTCGACGGCGAGGAGATCGGCCTCGTCGCGAGCGAAGCCTTCGTGCAGCAGGCGCTGGGCGCCGGCGAATACCAGTTCGACATGATCATCGGCCACGACATGACGGGCATCAATTGCCCGGGCCACGAGTGGCCGATGTACCAGATGGTGGGCGAGAACTTCGCGGACCGTCTCGTCCCGATCGAGGAGGCCGTCTACCGCGACCTCGTCAAGGTGCCTTACGCGCTGGGCTCGATCGACGCGGAGACCGCGGATCTGCCCAAGTCGTGCGTCGTGATCCTCGACGGGCACGATCGCAACTCGGACGAGCGGAACTTCAAGGAAGAGGACATCCCGATCCTGCGCATGGCGGGCGGACGCAAGGCCGTGGACTACCCGGCCTACCACAAGCCCAACGACACGATCGAGTACGTGTACCAGTTCGCGGGCGGCCCCGAGAACTACGAGGCGGGGCTCAACCTCACCGTCGCGGCCTCGTGGTGGAACGTGGTCGTCTTCGATCGGCTGCCTTCCCTGACCTCGTAGCGGGGGTCTCGGACGGGCGCTGCCGATGCGTGCCGGAACGCCGAAACCAGGTCGACATGCCGAAAGCGCTTCGGCATCCGGTCTGGTCACTCGGTCGAGTCTTCCGACCTCGTCTCGGTCGCCGCCTCGCTGCCTTCGGGCTCGCGCTCGAGCTTCCGGCTCTGGGCGACCCTCGCCTCACCGCCCTTGCGGCCGATCTCCGAGTAGAACTCGGGGCCACGCTCGCGCGCGACTCGCTGGCCCCCCTTGCGCCCGATGCGCGAGTAGAAGTCGGGGCCGTAGCGCTGCTTCGTGGTGTTGCCCCCCTTGCGGGCGGCCTCTTCGATCGTCATGGGGCGCTCCTCCTTCGTCTCGGTCGCGGCCTCGCCCTGCCGCTCGACCTCGGTCTCGTCCTCAGGCTTCAACAATGGTCACCGGTTAAGACCTCCATGCCGGCGGCTTAGGTAGCTTCTCGCCGGTCCCTCGGTTGGTCCGCATCGAGGACGCTGCTATCGTTCGAGGACGAACGCGAGGACGAAGGCGAACACGAGGGGAGGGGGGAGGACGAGGGCGAGGGGAGGGCGGAGTGCGAGAGGGTGATACCAAGGGCGCAGGGCACCCTCCACCTCACCCTCCCCTCGCCCTCGTCCCCGTCCTCGTCCTCGTCCTCGGGTTTGACATCGAGGCCTGGATGCCGGTCGTAAGCCCGGTTCTGTTCACGCATCCGGTCTCGCGACGCGGATGGCTGACGGCATTCTCCTAATGCCACGGACGTTGACCTCCGCAGCATTGCCCTCGTCGTCGAGGGCCGCATCCGACTCGCCCCTGTGTGAGCGGTCGATGGGGCTGCTTGGACTTGCTCCGGGGGCGCATGGCCGTTTCATCCGGCCCTCTTCGCGACGTCCGGGGTGTGGCCCCCTTCATCCTTGCGAGAGGCGGTCTCGTGTCTGCTCCTGCGCTCGGGCTCTCGCCCGCCGCAACCTCCGTCCTTGGGATCGGAGTCTGCGGACCCCTGCTCACGGGAGCCGGGACTTTCCTCACTCGCGCTTGCGCTCGAGCGTAAGCCGTCCGCCGGCTTCCAGGCGCGCCCCATGAGGGCTCATGGCGGATAAAATCGAGTCCGTGGCGCCGCGTGAGACCCGAGGGACCCCAGGTACTCTAGGCACCCGAGGCGTCTTCCGCTCGGGTCCCCGGGGTCCCTCGGATCTGTTGTGGGCAAGGGACATCCGGCTTGAAGTCCCGGAGCGCATGAGGTGAAGCCCGGAAAAGGAAGATGACGTAGGAAGCACCCGCCGGCCCGATGCGCCTCACGCGCCCCCTCCGCCGGCCCACCCCTCGTTTCCCTCTGGACGTCCATCCTCTCGCGATCCTGCATGCGGACGGGCGCCTCGAGCTCCTGCAGCCCGCCTTCCCGCCCTCGGGCCGCGTCGCGCTCGCCCTCTGGCGGCCCGGCGAGGACCCGGCGTTCACCGTCTCGGAGGGCGTCATGGCGAGCGGGTGGCGGTTCGCCCCCGCGCCCGAGCCCGCCTTCGTCGTCGCGTGGGCTCGCATCGAGGACCTGAAGGAGGCTTTTTAGCGGCCCTCGACGCCAGGAAGGACCGTGCGCCTGCTCGCGCTGTCGATGGTCCTCCTCATGGCCGGCTGCAGCTCGCCCTCGGGGATGCCGTTCGCGCGCGATCCGCTTCCCGCCGAGCCGTACTACAAGGAGTACCGTGAGCTTGTCGCCGGCGAGCACCACAAGGACTTCGAGATCCCCGTCGACCGCGACGCGCGGGCGCTCAGCGTCAACGTCACGCTGCAGTCCAACGACCACGGCCTGCCGCTCCCGGGCGCCGTCCCCGCGCAGCTCAAGGTCGCGATCCTCGCGCCTGACGGGAGCGTGCTGGACGAGGCCGCGCTCGACCCGCGCACCGCGAGCGCGCAGCTTGCGGCGGCGGGCCTCGCGCCCGGCCGCTACCTCGCGCGCGTGGACGGCTTCGGCGCCTCGGAGCCCATCGACGGCAAGGAGTACGGCGCGGCATACGTGCTCGTGGTCGAAGTGCAGTATTAAGTGGGAGCACGCCTCAGGCGCTCCTGTGCCCCGCCTCGACGAGCTGCGCGCCGCCTTCCTCGCGAAGGGGAGCGTCGTCGTCGGCTTCAGCGGCGGCGTGGACTCGGCCGTCCTCGCGAAGGTCGCGCACGACACGCTCGGAGCGCGCGCGCTCGCCGTCATCGTGGACAGCGAATCGTACGCGCCGGAGGAGAAGGACGCCGCGATCGCCTTCGCGCGCGAGATCGGTCTCCCCTTCGAGCTCGTCTGGCACAGCGAGCTCGCCGACCCCGACTACGCGGCGAACCCGACGGACCGCTGCTACTTCTGCCGCCAGGGGCTCAGCGACGTCCTGTTCTCGATCGCGCAGGCACGCGGCCTAGGGACGGTGGCTGTAGGCACGCACGCCGACGACGCGCGCCAATGGCGCCCCGGCGACGCGGCCCTACGGGAGCGCGGCGCGTGGCAGCCGTTCGTCGAGCTTGGCATGGTGAAGGCCGACGTCCGCTCGCTTGCCCGCGAGCTCGGCCTCGCCGTCTCCGAGAAGCCCTCGATGGCGTGCCTCTCGAGCAGGATCCCGTACGGCGAGCCCATCGATATCACGAAGCTCACGCGCATCGGGCGCGCCGAGGCTGCGGTCCGCGCGCTCGGCTTCGCGCAGGTGCGCGTGCGCACCTTCGGCGGGACCACCGCGCGCGTGGAATGCGAGGACCCCGCGCGCGCCCTGTCGCTGGCCGGCGACATCGAGCGCGCGTTGCGCGGTCTGGGCTACACGAGCGTCGAGGTCGACCCGCGCGGATACAGGATGGGCTCGATGAACGAGCTCGTCGGACTCAAGCCGCTCTGATGCACTTTGAAAACGAGACCACGGAGAAGATCCCGCAGATCTCCGTGGCCCTTTGTGGCTTCGTCTGCGAAGTATCAGGCGACGCGCGCGGTGACGCTGCCCAGCCCGTCGATCGTGCCCTGGATGACGGAGCCCGCCCGCAGCGGCAGCGCGCCGGGCGTGCCCGTGAGCAGGATGTCGCCAGGCTCCCACGGGAAGACATGCGAGAAGAAGCGCACGAGCTCGTACGGGTCGTGCCGCATGTGGCGCACGTGGCCCCCCTTCTGCTGGCCATCCACGTCGAGCGCGATGTGCGTGTCGGCCGAGGGCTCCCACTCGTCCGCCGTGACGACGAACGGGCCCACGACGCAGAACCCGTCGTAGCTCTTCGCGCGCGTGAGGTTCCGCACGTTCTTCTTCAGGAGATCCTCCGCCGTGAGATCGAGGATCGGCGTGAAGCCGAACACCGCCTCCTTCGCCTCGCGACGCGACTCGAGCTTGTGCGCGTACCGCCCCATGACGACGCCGATCTCGCATTCCGCGGTCACGGTGCCGATGGCCGGCGGAAGCTGGATCGTCGCGCCGCTTCCGGCCAACGTCGTCGCGGGGCGCATCCAGGCCATCGGATCCTCTCCGACCGAGCCGCCCAGATCGGCCGCGTGCTCGGCGAAGTTCAGCCCGATCCCCCAGATCTTGCTCGGGTGCGCGAGCGGCGGGGCGAAGCGGAGGTTCGGGATGCGCCAGCCGCTCTTCGGGACGCGCTCGCTGTCGAGGCTCTTTGCGAGCTGGTCCTGCTGGCCGCGTCGGAGGAACGTGTCGAGATCGGGACCATAGTCGGTCCCCAACGAGTCGTTGAGGTCGTCGAGCCCGACGACCCTGTCGCCGAACGCGAGCCCCGTCGCCACCGCGTCGTACTCCCGGAACGCGCAGAACCGCATGATCACACCTTAGAAGGGGAACCGCACGAGCCCGCCGTCGACCTGGAGCGCGACGCCCGTGACGTACTTCGCGCGCTCGCTCGCGAGCCATGCGACGGCGTCCGCGATCTCCTCGGGCTCGCCCATGCGCGCGAGCGGCGTGCTCTTCGCGCGGCGCGCCCACTGCTCGTCCTCCGGGATCCCAGCCTTCTCGGCCTGCGACCGCACGAGCTCCGCGAGGCGCTCCGTCGCGATCCCGCCGGGGAGGACCATGTTGTAGCGGACGTTGTAGGGCGCGTGGTCGATGGAGAGCGACTTGAACAGGCCCATGACGCTCATGCGGAGCGCGTTCGACAGCACGAGATTCTCGATCGGTTGCTTCACGCTCGTGGAGCCGATGCCCACGACGCTGCCGCCGCGCTCAGTGCGGAAGTGCGGGAGCGCGGCTCGGATCGCACGGACGGCGCTCATCACGGTGAGGTCGAACGTCGCGTGCCACTGCGCGTCCGTGAGAGCCTCGAACCCGCCCGGCGCCGGCCCACCCGCGTTCACGACGAGCACATGGAGCCCGCGAAGATCGCTCGCGGCGGCGTTCACGAAGCGCTCGACGTCCTGGGCGACGGTGACGTCGGCGACGATGGGCGTCACGCGGCGGCCGGTCGCGTCCGCGATCTCCTTCGCGGTGGAACGGAGCACGTCCTCGCGCCGGCCGCAGATGGCGACGTCGGCGCCCTCACGCGCGAGCGCGAAGGCGCAGGCGCGGCCGATGCCTTCGGAGCCGGCCATGACGGCGGCCGCCTTGCCTTTCAGGCCCAGGTCCATGGGATGCGCGAGCGTTTGGGCAGCGTTAAGCTCTTCGGGCAGCCGATGCGGCATGCACGTGGGAACGTGCTCGTCGGGCGACGACATGATCCAAGGGACATGAGGAACCCGAGGGACCTGAAGGGAACGTTCTCGGGTCTCTCGTGTCCTGAAGTCCCTCGGGTCATGTCGTGGCGCGAGGGCCATCAGCGTTTCTTGACATGCGAGAGCGCGAGCTTCATCAACTCGTCGATCCCGTCGCCCGTCTCGGCGGAGAACGTCACGTCGCCAAGCTCGGCCTTCTTGAGGTCGCTCTTCGACGACGCCACCACGAAGGGCGTGTCGGGGAACGCCTTCTTCGTGTCGGCCAAGAGCTTGAGCTGCGCGTCGAGCGAGTAGCCACAATGCTCGCTCGGGTCCACGAGGAACACGATCACGTTGCCAAGGTGCCGCAGCGCGTGGATGGCCTGCATCTCGATCGCGTTCCTGTCTTCGAGGTCGCGATCCAGGAGACCGGGCGTGTCGACGATCTGGTGCTTCACGAAGCTCTTCTCGAAGTGGCCTACCACGATGCCCTTCGTCGTGAACGGATAGTTCGCGACCTCGGGCGTGCCGGTGGACACCTTGCGCACGAGCGACGACTTGCCGACGTTCGGATAGCCCGCGACGACGATCGTCGGCAGGTCCCACTCGACGGTCGGGAGGCGCTTGAGCTCGCGGCGCGCGGAGTCGAGCGCCTTGAGGTGCGGATCCACCTGCTTCAGGATGCTCGCGATGCGGCCGTACGCCTGCGACTTCGCCTCGTGCACGATGTCGCCGTGGGGCGCGCGCTTGATCGCGGTGACGGCCTCGTCGCCTATCTCGTTCACGCGCTTCGAGGCCCAGTCGAGCGAGCCCAGGGCCTTCCGCACCTTGTCGAGGTCGACGAGAAGGTGCACGAGCTCCTGGTAGAACGGAGGGAGCCCGTCGAAGGAGGGGAAGCGCTTGACGTAGCGCTGGAGCACCGCGGCGATGCCGTTCTGCACGCTGCGGATGCGCGACGTCTCCGTCGCCTTCACGCCCATGAACCGGTCCGGGTTCGAGATCGTGATCTTGCTCGCCTTGCGGAATGCGCTGTCGATGATCTCGTCCGCCGACATGACCGTCGGGATGCGCGAGAAGGCGCGCGGATGCACGCGGGACGCGGTGCGCGCCGCCGCCGTAGGGTCCGAGTGCGACGGGCGCACGCGGGGTCCCTTCCCTTCAGTAGCGACGCTCATTGGGCGCGCCGAGGCGGCTCCCCCTGAAATACGTTTGCCGCGGCGGCCGGGGTCGCCGCGGCAGGGCGAAGACGAGGACGAAGGCGAAGGCGAGGGGAGGGCGTGAGCGAGGACGAGGGCCGGGCGAGTCCCTGGTCCCTCGCCCTCCCCTCGCCTTCGTCTTCGACTTCGTCCTCGTCCTTATGCGGAGAAAGACCGGTGCAAGCGGCGATGACGGCTCCCAAGGTCGCCCCCGAGGACAAGGAGCTCCTCAAGCAGCTCGCGAAGATCGGCGGGCTCCACGATCACGTCTTCATCTCGTCGTCCGAGCTCGCGGACCGGATCGGCGTCTCGCAGCAGACTGCGTCACGCAAGATCCTGGAGCTCCTCGAGAGCGGACTGATCCTGCGCCGCATGGGGACGCGCAAGCAGCACATCCGCGTGTCGCCGACGGGGCTCGAGGTGCTGCGGCACGAGTTCGCCGAATACAAGGCGCTCTTCGCAGGCGGCGAGCGCGTGCTCATCCGCGGCAGGATCGTGACGGGGCTGGGCGAAGGCCGCTACTACATCAGCCGCGAAGGCTATCGAAAGGCGTTCGGAAGACTGCTCGGCTTCGATCCGTATCCTGGCACGCTCAACATCGAGGTGGATCCGCTGGACCGCGAGAAGGTGGCCGAGCTCAAGGACTCGGACGGACTCATGATCGAAGAGTTCCAGAGCGAGGGACGGACGTTTGGCGCAGTGAAGTGCTTCCGCGCGCTCCTGGGTGGCGTGGAGGCGGCCGCCATCTTCCCGCTGCGCAGCCATCACGTGCACGTGCTCGAGCTCGTCTCGCCGCACGGACTGCGCGAGAAACTCTCGCTCGTCGATGGCACAAACGTGCAGGTTTCTCTCGATCTTCCAGGCGTTTCCACAGGGGCCAAGAGAGCCTGAACTGAGAACCTTTAAGCCGATACACTCTCATTCTACGACGATGCGTCGGATCAAGGTCGTGTCGGAATCCACCGACCTCGTGCCCATCTTGCGGGCATTCGACGCCGAGGTCAAGCGCGACGTCTTCCAGAAGCTCATCGACAACTGGCTCACGGCCGCGCAGATCCAGAAGGAGTTCGGCGAGGCGGGCCTGCAGGCGCTCCAGCTCTTCGAGAAGACGAAGCTCGTGGAGACGCGCTGGGAAGCGGCCGAAGGCAAGACCGAGAAGGCGTACCACTCCTACTACACGGCCTTCCACATCAACACGTCCTGCTCCGTCCAGGAGATCGCGGAGATCCTTTCCATCGCCGCGATGGAAGAGGTCCGCTTCGACAAGATCGACGAGGAGCTCGCGACGATGGTGCCGCCCGAGGGGTTCTCGGCGCGCGCGATCGCCGAGAAGTTCAACATGCCCCTCATCCGCCTCAAGGCGCTCCTGAAGCGCAGCTCCAAGCTGGAGTTCAAGGGGCATCTCGTGAAGAAGGTCGAATAGGAGCCCTTCTTGGACTCGGACCACTCGCTCGCGCACCTGCGCTCGCGGGAACGACCGCTCCAATGAACGTGTCGCACGCGAACGCATAAGTGAGCGACAGCGTCTCGCCGCTCCATGCGCATCACGGTCCTTCGGCTCGGGCACAGGCCAGAGCGCGACAAGCGCATCACCACGCACGTCGCGCTCACCGCGCGCGCCCTCGGGTGCGACCGCGTGCTCATGGATGCGAAGGACGAGCGCGTCGTGACCGGTGTGCGCGACGTGACGAAGCGCTTCGGTGGCCCGTTCGAGATCGAGGACGGCGTCGCGTTCCGACCCATCCTCAAGGGGTTCGCGGGGACCAAGGTGCACCTCACGATGTACGGGCTCCCGCTGCCGGAGGTCGTGCCGCGCGTGCCGCTCGACAAGGACCTCCTCGTCGTGATCGGCGCGGAGAAGGTGCCGCGCGAGGTGTACGAGCTCGTGGACCACAACGTCGCCGTCGGGAACCAGCCGCACTCGGAGGTCGCCGCGCTCGCGCTCTTTCTGTATGCGCTGCGCGGGAACGAGGTGTTCTCGAAGCGCTTCGACGGACAGATCGAGGTGCAGCCCTCCGCGCGCGGGAAGGTCGTCGTGCCCTACGGGGCTGCTGCCGGAGAGGGCTCGGACGACAACACTGAGAATGACGCGTGACGCCCGCGCAACTCATGTCTCCTTCGCGATCGGGATAGGGGTCGGGAGGGGCGAAGGTGCCTCTCTGCGTCCTTCCCCCATCCCCATCCCGAGCCCCATCCCGAAGGCGACCCTGACCGACCCGAACTGCTTCGTCGAACATGTCGGCAAGGAACCTTCAGGGACCCTTGGCCCAAGAGGACGGAGGCCTCAATGTCCGCTGGCCGAATCTTTAAGTCCGTCCGAAGACGAAGGAGGGTGTGGTGCTTCCCTCCGTGGACTCTCTCGAACGCGTCCGATCGTATGTCGCGCAGTTGACCGGACCCGAGGGCCTGCGCATCGCCGAGGCGCTCATGTCGCGCAAAGAGGCGACGGACTCGGAGCTCGCCGAGGAGCTCAACGAGAAGCCCTCCCACATCCGCAAGGTCCTCTACGACCTCTACGAGGCCCGCATCGCCGAGTACCACAAGGAGAAGGACAAGGAGACCGGCTGGCTCACCTTCTACTGGCAGATCAAGCCGGACCACGCCGCCGCCACGATCCTGGAACGGACCCGCAAGGACCTCGCGTCGTTGCGCACGGCGCTCGAGTTCGAGCAGTCGCACGAGTTCTTCATCTGCCCCGAAGGCGCGGAGCGGTTCGACTTCCAGCACGCGACCGAGGCATCGTTCACGTGCCCCGAGCACCACGCAGTGCTCCAGCAGCACGACAACAAGAACGAGCTCTCCCAGCTCCAGGACCGGATCAAGGCCTTGGAGCGCGAGTCGCGCGCGGCGCAGTGAGCCGCGCGATATCTATTGGAACATCGGCGCGGCCGACGCTTCCAGGATCCTGTTCTCGAACCCCAGCCCGCTCTCGGGCACGATGTGCGTGTGGACGGACGTCACGTCGTCCACGAGCTTCTGCCAGCCGTGAGGCCCGTCGTCGGCGGACGAGTAGGAGCACAGGAGCGCGATGCCGTGCTCATCGATCGCGGCGTTCCACATCGATTCCAGCTTCTGGGCCGCGGCGGGATCGTTGCGCACGCGAAGCAGCGAGACCATCTCGCCCCACGCGCGGATGGGGACGAGTCCCGCGACGTCGCGGACCCGCGTGATCATGCCGCGCACGAGCTCGTCGAACGAGGCCGCGGTGGGCTTGCCATCGAGGATGAACTGCGCCATGAGCCAGTCCGCATCGACGACAAGGAGGCGGCCCTCGCGTTCGAGGCGCGGGACATCGAAGCCGGAGCGGCGCAGCTCGTTGCGGATGAGCTCGGCATGGATGGGCGTGCCGACGAGGATCGCCGCGCCGCCAGGCACGAGGCTGCCAGCGGCCCACGCCGCCACACCGCGGGCGAGGAACGCCTCGTCGCGGTACAGGAGCGCGAGATGTTGACCGGGAGCCGTCTTCGAAGCGAGCGCGCTCCACGTGTGGTCGTCCACGAACCGAGGAGGGTCGGCGCACGGTTAACGATTGGCAGCCCGCAGCCAAGAGGTTCACCATCTCTCTCCACCGTTGGGAAAGCAGCGCGTTTCCGAGGGTTGTTCCAATGCGTCTACGCGGGGCGGCCGGATGCTCCCTCGAGGATCCTTTGCCCGACGCCCCGAAGCCCCCCACGCAGGCCCCCCGCTCCAGCGCCATCCGCGGCACGCTTGTCGCCGTGGGCGGAGGCGAGGACAAGGAGAACGACATGGTGATCCTCCGCCGTTGCATCGACGAGGTGAAGGGCGAGGCGAAGGTCGCCGTGGTGATCGGCGCCGCGTCGCGCGAGCCGCGCGAAGCGATGCGGCCCTACGTGCGCGCGTTCGACGAGCTCGGGATCGACCGCGTGCGCGAGCTGCGCCTCCAGACGCGCGACGCCGTCGAGGACGAGCGCACGATCGCGGACCTCGAAGACTCGGACATCGTCTACTTCACGGGAGGCGACCAGGCCAGGCTCGCGGACGTCCTCCGCGGCTCGCCCGCGCTCGAAATGATCAGGAAGCGCTACCAGGAAGGCGCGGTCGTCGGCGGCACGAGCGCCGGAGCGGCCGCGATGAGCGGGGTCATGATCGCCCGCGGCAAGCCGGACGAGGCCCTGAACAAGGGGAACACCCAGGTGGACGAAGGCCTTGGCCTCCTGCCGGGCACCGTGATCGACACGCATTTCATCCAGCGCGGGCGGTTCGGCCGCCTCCTCGAGATCGTCGCGCACCAGCCCGACCTCCTCGGCCTCGGCATCTCGGAGGACACCGCGATCGTCCTTCGCGGAGGCCGTCACCTCCAGGTGGCCGGCTCGGACAACCTCATCATCGTGGACGGAAGCCAGATCAGGCGCACGACCACGCACGAGGCGAAGGAGGGCGAGCCCATGAGCCTCGACCACGCGATCGTCCACGCCTTGAGCGAAGGCGACACGTTCGACCTCGCGGAGCGCGCGTTCAAGAAGATCGAGAAGCCGCAGAACAAGGTCGCCGCCTGACGCGCGACCGATCGGCGGTGGGAAAGGGAACCCCTCCAGGGAGTGCTGCGGGAATAGGATGCGCGACCCAGCGGGAAAGGTCGCTTCGGTGGGAATGCCCTGGAGGGGCGTGAGAGGCACGGTGCGCGCGAACCAGTCTCCAGTTTCCGGCCCCACGGGCCGGGCGATCTGGGATGTCGGCAGTCACGTCAATACGGAGGTCGTCCGCGTCTGTGAAGGCCGGTGTCGCGCGCGCCGCGCGTCCTCAGGAACGCATCACGCGCGCTCGCCATAAGAACCCTCGGAAGTTGAGATCGCGCGCAAGGAGCGGCCCCCGTCGGTGCGCGACGATGCAAACCGAAAATCCGGGCTTGGGCTCGGGCTCGGGCTCGGGCTCGGGGCG
>DATLCC010000049.1:0-27859 GCA_035526585.1 Thermoplasmatota archaeon | reverse complement strand
AACGTGAGGGCCCGCTCCTCGTCCTCACCTTGGATCGCCCCGAGAAGCGCAATGCGCTGAGCGCCGCGCTCCGTCACGCGCTCCTCGAGGCGCTCGCGGCGGACAAGGCGGATCCGGACGCGCGCGTCGTCATCCTGCGCGGGGCGGGCGACAAGGCGTTCGCGGCGGGCGCGGATCTGGAGGAGATGGCGGCGCGCTCGACGTTCGAGCAGCGCCGGTTCATCAGCGCGCCCAACATCTTCACCGCCGTGGCGTCGCATCCGAAGCCCGTGCTCGCGGCGTTGAACGGGCATGCGCTTGGCGCAGGATTGGAGCTCGCGATGGCGTGCGACCTGCGCGTGGCGGCGCCAGGCGCGAAGCTCGGTCAGCCCGAGATCGGCCTCGGCATCATCCCGGGCGGCGGCGGCACGCAGCGGCTGCCGCGCCTCGTGGGCGTCGGGCGCGCGAGCCGCATGGTGCTCACGGGGGAGCCCATCGACGCGGCGACCGCGCTCGCGTGGGGGCTCGTCGACGAGGTGGCGGACGATCCGCTCGCGAAGGCGAAGGAGATCGGCCGAACCATGGCTGCGAAGAGCCCCGTCGCGCTGCGGCTCGCGAAGGAGGCCCTCCGGGCGAGCGAGGATCTCCCGCTGCGCGAGTCGCTGGAGCGCGAGATCGAGCTCTTCTCGCTCGCGTTCCAGAGCGCGGAGGCCAAGGCGGGGATCGCGGCATTCCTCACGAAGTCCCGCTGACGCGCGACTTCGCGACGAAGACGAACGACAGGGCGACCGCCGCGACGAGCGCGAGCCCGGCGGCCCATGCGAAGGTGGCCCATTCTCCCACGCGGTCCCAAAGCAGACCTGCGACGATGCCGCCCGTGACGGCGGAGAGCCCGATCGTCGCGTGGAACCATCCGAGCTGCGTGCTGCGGCCGCGCGCGCCGGCGAGGTCGGCGGCGAAGGCGCGCTGCATGCTCTCGAAGCCCGCGAACGAGAGGCCGAGGAGAACAAACCCGGCGATCGTCATGGGGAGCGAGGGGGCGGGGATGAAGAGCGCGGCGGCGAGCGCGAAGAGGAGCCAGCCGGCGAGGAGGACGCGCGGCTTTCCGATGCGGTCACCGAGCTTCCCGGCCGGGTAGGCCGCGGCGACGTAGACGAGGTTGAACAGCAGGTAGAGGGCGACGGCGGTCGCTTCGGTCGAGCTTCGCGCGACGCGGAGCACGAAGAACATGTAGCTCACCTCGCCGAGCGCAAAGAGCCCTGCGAGGAGGACGAAGGCGCGGAAGCGGGGGCTTCGCGGCGCGTCGCCTTCGGCCTTGGCCGTCGCGTGCGCGTCGACCTCCCGCACGAAGAGCAGGGGGATCACGGTGGAAAGCCCGACGATGGCGCCCGCGGCGACGATGCTCGCCGGGGTTGCCCCAAAGACGAGGAGCGCGCCGAGCGCGAGGCTCACGCCCACCACGGCGCCCGCCGTGTCGGCCGCGCGGTGGAGGCCGAACGCGCGCCCGCGCTGCGCCGGCGGCACGCTCTCGGCGAGGAGCGCGTCGCGCGGCGCGGTGCGCAGCCCCTTCCCGACGCGGTCGCTCGCGCGGAAGACGAGCGAGACGGGCCACGTGGTCGCCGCGGCGATGCCAAAGCGCGACACCGCGGCCACGAGATAGCCCGAGACGATGAGCGGCTTGCGCCGCCCCCACCGGTCCGCGAGCCGCCCCGCGACGGGCTTCAGCACGTGGCCCACTGCGTCCGCCAGCCCATCCACGAGCCCGATCGCGAGCCCCGTCGCGCCCTGCGCCACGAGGAGGAACGGAAGCACGGCGAGGAGCATCTCACCCGAGACGTCCGCCAGGAAGCTCGCGATGGCGAGGAGCGCGACGTTGCGGGCGAGCTTCACCCTTGGATGAAGTCGAGGAAAGCAGATAAGGGTCGCTCGTTCGAAGGGTCGAGACATGGCTGTCAGGGCCGAAATTTTTCTGAGGAAAAATTTCGGGTCCCCCATTCAGCAAGGATAGGGGTGACGATGGTGCCCGAGTGCGCCTCCCGAGGCCAGGAAGCGTTGGAGTGCAGCGCCAGCTGCCCTTCGCGGGTGATCGCGGCCGAGCAAATGTGTAACCGTTTGGTTACGCGACCGATGGGGTTCACCGCTCGTTTTCGGGCGCGAGCCTCATGCGCATGCTCGGGCAGGGCATGAGAAACAACTCCGTCACTCCCATCCTTGCCGAATGGAGGGCGCGAAATTTTTCCGCAGAAAAATTTCGCCCCTGGCACCGATGTTGCGGCACCCTCAGGTGCCGAGGTTCACCATGACGCTCTTGACGCGCGTGTAGAACTGCATCGCGCCGAGCCCTTGCTCGTGCCCGATGCCGCTCTGCTTGAAGCCGCCAACCGGCGTCTGCGGGAAGGTGACCGGGTATTCGTTGATGGCGACCTGGCCGCTCTCCAGCTCCGCGGCGAACCGGTGGGCGCGGTTGAGGTCCTTCGTCCACACGCCGGCGTAGAGGCCGAAGTCGACGGCGTTCGCGAGCTCCAGTGCTTCCGCGTCCGTGCTGAACTTCGTGACGGTGAGGACGGGGCCGAAGATCTCCTCGCGGAAGATGCGCATCTTCGCGTTCACGTCCGTGAAGATCGTGGGGCCCAGGAACGCGCCGTTCGCGGGCGCGCCGGCCGGGTTGCGCCCGTCGAGCAGGAGCTTCGCGCCCTCTTGCTTCCCGACCTCGATGTACTTGAGCACGGTCTCGCGGTGCTTGAGCGAGACCATCGGGCCCATGCGCGTGTCCTTGTCGAGCGGGTCGCCCAGCTTCCACGTGTTCGCGAACTTGATCAGGTCCTCGACGAACTTGTCGTGGATCGACTCGTGGACCAGGAGGCGCGATCCCGCCCAGCACATCTGGCCCGCGTTCATGAAGATCCCGAAGCCCGCGCCCTTCACGGCCTTCTCGAGGTTCGCGTCTGGGAAGACGATGTTCGGGCTCTTGCCTCCGAGCTCCAGCGTGACGGGGACGATCTTTTGCGCCGCTTCCTTCAGCACGTCCATGCCGGTGGGCACGCTTCCCGTGACGACGACGCCCTTCGTCTCGGGCGCGCCCACGAGGATCGGGCCGAGCTTCGCGCCGCTGCCGGTGACGACGTTGAAGACGCCCTTCGGCACGCCCGCGTCGGCCATGCACTTCGCGAGCAGGAGGAACGAGCGCGGCGTCTCCGTGGCCGGCTTCGCGACGACCGTGTTGCCGGCGGCGAGGGCGGGCGCGACGCTGCGGCAGCCCAGCTGGAAGGGGAAGTTCCACGGGATGATGTGGACCGTGACGCCCAACGGCTCGCGGCGCGTGTAGTTGAAGCGGGGCCCGGGCACGGGGATGACGGTGCCTTCGACCTTGTCCGCGAGGCCGGCGTAATAGTCGAACGTCTGCGCGGCGAAGAGGACGTCGCCCTTCGCCTCGCGCAGCGGCTTGCCGTTGTCGAGCGACTCGGTCTTCGCGATCTCGTCCACGCGCTCGACGATGAGCGCTGCGACCTTGCGCAGGATGCGACCGCGCTCGGCGGGGTCGGTGCGGCTCCAGTCGCGGAAGGCGCGATCCGCCGCGGCGAGCGCGCGGCGGGCGTCCTCCTCCGTCGCGAGGGGGATGGTCGCGACGACGCTCTGGTCGAAGGGGTTCACGTCCTCGCGCGTCTTGCCGTCGGACGCGTCGACCCACTGGCCGTCGATGTACATCTTCTCGGGCTGCATGCCTCGCCGATGGGGGCGCTCCGCTTAAAGGGATGCGGCCCCGCGGGCGCCGCTAGTCGCGCGCGCTCTGCACGGCGTCCTCGTTCTCGCGGTGGAGCATCCCTTCGGGGCCGCCCTTGGCGCGCGGCGTCTGCGCGCCGTGGAGCCCTCCCGGGCCACTTGCCTGGATGGGCCCGCCTTCGACGCTCGTTCCGGGATCCGCGCCTCGGCCAAGCGGGCTGAGCGCATCGTCGTCCTTCTCGCGCGGGATCATGCGAGGATCCTTCTTCTCCGTCTCCATGCTCCGACCTCGGTCTTGGCGGGGCTTCGATGCATCGGCCGGAACATAGGTGGCGGGCCTCGGCATCGGAGGGCACGTGCCGCGCGAGCGCAGCGCCCGGACGATCCGCCGGTTCAACCTGTACGGTTGGCCGCAGAGCGGGCCGGGGGCGGACGAGGAGGATTACCCCGAGCGCGACGCGTGGCCGCCGTCCCAGCAGCTGCGCATCGGCACCTCCGGCTGGGCCTACCCCCACTGGAAAGGCCGCTTCTATCCCGCGAGCTGCCCGACACCCCAGTATCTCGCGTGGTACGCCCGCAGGCTGCCGACGATCGAGGTCAATTGCACGTACTACCGCCTGCCCGCACAAGCGACGTTCGCGAAGTGGCGCGACGCCACGCCGCCCGGGTTCCGCTTCACCGTCAAGGCGCCGGGCGCGATCACGCACGAGAAGCGCCTCGTCGACGTCGAGGAGGACCTCGCGCAGCTCCTGCTCCACGCGCGCGAGCTGCGCGGGAAGCTCGACGTGCTCCTCTTCCAGTTCCCGCCAAGCTTCAAGGCCGACGCGCTCCCGCAGCTCGCGGCGTTCCTCGACCTGCTCCCTCGCGACGTGCGTTGCGCCTTCGAGCTGCGCCACCGGAGCTGGTACGAGCGCGACGTCTACCTTCTCCTCGCGCAGCACGAGCGCGCGTTCGTCGTCCACGACTACAACAAGAAGGGCACGCCGCTCGTGGAGACCGCCCCCTTCGTCTACCTGCGTCTCCACGGCCCGAGCGGCCGCTATCGCGGCTCGTACGACGTGGCGACGCTCTTCCAGTGGGCGATGCAGGCGCGCGAGTGGATGGAGCGCGGCTTCGAGGTCTACACGTACTTCAACAACGACGAGCGCGGGCACGGCCCTCGCAACGCCGCCGCCTTCCGCGAGCTCGCGGGCGGGCGCGCGGAGGTGTCGCACCCGAGCGACGCAGGCGCGCGCGTCGAGGCGTGATCATCGCGGCGCGCCGCGATCCTTCACCATCTTCACGGGCGAGCCGCAGACCGGGCAATCGGGATACTCCTTGTCGAGGAAGCGCCCGCAGCCCATGCAGCGCGGCACGAAACGGTACGTCTGCGTGATGCCCTTCGTCTGGATGGTGCGGGCCGGGATCGACAGCCGGCGCGCCAGGTTCAGCACCGTGTAATCGTCCGTGACGATCTCGCCGTCCACCTCCAGCGCCACCGCGAGCACGTCGATGTCGGCCGCGGAGAGGCGCGAGCCGTCGCCGCCCGCCTTCCCGGCCTCGACCACCCGCGCGCGATCCGCCGGCGCGGCCTCGACGACGCGCGCTCCGGCCGCGACCAGCATGTCCAGGTGGCGCCGGTCGCGACCGCCGGGGCGCAGCTCCTCCAGCACGGCGCTCGGGATGAGCGTCGCTTCCCCGGGGCCCAGGGGTCGGCCGGCAAGGAGCGCGCTCGTGTCGAGGACCAGGGGGCGCGCCATGGGGGGTCCCGCGCGCATCGGATTCGCGCATCTTATATACTCCCGACGACGAGGGGGTCGCTTCCACTGCAGGCCCGAGAACGACTCCGGGGTGTCCGGACGACCCCCTTCGTGCCGTTCCGGCCGCAGAACGCCTGCCAAGGGCCTTCCCGGGGCGAAAATCCGGATTTTTCCCTACGCGCGCGCACGCGCGCGAGGCTTTATATTGGCTGGCGCCCCTCGTTCCTCTTGATCTTCTTGGCGAATTCCAGCGTCGAGACCGAGTATGGCGCGACCGCGATCCAGGTCCTCGAAGGCCTGCAGGCTGTGCGCAAGCGCCCCGGCATGTACATCGGCTCGACCGACGCGCGCGGCCTCCACCATCTCGTGTGGGAGATCGTCGACAACTCCGTCGACGAGGCGATCGCGGGCCACTGCGACAAGATCGACGTCACGCTCCACGCGGATGGATCCTGCAGCGTGCAGGACAACGGCCGCGGCATCCCGGTCGACATGCACAAGACGGGCCGACCCGCGCTCGAGGTCGTCTACACGCAGCTCCACGCCGGTGGCAAGTTCGATCACAAGGCCTACAAGGTCTCCGGCGGCCTGCACGGCGTCGGCAGCAGCGTCGTGACGGCGCTCTCCGAATACACGATGGTGCAAGTGCGCCGCCGCGGACTCGCGAAGGTCCATCAGATCCGCATGGAGCGCGGCGACCTCACCGAGAAGATGTCCATCGTCGGCGAGTGCTCGCCCGAAGACCACGGCACGCTCGTGAAGTTCAAGCCCGACGGCCAGATCTTCTCGACGACGCAGATCGACTACGACACGGTCGCGACGCGCCTGCGCGAGATGAGCTTCCTCAACAAGAAGCTCCGGCTCAACCTCCACGAGGAGGCCACCGGCCGCAAGGACACCTTCTACGCCGAGAACGGCATCATCGAGTTCGTCCAGTGGCTCAACCGCACGCGCATCGGCCTCCACCCCGAGGTCCTCAGCGTCGAAGGCGAAAAGGACGACATCCACGTCGACCTCGCGATGCAGTGGACGGACGGCTACAGCGAGAACGTCTTCTCCTTCGTCAACGACATCAACACGCACGAAGGCGGCACGCACGCCGTCGGCTTCAAGGCCGCCCTCACGCGCGTCCTCAACAAGTTCGGCCGCGAGAAGAAGATCCTCAAGGAGAACGACGAGGACCTGCAAGGCGACGACACGCGCGAAGGCCTCACCGCGATCCTCGCCGTCAAAGTGCCCGATCCCCAGTTCGAGGGCCAGACGAAGACGAAGCTTGGCAACAGCGAGGTCAAGGGGATCGTCGAGAACCTCGTGGGCGAACGCCTCACCACCTACTTCGAGGAGCACCCGCGGGTGATCACCATCATCCTCGAGAAGGCCGTGCAGGCCGCGCGCGCCCGCGAAGCCGCCCGCAAGGCGCGCGAGCTCACGCGCCGCAAGGGCCTCCTCGACGGCATGTCCTTGCCAGGAAAACTCGCCGACTGCGCGAGCAAGGACCCGACCGCCTCCGAGATCTACATCGTCGAAGGCGACTCCGCCGGCGGCAGCGCCAAGCAGGGCCGCAACCGCGAATTCCAAGCGATCCTCCCGCTGCGCGGCAAGATCCTCAACGTCCAGAAATCGCGCCTCGACAAGATCCTCAAGAACAACGAGATCCAGGCGCTCATCACCGCCCTCGGAGCCGGCATCCAGGAGACGCCCGGCCCCAAGCTCACCGCCGAAGAGCCCGTCGAACCCGGCGCCAAGAAGAAGGAAGACTTCGACCTCACCAAGCTGCGCTACCACCGTGTCATCATCATGACCGACGCCGACGTCGACGGCGCCCACATCCGCACCCTCCTCCTCACCTTCTTCTTCAACTACATGTATCCGCTCGTGGAAAAGGGCCACGTCTACATCGCGCAACCCCCCCTCTACAAGGTGAAAAAGGGAAAGCAAGAACGCTACGCCTTCAACGACGCAGCCAAGGACGCCATCATCGCAGAACTCGGTGGCGACGACAAGGTCACCATCCAACGCTACAAAGGCCTCGGCGAAATGAACCCCGACCAACTCTGGGAGACCACCATGGACCCAGACCACCGCACCCTCGCCCGCGTCAGCATCGAAAGCGCCGCCGCCGCCAGCGAACTCTTCGACATGCTCATGGGCGACGCCGTCGAACCCCGCCGCAACTACATCATGGAACACGCCCGCAACGCCAAGAACATCGATGTCTGACCCGCAAACTCGCCAGCAGGGCGAGTCTGTGAAGGACAACGATATCACACTCGACAAGCGAAGGAAAGGGGAATCTCATGAACCAAGGAACACTCGTCGACCGACCACTCTACGACGAGATGCGAACGAGCTACATCGACTACGCCATGAGCGTGATCGTGGGCCGTGCTCTGCCTGATGTCCGAGACGGCCTGAAGCCCGTCCACCGCCGCATCCTCTACGCCATGTGGGACATGGGCCTCACGCCCGACAAGGCGTACCGCAAGTCGGCCCTCGTCGTGGGCGACGCCATGGGCAAGTACCACCCCCACGGCGACAGCGCCATCTACGACACGCTCGTCCGCATGGCCCAAGACTTCTCGCTGCGCTACGAGCTCATCGACGGCCAAGGCAACTTCGGCAGCGTCGACGGCGACGGCGCGGCCGCCATGCGATACACCGAAGCGCGCCTGAGCCGCGTCGCCCTCGAGCTCCTCGAAGACCTCGACCGCGAGACCGTGGACTGGGTCGACAACTACGACGCGAGCCGCAAGGAGCCCAGCGTCCTCCCGGGCAAGATCCCCAACCTCCTCGTCAACGGAAGCAGCGGCATCGCCGTCGGCATGGCGACGAACATCCCGCCGCACAACCTGCGCGAGGTCGTCGCCGCGCTCAAGATGTACGTCGCGGACCCCACGACCCCCATCGCCGAGCTCATCAAGGCCCTCCCCGGCCCCGACTTCCCCACCGGCGGAACGATCTACGGCCGCCAGGGGATCGTCGACGCGTACACGACGGGGCGCGGCGTGATCCGCGTCCGCGCGAAGGCCGAGATCGAGACGGTGAAGGACCGCTCGCGCATCATCGTCACCGAGATCCCCTACATGGTGAACAAGAGCAACCTGCTCACCAGCATCGCGGAGCTCGTCAAGGAAAAAAGGATCGACGGCATCAGCGACCTTCGCGACGAGAGCGACCGCGACGGCATGCGCATCGTCATCGAACTCAAGCGCGACGCTGTCGACGACATCGTCCTCAACAACCTCTACAAGATGACGCAGCTCGAGACGAGCTTCGGCATCCTGAACCTCGCCCTCGTCGACAACCAGCCGCGCGTCCTCACCCTCACCGGCTTCTTCGAGAACTACCTGAAGCACCGCGAGGAGGTCATCCGCCGGCGCACGCAGTACGACCTCCGCAAGGCCGAAGAGCGCGCGCACGTCGTGGGCGGCCTGCTGCGCGCCGTGTCGAACATCGACGAGGTCATCGAGCGCATCCGCGCGAGCGCCGACGCCGAAGCCGCGCGCGCGAGCCTCATGGAGATGGATTTCTCAGCGATCCAGGTCCCCGGTTTCCCGCCCGTCCCGGCGGGCCGGCTGGATGAGATCCAGGCGAAGGCGATCCTGGAACTGCGCCTCTCGAAGCTCACGGGCCTCGAGACGCAGGCCCTGAAGGACGAGATCGTCGAGCTCAAGGGCAAGATCCGCCGCTTCATGGAGATCCTCGACTCGCGCTCGGAGATCCTCGCGATCGTCGTGCAGGAGCTCGAATACCTCTCCGAGAAATTCGGCGACGAGCGCCGCACCACGATCGTCGACAGCTCGGGCGAGATGACGATCGAGGCGCTCATCCCCAACGAGCACGTCGTCGTCATGATCACGAACGACGGCTACATCAAGCGCATCCCCGTCGACGCGTACCGCACGCAGCGGCGCGGCGGCAAGGGCCTCATCGGCATGGAGACGAAGGAGACCGATTTCGTCGTCGACCTCTTCCCCGCCACGACGCACCAGTACATCCTGTTCTTCACGAACCAAGGGAGAGTGTACTGGCTGAAGGCCTACGAGATCCCCGAGGGATCGCGCCAGTCGAAGGGCAAGGCGATCGTGAACCTGCTCGAGGGGCTCAACCCCGGCGAGCGGGTGCAGGCGGCGCTGCCGGTCGTGAACTTCGCGGAGGACAACTACGTCTTCTTCGCGACGAAGAAGGGCACCGTCAAGAAGACCGCGCTCAGCGAATACTCGCGCCCTCGCGTGACGGGCGTCATCGCTCTGGGCATCGACGAAGGCGACGAGCTCATCGGCGTGGGCATCACGCACGGCCACGATGAAGTGATCCTCGCGAAGACGCACGGCAAGAGCATCCGCTTCCACGAGGAGGACGTGCGCCCGATGGGTCGCCCCGCGACGGGCGTCAAGGGCGTCGAGCTCGAGGGGGACGACGAGGTCGTCTCGCTCGCGATCGTGCAGGACAAGAACGGCCAGCTCCTCACCGTGACGGAGAACGGCTACGGCAAGCGCACGCCCATCGAGGAGTATCGCCTCCAGGGTCGCGGCGGAAGCGGCATCATCACGATCCAGACGACGACGAGGAACGGCAAGGTCGTCGCCGTGCGCGAGGTCAAGGACGACGATGAGGCCATCGTCACGTCGAAGAGCGGCATCGTGATCCGCATGCCGGTGAGCACGGTGAGCGTCCTCGGCCGCAACGTGCAGGGCGTCCGCCTCATGTCGATGGACTCGGGCGACAAGGTGAACGCGGTCGCGGTGCTCGCGAGGGCGGACATCCCGCTGGACGCGCCGGTGGTCCCGCTCGCGGAAGCCGCCGCCCGCAACGTTCCCATCGACACGATCCCCGCGCCCCCCGAAGCGCGCGAGAACGAGGAAGGGAACGAGGACGCGGAGACAGAAGAGGACAGTCAGGAATAGGGGGCGCCGGGATGGGACGTCGAGACCCTCTGCGACGTCCTCGTCCAGGATAGAGATCAGGTGCGCATCTCGGTGGCGTGCGATCGCTGGAGCATTCCTCGCCCCTCGCGGTGCGCCCATCCTGGGCTGGGCGGATGCTGCAGAAAGCCAACCCCGTCACCCCCATCCTTTGCCGGGGCCCGAAATGGTTCCGCAGAAGAATTTCGGCCCGGGCAAGGGTTCTGCTGCCTGCTTTACCAACCCCACAGCTCGCGCGCGCGCTGGAGCAGCTCGTCGCGCGAAAGCACGCCAAGCTCCGTCACGTAGCCTCGGATGAGGTCGTGCGAGGTGACGTCGAACACGGGGTTGCGCACGCGCACGGCGTCGGGGATCTCCCCCTTCGCGACGACCTCGGCGACCTCGCGCTCCTCGATGGGCACGTCCGCGCCCGTCGCGGCCTTGGGATGGAGCTTGAACGTCTCCGCGCACACATAGACCGGCACTCCCCGTTCCCGCGCGAGCACGGCGAGCGCGCCCGTGCCGACCTTGTTGATGACGTCGCCGTTGCGGGCGATGCTGTCGGCGCCCGTGAGCACGAGCGCGCACTCGGGCAGGAGCGACCACGCCGCGCTATCGACGGCGAGGCTCGCGTCGACGCCTTCCTTCGCGAGCTGGGCGACCGTGAGAAGGCCCTGCCGCCAGGGGCGCGTCTCGAGCGCGATGACGCTGAAGCGCCGGCCCGCGCGCTTCGCCTCGAAGAGCGGCGTGAGCGCCCCCTGGGAGTTGCAGATCGTCATCACGGTCCGCGCCTCCTCCACGAGCGGGGCCCCGTGTCGCCCGATCTGTGCGAGCGCGGTCGTCGCGCGCCGCTCGAACTCCGCCGCTGACGCCGCAAGGGAGCCGGGGCGCGGGCCCCGCTTCGCCTCGCGCACGACGAACGCGACCGCGTTCGGGAGCGAGACGGCGCTTGGGCGCGCCGCGACGAGCGCGGCCGCGGCGGCGTCAAGCTGCGCGTCCGAGCCGTCCCACGCGAGCCGGCCCAACGCCTGCGCCGCGTAGCGGCCGATCTTCGCCGCCCCGCGCACGCGCATCGAACGGATCTCCTCGGCGGCTCTGACGATGCCCTCGTCCATGTCCTCCCTCCGTGCGACGCCGGGGATATTGGATGTTGCGGGTCGAGCCGCGCTTGCGGAGGCCTGAGTGAAACCTCAAGAAGGGGAAGCCGTGTCGACCGACCATGCGCGGCAAGGTCCTCCGATTGGGCCCCAACATGGACACGGACCGCATCATCCCCGCGCGCTTCATGCAGGACTGGGAGCACCTGGGCGAACACGTCTTCGAAGGGGAGGACGTGGCCCTGCCCGGCCGCGCGCGGCAGAGCGCCTTCGTCGTCGCCGGCCGCAACTTCGGCTGCGGCAGCTCCCGCGAGCAAGCCGTCATGGCGATCAAACAAGCCGGCATCCAGTGCGTCATCGCCCCAACCTTCGCCGGCATCTTCTATCGCAACGCCGTCAACCTCGCGCTCCCCGTCCTCGAAGCCGACGTCGAGTGCGCCGACGGCGCGGACCTTGAAGCCGACGCCGCGACCGGCCTCATCCGCGAGCCCGCCACGGGCAAGACCTGGCAAGCCAAACCGCTCCCCGAGATCGCCCGGGGCATCATCGCCGACGGAGGCCTCGTGGAACACATGAAGAAAAAGTTCGGCAGGGAGCAGAAATGACGAAGTCGATCGCGGTCATCCGCGGGGATGGCATCGGGCCAGAGGTCATCGAGGCCGCGCTCGACGTGCTCGACCACGTCGATGCCGATCTCGAGCTCATCCATGTCGACGCCGGCCTTGCGTGCAGGAAGGAGACCGGCGAATACCTTCCCGAGGTCACGCTCGAGGTGGTGCGCGACGCCGACGCGGTCCTCTTCGGCGCGATCACCTCGCCCCTCGCGAGCGAAGATCCCCACTACAAGAGCGTCATCCTCGGCCTCCGCAACGAGCTCGATGCATACGCGAACGTGCGCCCCGCGCGCGATCTTGGCCAACCGTGCCTGATCCCCGGCCTCGACCTCGTGCTCGTACGAGAGAACAGCGAAGGCCTCTACAACGCGCCCGAGACCGAAGACGCCGATGGCGTCACGACCCATCGGCGCATCACGCGCAACGGCAGCGAGCGCGTCATCCGATTCGCCTTCGAATGGGCGAAGAGACACGAACGCAAGCAGCTCCACTGCTTCCACAAGGCGAACGTGCTGCGCAAGAGCGACGGACTGTTCCTCTCCACGTACCGCGATGTGAGCCGCGCCTACGGGCCGGGACTCGTCGCGAAAGAAATGCTGTTGGACAACGGCGCGATGCAGCTCGTGCTGAAGCCGCAGCAGTTCGACACGATCGTGACGATGAACCTCTACGGGGACGTCATCTCCGACGAGATGGCGGGCCTCGTCGGTGGCCTCGGCTTCGCGCCGTCGGGATCCTTTGGACCCAGAGGGGCGCTGTTCGAGCCCGTGCATGGCAGCGCACCCGACATCGCGGGGAAGGGCGTCGCGAACCCGTGCGGCGCGATCCTCAGCGCGGCCATGATGCTGGAGCACCTCGGCTTCGCGAACGGGAGCCGCCAGGTCGAAGATGCCGTGCGCGCCGCGCTGCGCGAGGGGCGGACCCCTGATGCCGGGGGCAGGCTGTCCACCGAGGCGTTCACGGCGCACGTCGTGGCGAGCCTCAAATAGCTCCTCGCGCAGAGCCCCAGGGCGACATGGACGCGAGGCTCGATCCCGCCTGCGAGGGAGCCCGCGCGCTCGCGCGGCGCCACCGCGACCAGGAGCACCTTCTCGTCGCGGGGAGCGAAGGGCAGCTCGCGACGATCGTCCGCCAGACGCAAGGCAAGCAGATCGTCGACCACCTCGTCCAATGCGCGCGCTGCCGCCACTACGACCCGCGCTGCCCCTCGTGCGGATCCGACGCGCGCCGCGAACGGCACGGCTGGATGTGCCCGCAACAGGCGGCGCGTTGGCGCGATCTGCTCCCATGGAACTGGCGCCCGCGCTTCGCGCGGGAGGTGGCGCCTGCCGCGCACGCCCCGTTCCGCACGGGCCATCGCCCGCAGGCGCCTCCCACCGCGGCCGCCACCGTCCGCGTCCCGGTCCAGGCAGCGCCAGGTGGGGCCCACGTGGCGCCACGCGTCGTCCCGCCTGGCCCGGCACCCGGCGGCGCGCCCAAGCCCCGCCCGCGCCCACAGTCCCCCAAGCCCAACGCCCTCGCGCTCGCGTACGCTGCCCTCGGCCTCGCCCCCGAAGCCGCGCCCGAGGCCGTCCGCGCGGCCTACCGCTCACGCGCGCAACAATACCACCCCGACAAGGTCGGCCACCTCGCCCCCGAATTCCGCGATGTGGCGGACAAGAAGATGAAGGAGATCAACGCCGCCTACGAGAAGATCAAGCGAAGCTGGTGACAGCTGCGTTAGTTCCGCGGGCGGCAGGCGCCCCGCAGAACGTTCCCGATGCCCGAACCGTCCAAAGCCTCTTGATACAGGGAGCATAGTCCTCCGATGTGCCCACGCTCACGCGCGACGAGTACGACGTGCTCGTCGTCGCGCTCTCCTGGGCGTTGGGCTTTGCGCCACTCTTCGTGCAACACCGGCGCGACAAGCCCTCCCTCACCTGGGTGCAGTGCGTCGGGGTCGCGCTCGTCGCGACGCCGTTCGTCCGCATGATGCTCAACATCTACCTCAGCGTCGGCGCGCTCTTCGTCTTCACCGTCCTGGAGCCTGTGAGTCGCGAGGCGATGTGGCGCAGCGTGGGCCGCGACGCGCTCTTCGACCTGGCATTCCCGCTCGCAGGGCTCCTTCTCGCCCACAACGCCGTCCCCGGCATCGCGAGCCGACGCGCGCCTCGCGCAGATATCGCCGGCGCGCTCGCTGCGAACGGCCTTGCGCCGAAGCGATCGTGGACGCGGGACGCCGCGCGGGGGTTCACGCTCTTTGCGCTCATCGCGATCGCGTACCTTGGCGCCCTCTTCCTCGCGCGCCAGGTATCGCCCACGCTCGCCGGCGGTGACGAGAGCCAATATTGGCGCAACATCACGATCCCCCTCATCGTCCTCGTGTCGGGCATGGCGGGCCTGACGGAGGAGATCCTCTTCCGCGGGGTCCTCCTCACGCGGCTCGGGCGCGTGATGCCCTTCTGGGCAGCCGCACTTGCGCAGGCGATCTTCTTCGGCTTGATCCATGCAGGGTATGGCACATGGACGCACGTCGTCGCACCCTTCGCCTTTGGGCTCGGCATGGCATGGGTCGCGCGCGTGCTTGGCATCGTGCCCGCGATCCTGCTCCATGCGCAGGTCAACATCGTCTTCTTCGCGCTCGACGTCGCCGGCACAGTGCCGCAGGCGTGGATCCTGCTCGCCGCGCTCGCCGTCTTGAACGTCGCCGCCGCCGCGTACACCCGGCTCGACGCCGTCCAATTGCTCCTCGCGAGCTTGCGCCGGCGGGCGGCGGGCTGAGCCAGGTGTGAGCCAGGTCGTGCCACGTGGAACCCACGTGGGCGCCACGCGTCGTCCCGCGTGGGACCTGTCCCACGGCGACCCGCGACGGCTAAACCCTGCACAGGACGTACGCCGCCCGGGAGTCCCCTTGCGAGGCCGCCTCATCGTCATCGCGCTCGTCGTCACTTCGGTCGTCTTCCTTCCCGCGCCCGCGGACGCGGGCGATGGCAACTACCCGATCGTGCTCATCCCCGGATGGCACGGGAACGCGGACACGTTCCGCGAGATGATCCCGAAGCTCGTCGCGCAGGGATTCACCGTGCTCGACTTTGATAGCGCGACGCCGGGCATCCAGGCGATGGGCTACGCGCCCACGGCGGCCGGGCAGCACATCCCCTACGTCGCGGGTATGATCGTCGAGGAGAAGATCCAAGCCGCGCTCGCGGCCGCCGGCTACCCTTCGACGCAGAAGGTCGACATCGTCGCCCACTCCATGGGTGGACTCGTCGCGCGCTTCCTCATCGAGAAGCCGGGCGCCGACGTCGACTCGTGGAGCGACGCGAGCGGGTGGTTCGGCGACGGCGTCGCCGACGTGCGCACCGACTGGGCGTCGCGCGTCGACGACCTCGTCATGCTGGGGACGCCCAACCACGGCACGTGGGAAGGCTGGGTCCCCGCGACGATCGGCGGTTTCGGAAACTGGAACCCGACGGGCGGCGACATGTTCGGCCCGAGCAAGTTCCTCTCCCTCATGGGCTACGCCGAGAAGGCGGGCGAAACGTATCGCTGCGTCGGCGGCAACCCGCAGTATCTGCAATGGCTCCAGTTCAACTATGACGGCGACAGCGTCGCGCACGGCTTCGACGGCGTCGTGCCGGCCGAGTCGCCCTTCGTCACCGGCTGCACGATGGACTACGTCGCCGGACACCATGGCGAGCTCGTGACGACGGACCAGGCGGTGGACCTTGTGATCACGATGCTCGGGCAGACGAGCTATCAGGCCGGCGTCGGCCAAGCGAACCTCGCAGGCGACCTCGTCGTCCGCCTCGAGAAGTTGAGCGTCGCGCAGGACCATGACAGCGGCACGACCGACGACTACGTGGTCGACACGTACGTCGACCCCGACTCGACGCTCGGCTCGGCGGGCTACACGCTCGTCGGAAGCGTCCATTACGGCATGAACGGGCCCGGCACGGCGAACTGGGGCAACACGGGTCCCTCGTCGAGCGCGCTCAAGCTCGGCGGCAAGTTCCCCGTCGTCGACGTGAAGGTCGTCGTGCGCGAGGACGACACGAGCTGGGGCGGCGGCTACGAGAGCGTCAGCACGCACTACTTCACGAACCTCCTGCTCTCCGAAGACGTCGACGGCCAGGACTACTACAAGGCGACGGCCACCGACAGCAAGGGCGGCACGAACGAGGTGCGCGTGTCGTTGAACGGCGTCACGGCGGACGTCTCGCTCACGCGCTACGTGACGCTGGGCTACGACAAGACGTACGTCGAGGACGACCACGACTGCTGCGGCAACGGCGAGACGCAGTACACGCTGAACGCGGGGCGCGCCGGCTTCACGAGCGTCATCTACCGCGGCGATCCGGGCACCGACACGCACTACTCGCGCGAGGACCCCGCGTGGGTGAACATCGGCACCGACACAAAGAACAACGGCGCGGTGGAAAGCGAGGTCATCTGGAGCGGCCGCATGCACAAGGACGCGCAGCTGCGCTTCGATATCACGTATTGGGAGGACGATGGCGGCTGGAGCGCGCGCGACGGCGGCAACATGTACTACCTCGACACGCCCCTGTCGAGCATCATCGAAGGCCGCACGAACTACCAGGGAACGTCCCTGCCGGACTTCAACACGTACATCTGGGTCGACAAGGCAGGGAACGCAGGGAGCGGCAGCGGCGGCATCGGCTTCGCCGGCGACGTGCCCATGGAGCTCGACGCGTGGCTTGCGCCCACGAGCCTCGTGCCCAATGGGCCGGATGACGTGGAAGGGCAGCCGTTCCATCCCGCAGGAACCCCCCTGGCGGTGGAGACGACCCTCGAGTAGAGGAAAAGGATCACAGAGTCCGGCCCGCCCGCGCGGGTTCCCACAAGCGCGCGGGCGGACCGGTCTCGACGAGCAGCGCGGGGCATCGCGCGGTCCCTATCCCTCGCCCCATTCGCGGAGGCGGGATCGCGCGGCGCGCAGCTCGTGATGGCTCATTCACCGCGCTGGAGCTTCAGCTGCGGGCGGAAGGTTCCAGGGACAACACGCGCGCGCGCCGTTTGGGTGCCTCACATGCCCATGTCGCCACATCGTCTCGCCCGCGCGGAATTTTCTGCGGAAAATTCCGCGCCCGACGGCGGCACGGATGGGAGTGACGGGGGAGCCGGGCGCCATGTGGGCGGTCCAGGCGTCGTACCGCGTGGCACCCACGCGGGTACCACGTGGATACCACATGGGTAGGTCATAGGCCCGCCTCGGATCCTGCTATCGCTCGCATCTTCGGCGCAGCGAGCTAGACCAGCTCATGACCGGGTCGTCATGTGACCCAGGGACATCTACCGAGCACACGGAGGATCCAAAAGTTCTCCGACTCGGGCCACGAGACGCGCGTCCGATCCTTCAAAGTCGACGCAAACAACCCCGTCACCCCCATCCTTGCCAGCCGTCGTGCGAATTTTTCCGCAGGAAAATTCGCTCGCCGATCGTTCGGATCGAACAGGGGTCCGACGCCTCAGATCCCGAATGCCCTGTTGAACCGCGCCTGAAGCGCATCCTTGGGCATGAGGCCGACGATCTGGTCGACGCGTTGGCCGTCCTTGAAGACGAGGAGCGTGGGGATGCTCATGATGCCGAATTGCATCGCGGTGCGCTGGTTGTCGTCGGTGTTGAGCTTCGCGATCGCGACCTTGCCGTCGTATTCCTTCGCGAGCTCCTCCATGATGGGGGCGATCCGCTTGCAGGGGCCGCACCAGGGAGCCCACGCGTCGACCACGACGTTGGGGTATTGCTTGACGAATTGGGTGAAGTCGGAGTCCGTGACGTCCACGGGCTGCGTCGGGGCGGCCATCGGTCGTCTCTGACCTGGTGCGACTTCATAAGTCTTCGGTGAGGACGAGGTTCGGGACCCCTGTTTCCGCTCCGCGTGACGGCGGGGGTCCCCGGTCGTCGGACGTTTGCCAAGACTTATCCCGCTTTGCGGGCGTCTTTCGGCAAGATGCTGGACGAGAAGGACCGCCTCATCCTCGAGGAGCTCCGCCGCGATGCGAAGATGACGACGAAGGAGATCGCGGAGCGCACCGGCATCCCGCGAACGACGGTGCACGATCGCATCCACAAGATGGAGCAGGGGGGCGTCATCCGCCGCTTCACCATCGTCCCGAGCTACGAGCTCATCGGCGAGCCCACGACGGCGTTCGTCTTCATCTCCTACAACCACGCGAGCGGCACGAACCAGCGTGAGCTCGCCGCGGCGCTCGCCCAGCTCAAGGGCGTGTACGACGTGCACATGATCTCGGGCGACTGGGACATCATCGCGAAAGTGCGCGGCGAGAACGTGGAGCGCATCGGCGAGCTCGTCACCGAGAAGCTGCGCGAGCTGCCCGGCGTCGGGAAGACCGTCACGTGCGCGGTCTTCAAGACGGTCAAGGAAGAGACCTGACGGGCGGCCCGATAGCCCCATTTCTCATCGCTATTCTAACGATCTCTATCGGGTCCATGAGGCCCGCACATTCTTGCCTGGGCCGAAATTTTTCTGCGGAAAAATTTCGGGTCCCCCATTTCGGCAAGGATGGGAGTGACGGGAAATGCTCGTCTGCCTTCGGTCACCCTCTTCTCAGTATTCTGCTCGCGTGTCGTAGGTTCACTCCGTCGTCGGAATCCTCGCCAGAAGACGCGAGCGCCCGAAACGGGCGCGAGCTTTCCGCATCAAGGTGCCAACGATCGTGTTTCCTCACATTCCCGGCGCGTCGGTCGAGGTCACCTTGCCGTTCGTGTGGCTGTGCGAGCGCGACCAGTCCCACGACTCGACGAGGCCGCTGGCCGTGTCCCAGCGCGTGTCGAAGTCGCTGTAGTTCTGCTCCGCTTCCTGCGTGTCGTCCGCCGTGTGGAAGCCGCCCTCGATGCCCGAGTACACCATCGAGGCGGAGAGGATCTTGCAGTCCTCCATGTACCAGACCTTCACGCTCTCGCCCTTGTCCGGGACGTTGCGCGTGTTGAAGAGCGGCCAATGCGGCGGGTCCGACGCCTCGAAGCGCGCCGAATAGGTGCCCGTCTCCCGCGTGCCGTCCTCCGTCACGAGCTCCCACGTGCCTTTGCACGTGCCGTGCCAGTCGCCGTCGCGGTAGACCCACTCGGCGGTCCAGACGCTCTGGTTCGTGAAGGTGTTCGGGATGCTCTCGCCCGCGCTTCCCGAGAGGCGCACGTAGCTGCCCTCGTGCGGCCACGCCTCGGGCCTGGGCGCGGGGGCCGGCGGCGTCGGGGCGGGCGTGGGCTCGGGCGTGGGCTCGGGCGTGGGCTCGGGCGTGGGCGCGGGCGTGGGCGCGGGCGTGGGCTCGGGCGTGGGCTCGGGCGTGGGCGTCGGATCCGGGAGCGGCGTACTCACGGCGGGTGTCGGCGCCGGAGTGTCGGTCACGGACGAGTCCACGGTGCCGATCCCATCGGTGGGCGCCACAGGCGTCGCCGACGCGGGTGTGGGTTCCGTGCTCTCCTGGGGGGCGGGATCGCTAGGGTCGTCCCCCCCGGTGGACTCCTCAGGGAAGCCGTCGTCGTACGTGCATCCGGCCAGCAGGCAGGCGCCTGCAAGCGCGAGGATGAGGAGCCGCATGACGCGCCCATGCCACAGCCTCGCACGTGAGCGCTCCCGCCGCGATATCGATACGGAAGGGTCCGATCGCGATGCACTTCGGAAGCTTTAGGAGCCGCGCTCCCGCATGGCTCTCCAGGATGCACATGGGCCTCCAGGACAAGCTCCAGCACTACGCCGCCCCGGCCGACACGCTCGTCGTCGCCGTGGAGGGCCCGCTGACCGCGGATGCCGTCGTCGACGCGCACCTGAAGGCGCTCGCCGCGGGCCGAAAACTGGTCCTTCTCCACGACGCACCGCCCACCGCCGTCGCGCTGCGCACGGCGGCCCGCTTCGGCGCGACCCTCGTCGACGCGGCGAGCGTCGTCGTCCCCCAGCCGACGCAGGTGCTCGCGCTTCCTCCGCACGATGAGCTGCTCCTCCCCGCACCCGAGCCGCAGCTCATCGAGGCCGCCTCCCAGCCGGAGCCCGAGGTCGCCCACGCGCCGCCGCTCCTCGAAGAAGGCACGCTCCCCTGGGACATCGCCCTCGCGACGCCCGAGCCCGCTCCCGTGGAGCTGCCCGAAGAGGAGTTCGAGTCGATGCCGTGGAACGTCGTGCACCACCAGCTCCTCCCGTCGGGCCGGCAAAGCCGCCTGCCCGCTCCGCGTCCCACCCAGGCGCACGACTGGGGGCTCCCGTGGCCGCGCCCCATGGCGCCCACCGACGGCCTCGCCGTCGCGGACCCGCGCCTCTGGCACGCGCAGGAGCGCATCGGCGCGATCCGCGAAGACCTCGACCGCATCGGCGCCCCAAGCTTCGGCGTCGCGAAGCCCGAAGGCAGCGCGTGGCTCAAGCGCCTCCACGAATTCGGGTCCCCCTGATGCGCCTCGCGCTCACGGGTGTCCCCGGAACGGGCAAGACCACCCTCGCGGAGTCGCTGGGGCGCACCTGCCGCATCATCCATCTCAACGAGCTCGCCAAGGAAGCGGGGCTCCTTTCGGAGATGGACGAGAAGCGCGGATCCTACCTCGTCGACATGGACGACCTCTCCGACGCGCTCAACGCGAAGCTCGAAGGCGAGCGCGGCCCCGTCGTCGTCGAGGGCCACTTCGCGCACGAGATGGACGTGGACTCGATCGTCCTCCTGCGCTGCGATCCCCTCGTCCTCCTCGATCGCCTCCGCGCGCGCGGCTGGGCCGAGGACAAGGTGCGCGAGAACGTCGAGGCGGAAGCTCTGGACGTCCTCGCCCAGGAGGTCCTCGACGTGGGGCTCCCTGCCGTGGAACTCGACGTTTCGACCCTCTCCGTCGAAGACGCAGCCTCCCGAGTGTGGGCGATCGCCGAGGGGGGTCCAAAAGCCTTGAAAGGGACCATCGTGGGTTCCGCGAACTGGTCCCTCGAGGCGTTGCCGTGGTTCTAGAACGTTACCGCGCCGGATGGGAGACGACCCTCCATCCCGCCGCGCGCACGGCGCAGCGACTGGGCATCACGCCCAACTTCGTGACGATGCTGAGCCTCGTCTTCGCCATCGCCGCCGCGATCTTCTTCGCGCTCGCCGGCGCGGGGACCGAGGTCTACCTCTTCGTCGGGGCGGCATGCGTCGCGGTGAACGCGATCCTCGACGGCCTCGACGGCCGCCTCGCGCGCCTCACGAACAGCTCGTCCAAACGCGGCGACTACCTCGACCACGTCGTCGACCGATACTCCGATGCCGCGATCCTCCTCGGCCTCGCCCTCTCGCCGCTGGGCGACGAGATCTGGGGCCTCCTCGCGCTCGTCGGCACGTTCCTCACAAGCTACATGGGCACGCAACAGCAGGCGCTCGGCCTCGGACGCGACTACAGCGGATGGCTCGGGCGAGCAGACCGACTCGTCATCCTGATCGCCGTACCGGTGCTCACGTACGCCGCGTTCTTCCTCGGCATCGCGATCCCCTGGGGCCTCAACCCGATCGTGCTCGTGCTGGGATACTTCGCGATCGTGGGCAACCTCACCGCGCTCCAACGCTTCTGGGGCGGGTGGAAAGCGCTGAGCGCGTGACCTACGCGTCCGGCTCGGGCACCACGGGTGCGGCCGCGGCGGGCGGGCGCGGGAAGAGCTTCACCGCGCGCTCATAGGCCGCGAGCACTTCCATCTCGACGGTCCATACCGAGAGCGTCGCGCCGCCCAAGCCCACGACCTCCGCCGCGAAGTCCTTGGGCGCGATGTGGAAGTCGCCATGCGGGAAGCAGCCGAGCACGATGGTCAGGTCTTCGGACGCGCTCACCTTCTGCTCCATCCAGGCGACGGGCTCGATCGGGGTCCCCGCCTCGCTGAAGCAGACGACGGGCCCGCTCGCGTGGTGCTCGAGCACGCGCTTCAACGGCCAACCCTCTTCGAGGATCAACAGAGGGTTGTTGCGCGGCGTCGCCCCCTCGCGAAAGAGCGTCTCCATGAGCCCGATGAACCGCGGATAGTTGCGCATGAGGCGCGTATCGGGGTGGACCGCGATGCGCTCGTCGTTCCTCGTGTGGACGACGACGCGGAGCTTGTCCGCCTTGTTCAGAGCAGAATCGAGCGCAAGAAGAAGGGAGAAGTGCACGAGGTCCGGCCGGCCGCGGCGGTCCTGCTCAGGCAGGCGCCGCATCGCTTCGTGGTGCACGCTCGAATCGAGCAACGTCCGCGACGCGCGACGGTCGCGGAACTTCGCCGAGGATTGCACCTGCCGGTGACCCTTGATCTCCTCGGGAACAAGCTCCAGCTCCGCTTCCGCGAGGACGAGGGTCAGCATGCTACGCGAGCGAACCCGGGCCAGCGCTTGAGGCTTTGGCCCTTGAGGCGTTTGGCTCATTTGCGCCATCTGCGCGAGCTTTTCTGCGGAAAAGCCCGCGCGCCGGCTGGCGAGGAGGCCCCTGACGAGGTATCGCCTCAGGCCACGAAGGACATCCTGGTCCGCCTAATGGCTCGACCGCACGATCCCTCGCATCTCCCAATGCCCAACCACGACGACCCTATTCTTGAGCGTCTTGATGCTGTCCGCGGCATCGAGGGATGGTGTCCTCCTGGGTCGCAAAGAAACCCGAGTCACCCGAGGGACCCGCGCGTAGAGCCACCTCGGGCGCAGCGCACAAGAACCCATGGGCGCAGCTCCCGTCCTTGACGAAGGCGGAAATGAAAAAGAAAGCGGCGGGAAGGGGGCTGGGCGCGTGAATGGGTGCGCGTCAGTTGACGAGTTCCATGCGGACGCTTTCCAAGCTGTTGCTCGTGACGTACGTGAGCGCCAGGGTCGCGAAGGCTTGGGCAAGCGTCGCGTGAAGCTGTGCCTTCGCCATGTCGGTCGCAAGAGCCTGCGACGCCATGTCGATGTGGAGGAAGGCCATCTCATCCATGTTCTTGTTGCGGTAGTCTCTGCTAATGAGGTTGGGGTTGCTGGTCAAGTACATCTCCTGAGCAGGGAGCATGCTCCGGGGCCTCCTAATCTTTCGCACGCAGTTAGGGCACTACTGTATCCTCACATACTGTCGACCCCGCTCGGGGCAAGGTTCCGCCGCTTCATGTGGAGCATATCGATGTGAGCGACCGTTGTGCTGGTGAAGCGCTATCGAGTATCCCCGACCAGAAGCGGCGCCTCGTCGCGGCGATGCCTGATGGCGGCCGCGAACGAAGCGCGCCCTCGCAGTTGAAAAGCTCGCCCTGCTCCCTACGCCATCCACCGCGAACGCGTCGCTCACTTGCGCGCCGTACTTATCGTGGGCGAGGAAGTCGGCGGTGAGGGTGCAAGAAGTGATCGACGGCCGAGGCGATCCTCTCGTCACCCTCATCCTTGCCAGCCGTCGTGCGAAATTTTCCGGAGAAAATTTCGCTCTCCCCAACCAGTGATCAACCCAGTACGGCGTCCTCGAATCCGGCAAGGACCGGCACGAGCGCGCTCCACAGGGGAAGCGGCTTGTCCGCGACCCGCACGACGCGGTCGACCTTGGGCCGCTCGCGCCATTCGCCGCGAGGGAAGGCGCCCACGACGAGCGTGATATCAGGGCTCGCGCGCGCCATGTCCGCGAAGGCCGCCGACCGCGCGAGCTCGCCACCTTCGTCCAGAAGGACCGTGGGGCCCTTCGCCTCTGCGGCGAGGACCTTCCACAAGTGCCAATCCTTCTCCAACGTCATGAGCGGCGTCCGGTCCATCGGCACCTTGCCCTGACGCAGCAGATCCTCGCAAAGCTGGTAGAACTTGGGCTGCGAGCGCGGAGGCCGCAGGTCAGGCCGCACGCGGATGAGCTCGTCCTCGCGCGTGTGGATGAACACCCGCTTCTCCAGGGGAGAATCCTGCAGAAGGAGGAGCGCGAAGTGAACGATGTCCGGCCGACCACGCCGGTCGCCATCGGAGAGGTCGCGCATCGCCCTGTGATCCTGCGCCTGGTCGAGCAGGATCTGCGCGGGTTCGCGCCGGCGCTCGCGCGCGCGGCGCTTGACGGAAGGCGCTGCCACGAGCTCTGGCGGGACAAGCTCCAGCTGCGCATCCGCAAGGACGAATGTGATCACGAGCGCCGCAAGTGCGAACGCGCGTTTGAACGCTCGCGCGGCCGCGCGTGCGCGCTTGCGTCGGCGCAAGCGAGCGTATGTGCGCAAAGGCGCCTTTGCGCACGCACGCGCCCGTGCGTCGGGAGGAGAAGCGTATCTTCGATCCGTTCAGCCGTCTGTCGGCGGCGGGGTTGCGTGATCCGACGTTGGACGTGCCTGAGCAGTTGCGTCAGCGGTGAGGTCGGTTCAGCTCAGGATCTCGGGGAGGCGCTTGGTCTTCGCGGCGAGTTTGATCTCTTGCGCGATGCGGCGGCCGGTGCTGAGGTCGGGTTCGATGAGTTCGGTGTAGGGCGAGCCGCCGAGGTAGGGGTTCGTGCCGGCGACGATGCGGGCGCTGATCTCGAAGACCTTGAATTCGAGCTGGTCGGTGACGACGGTCTCGAGGCAGAAGGGGCCGATCATGCCGCCGAAAAGCTTGAGGGAGGTCTCGACGACGCCTTCGCCCATCTTGAAGACCTTTCCGAGGAGGCTTTCGCGGATGACGAGGGGGAAGTTGCCGGAGACGACGAAGGTGGGCTTGATCCCCATGCTTTCGAGCTCGGCGATGCTGCCGAGGCGGTTGGCTTCGTCGATGTTGGTCTCGTCCCGGCGGTCGACGCCGAGCATCTGGAGCGAGCCCTTGGAGAGCTTGTAGGCGTTGTCCTGGAGGGGGCTGTAGAAGTAGTGGATGTAGTAGCGCGTGCCGAGCACGAACTCCTGGATCGTGTACGGCTTCGTCTCGTCGATGCGCGCCTTGAACTCGTGGTAGTTGCGCGCGATGAAAAAGCCGCGGCCGCCCTTGGCGCCGTGGTATTTCACGATGACGGGTTGGATGATGTCGCGCGGGTCGTCGATGTGCTTCGGGAGCGAGAGGCCTGCCTGCTCGAGCCAGACCTTGCTGCGGGCGCGGTCGCTCTCCCACGGGAGCACGTTGCGGTTCCCGAAGGTCGCGAACGGAAGGTCCAGGAACTTGTTCGCGCCGAGGTACTCGACGAAGCTGCCGTGTGGGACGAGAACGACGTTGCGGCGTCGCAGCTCGTCGGCGCGGTCGAAGAGCTCCTGGTAGTTCTTGAGGACGAGGAATTCGTCGGGGCGACCTCGGGGGAAGCCTTCGAAGTAGCGGGGCGGCTCGCCGACGCAGATGCCGAGGGTCTTCATGCCCTCCTGGCGCGCGCCGTGGAAGATCTGGAGGGAGGTGTGGCTCGTGACGGTCGCGACGGTGATGTCCTTCGCGTCCACGTTCTCGAGGAGATGCCGACCGTCGAAGACCAGACCTTTGCCCCCTGGGGTTCGACAGCGACCACGGGGGTGGTTCAAATGTCTTTCGTGCGGAGGAGCCTATGGGGGCAAATAGGGGGAGCGCGCGCCCGCTTCGTGTGGAACCCGTCGTCGTCGCGGCGTGGGGCTTCGCGTCCGGGGTCGGCTACGCGGCGGTCGCGTGGCGCGTCGATCGGGCCAGGTGGGACCCTGGGCGCAGGGGCGCGCAGGATTTCTACGTCCTCGCCTGGTGGGCGCTCGCGGCGACCGGCTTCCTGGGCGCGGCGCACGCGGCGGCGATCGGGGGCGGGTTCGACGACGTCGCGCTCGTCACCACGCTGCGCCTCGGGATCGTCCTCGCGTTCGTCCTCGCGGTCGCTGCGCTTTTCGCTGCCGCAGGGCATCTTGCGCGCGCATCGACCGCCGCGAACGCAGCGGTTAAGGCACCGCCGCCCGCTCGACGCCCGTCATGAATGCGCCGAGGCGGGAGCTCAGGCGCGACCTTGGCCTCGCCGCCGCCGTCTCGGTGATCGTCGGCTCGATGATCGGCGTCGGCATCTTCCTCGGGCCTCGCGTCGTCGCCCAACAGCTTCCGACCCCCGGGCTCATGCTTGCCGCGTGGGCGGCCGGCGGAGTCTTCGTCCTCTGCGGCGCGATGACCTATGCCGAGATGGCGACGCTCTTCCCGCGCTCGGGCGGCTCGTACAATTTCATCAAGGCGGCCTTCGGGCCGTTCCCGGCGTTCCTCTCCGGCTGGAGTGGCGTCGCGATCGGCAAGGCCGCGAACGTGAGCGCGCTCGCGGTGGGCTTCGGGCAGGTGGGCTCGGTCCTGCTGAGCGCGCTCGTCGGCGTCACGCTCACTCCGGCGGGCCAGCTCGTCGCTGCGGCGGCCCTGATCCTCGCGCTCGCCCTCGTCAACATCCTCGGCGTGCGGCATGGGGGCCGGCTCAGCATCGTCGCGTCCACCGTGAAGGTCGGCGCGCTCGCCGGGCTGATCCTGGCGGGCCTCGTCGTCCTCGCGCCGCGCTACGGCACTCTCGCCTCGGCCGACATCCCCGCCCCAAGCGGTCTTCCGCTCTTGAGCGCCTTCGGCCTGGCGCTCATCCCGATCTTCTTCGCCTACGACGGATGGGAGAACAGCACCCAGGTCGCGGACGAGGTGCGCGACCCGAAGAAGAACGTCCCGCGCAGCCTCATCCTCGGCACGCTCCTCGTGCTCGCGATCTACGTCCTCGCGAACCTCGTCTATCTCCTCGCCGTCGGACCCGGCACCGTCGGTGCGAGCACGTTCGCGGCCGGCGAGACTGCGGACGAGATCTTCGGACCGGGCGCGAACGTCGTCGTGAGCGTCGCGATCCTCGTGAGCATCGTGGGCACGGTCAACAACATCGTTCTCACGGGCCCGCGCATCGCGTTCGCGATGGCGAAGGACGGCCTCGTGCCCGACGGCCTCTCGAAGCTCACGAGGTTCGCGACGCCGGGCCGCGCGATCCTCCTCCAGAGCGCGATCAGCCTCGCGCTCGTGATGTTGCCCCCGGTGGGCGGCGCGCCCCTCTTCGACACGCTCCTCACCTACATCATCGTCGACTCGTTCGTCTTCTACGCGCTCGCGACAGGCGCCATCTTCGTGCTGCGCCGCACGATGCGGGACGCGCCGCGCGCCTATCGCGTGCCGCTCTATCCGATCGTGCCCGGGATCTTCGTCGTGGGATCGATCCTCTTCGTGATCAACGCCTTCGTGCGCACGCCGGCCGAAGCCGCCGTCGGGATCCTCATCGTGCTCGCAGGCACGCCGATCTACCTGTACTCCCGCCGCGCGCGCCGCGCGAAGAAGCTCGACGGGGTCACGTACTCGTGGGCCGAAACTCGCTGACGTCGTCGATGAGCCGCACGCGCGCGGGCGGCTCCCACCCCCACGCGCGGCTCAGCAGGCGCGCGGTGAGCTCTCCCGTGATCCCCCACAGCGTCGCGCCCGGAAGCTGCCAGTAGTGCACGCGACGATCCGGCATCTCGACGTGCGCGCGCGCCTCGTAGCGCCAGTCGTCGAAGAGCCACTCGACGGGCACGGGGATCACCTCGTCCACCTCCTCCCGCGAGCGCGGCTCCTCGGGCGGAGGTCCATCGACGAGGCCCACGTACGCGCTCACGAGCACGCCGTAATGCGTCGTCATGTCCGTGAGATGCCCGAGGACGCGCACGTCCCTCGCTGCGAGCCCGACCTCCTCCTCCGCCTCGCGCAACGCGGCCGCCAGCGGATGCTCGTCCGAGGCGTCGATGCGTCCGCCGGGGAAGGAAAGCTCGCCCGCGTGGCGCCGCATCGTGGACGCGCGCCGCGTGTAGAGCAACACGGGCGCGTCCCCCACGCCGCGATAGATGGCGATCAACACGGCGCTCGAGCCGGGCAGGCGCTCGGCGCGCGAAGGCTCGGGCTCCGACGCAGCGAGCGCGCGCTGGATGTCCGCGACGCACGGCCGCTCCACCTCGCCACGG
>DATLCC010000048.1:0-3552 GCA_035526585.1 Thermoplasmatota archaeon | reverse complement strand
GAAGTCGTTGGCGTCGTTCACGAGGAACGTGCCGTCGCGGATCGTGATCCGGATGACGCAGTGCGTGCATCCGTCGGTCCACTCGAATGCGCCGCCTTCGACGCTGTGGCCCGTCCCGAGCACCTGGAAGTGCACGGCCGTGCCGTTGCCGCCGAGGATCTCGGGAACAAGCGGCGCGCCCGCCGCGAGGGGCAGGACGAGGAGCAGCGCTGTCACGAGCCAGACGGTCCTCAGCGGTCGCACCTCAGGGCATACGGTCTCCCGGAGCCAGATAAGGGGGGCCGTGTCACCGGGCGGGCGGACACGGAGCCTCACGCCAAGCCCTCGCTCGCGCCGTGAGGGTCGCTTTGGGATGGGGGCCGGGATCGGGATGGGCGAGGGACGAGGGGATCCGGCGTCCTTCGCCGACGCCGCCCCCGATCCCTATCCCGAAGGCGCAATGTAGTCTCCGCGGTGGTTCGCATCAAAAGAACGGCGGGTGCATCACGCCGCCTCCTTGGCCAACAAGTGGTGCCGGAACCAGCGGTCCACGTGCGCCACCGCGGCGGCGGCTTCGGCATCGCCGAACATGCTGTGCCCCGTGTCCACGCGCGCGATCTCCTTCTCGCCCCCGAGCGCCTCGTACACGAGGAGGCTCGACGCGTGCTTCACTGCGCGATCCGCTTCCGCGAGCAGGACCATGACGGGGCGCTTCACGTGGGGCGCGTAGTCCCGGCTGTCCATGTCGAGGAGGTCGTTGAAGTTGCCAAGGTCGATCCTCTTCCCGAGGAAGCCCGCCTCCTCGGCGCGCTTCACGGCCTCGGAGTCCTTGAAGAGGTGGCGCTCGCGGTACTTGTACGGGACCTTGATGCTCCCGAGCCCGAGCCTCTCGCTGAAGTTCGAGGCGGCGCGCGCCACCTTGTAGCCCAGGAACTCGGCGTCGTTCACCTCGGCGCGCACGCTCGCCATCGGCGCCGCGAGCACGGCGGCCTTCACGAGCGGCTCGGTCGCCATCGCGCCCAGCGCGAAGCACGCGCCCATGCTGTGCCCGATGAGCCCGAGCGGCAGACCCGGCTGCTCGCGGTCGAGCCATCGCAGCGCGCCCTTCACGTCCGCGATGGCGCGCGGCGCGCTGATCCGCCCGCGCGCGCCGCCCGAGGCGCCAAAGCCCCGGTTGTCGATGGCGAGGCAGCGCCATCCCTTCTCGGCGAGCCGCTCGCCAAGGTCGGCGAACTCGCCGCGCTGCGAGAGGAAGCCGTGCACGAGCACGAGCTGGCCCAGGGGCTTCGCCTTCGTCTCGAAGAGGGCGCCGGCGACAGATTCGCCATCGACGTCGAAGCGGGCCTCGCGCATCGCTCGCCAGAACATGGCCCGACGGCTTCAATCTACCACCCCCGTCGCGCGCCTCCCACGAGCGGTCGCTTCCGCCATGGCGTGCCAGGGTCTTCCGCCCTGGACCCGATCAGGGGGCGGGGCCCCCTGGACCCCCACCTTGAAACGCTCGCTCTTCTACGTACGGGCATGCGGTCCGAGAAGATCCTGCGGCTGGGCCACGTGCGCATCGACGGCCCCGACATCCACTTCGAGCCAGAAAGGACGCTCGCCTTCGAGGCCGCGCGCAGCGATGCCGTGAGCATCGGCGTCGCGTACGAGTACCACGAGGTGACGGACGAGCGCGAGGAGACGCGAATCCGCCTCACCGCGCTCGTGGGTGAGCACAAGCCCGAGACATTCGAGGCCGTCATCGGCGACAGTCCGCTGCGCGACGACAGCCGCCGCGGCTTCCTCAGCGTCCCGATCCGCACGGGCGGGACGAGCGAGCTTCGCGGCCGCTTCCGGCTCGAAGTGAGCTACGCGAGCGGCCCGTGGAAGGCCGCGACGCTCACCCCCGACGCGCACGCGAAGGCGGAAGGCGAGTTCGTCGTGCGGGTGCGCTGAGCCCGCCGCGCCTCGCTCGCGTCCGCGCCGGGCGTCGCTCGCTGGCGTTTTGTTGAAGCAGCGGCGCGCGCTTGTCGCGCCCGCATGATCCGAACGGCTCTGGTGCTTCTGCTTCTCGCCACGCCTCTACTCGCCGTCGCTCCCAGCGCGAGCGCGGACACTTGCGCGGCCGCCGACCCGACCGTCGAGGAGGCCGTCTGCCCCGCGGTCCTCGCGTTCTACAGGGCGTTCTACACGGCCGGCTGCGTCGCGACGAGCTACAAGCGCGCGGGCGAGTGCCTTCCGTAGCACGGCGCGCCTCACGCGCGCGCCGCGCGCCGGCGGGCGAGCGCGCTCGCGAGCGCGAGCACGGCGCCGAGGATCGCGGCCATGGTCGCCGCGAGGAGCCCCCACTCGGGGCGCCAGCCCTCCACCTCGAAGAAGGTGAACCCCTCGACCTTGCCGCTCCCCCACACGCCGGCGAGAAGGAGCGCCGCGACGCCCATCGCGATAGCTGCCGGCGCGCGCCTGCGTCGTGAGCCTGCGGCCGAGAGCGCGACGAGCGCGCCCCAGACGCCGAGCGCCGCGATCTGCAGGCCGATGGGGCCGTCGGCGCCGCGGAACGCGAACGGGTGCGGCGCGTTCTGGGAGAGGAACTGCTGCGCGCCCATGCCGCTCGACCATGGCGCGAGCGTCGCGAGCGCGACCGCGAGCGGCGCGCCGACGTAGCCCACGAGCTCGGCGTGGGTCCATGGGGGGCGCTCCTTCGGGGGCGGCTCGAAGGTCGCCGCCGCGAGCCCCGCCACCCCGGCGCCCGCGCAGAGCCAGATGCCCCACGCGGGGACCTGCGGGATGTTCGAGGCCAAGAGGACGGACGTGGGGTCCGTGACTCCGCGCTGCGCAAGCGAGATGCACGCGACAAGCAGGATGCCCGCGTGCGCCGGCCACTGGGCGCGCGGCAGGAACGCGCCCGTGGCAGCGATGAGCCCGAGCGCGACCACGGCCCATCCGAGCGGGCCGGACGTCCCGGCCTCGGGGAAGCCGGGCGGGCCGACGATCCGGTAGACATGCCAGGGGGCGAACGCGCTCGCGGCAGCGACGAGGCCAAAGACCGCGGCGAGCCATCGGTGCACCACGCGCCGAACGCACCCTCCCCGCCCATTACCTTTATGAGAGGGACCTGCGTCTCCGGCGCTACCATCCGCGCGAGGCCCCCAGCCTGCGACCGTGGAGAGGATGCGACTTCGACTCGCTGCCCTGGTCACTCTGGGGGAGAACGTCGGAGCATTCTTTTCTGGGGATTCGAGGACGATCCCAATGGCACAGGACAAGGGCGAACAGGCCGCGCAGGCGAAGAAGAAGGTCAGCCGCACCGCGGTCCGCAAGGTCAAGGACAAGTGGAAGGCGAAGCAGTGGTACAACATCCGCGCGCCTCCCATGTACAACGGCGCGATCATCGCCGAGACGCTGGCGGACGAGGGCGACAAGCTCATGGGCCGCGTCGCCGAGGCGACGCTCCAGGACCTCACCGGCGACTTCTCGAAGATGCACATCAAGATGAAGTTCAAGGTGCAGGCCGTGCGCGGCAACGAGTGCGCGACGAAGTTCGCGGGCCACGAGCTCACGAGCGACTACATCCGCCGCCTCACGCGCCGC
>DATLCC010000047.1:0-9586 GCA_035526585.1 Thermoplasmatota archaeon | reverse complement strand
CGGCCTCTTCTTTGGCGCCGGCGTCGGCGGCGTGCTCTACGGCCGCTTCGCACAGCAGGCCGGCACGCCCGCCGTCTTCTGGGCCATCATGAGCGCGGTGGCGCTCGTCACGGTCGCGGCTCTCGTCATCTACAACCGCTTCATCACGCCGCCGGTGCCCGTGGCCGAGCCCGTCCAGAAGCGCCGCCGCGGCGCCTTCGGGGCGCTGGGCGCCTTCGGCGTCGCGCTCCTCGCGCTCCTCATGGTGCCCGCGCTCATCGTCGCGGCCGGCGCGATCCCGGGCAGCCAGCCCGTCGAGTCGGCCTCCGCGAGCGCGGACGATGGCGGCCTCGATGCGGCGAACCTCGCGACGCTCACGATGCCCCAGGATGCGGGCACGGCGGCCGAGGGCGAGGTCGTCACGAAGACGATCACGCTTCCCGACAACGCGACGGGCACGATGACGCTCACGCTCGCGTGGACGGACGAGGCCGCCGGCACGCCGACGGGCACGAACGCGCCGGACACCTTCAAGATCCACGTGATGAAGCCCGACGGCACGATGGTCGAGAGCGAGGAGTCCTCCTCGGGCGAGCTGGAGTTCGTCGTCGAAGGGATCGCGGGCGGTGCGTACGAGATCGGCGTCGAGCTCGTGAACGCGGGCGACGTCGCGGTCCTGAACACGCCCCTCGGGCCCGCGCCCGTGGGCGGCAGCGCCGACTCGGGGAACGACTACACGCTCGACACGGCCTACCAGGCCACGGCCTGAGGGCCGTGGCGTGAGGGCAAGGACGAAGGATCGGGCTAGAGCTGGGGACGCGCGCGTGCTCCCTTGCGCTGGCGCTGGCCTTGCAGGCTCAAACGAGCGCGCGCAGGTCCTGCGCCAACCGCTTCACGAGGTCCGGCCGCCACCCGAGCTCCTTGCGCGCCTTCGAGCTGTCGTAGCTCATCGGCACGGTGAGCCCATGCAGGAGCTCGCCCGAGAAGGGCGGCGTCTTCCCGACGAGCTTGTACGCGCCCTCGACCGCGCTTCCTGCCGCGACGAGGGCGCGCGTCGGGATGCGGCGGCGCGGCACGCGCAGCCCCGCCTCCTCGAGGGCGGCGACGAAGAGCTCGGTCGTGCGCATGTTCTCGTCGACGAGCAGATAGGGCCCGTGCCCCTTGAGCGCGCAGAGCAGGATCCCTTCGGCGGTGTCCTCCACGTGGACGAACCCCTTCACGGCGTCGTCCTCCGGAAGCGCCGGGACGCGGCCACGCGCGAGGCGGGAGAGGAGAGGGTCGAACGAGCCGCCGCGCCCAAGGACGATGCCAGGCATCGGGACCGCGATCGGGAGCGCGGCTTTGAGCGCGATCCCGTGAGCGTCCGTCTTCGTGCGCTCGTACTCGCTCTGGAACGTCGCGCCGCGCGGGGTCCCCTCGTCGGCCCGCCCGCCTGGCGTCGCGCCGATCGCCGCGATGCTGGAGACGTGCACGACCTTTGCGACGCCGGCGCGCTCGGCGGCGTGCAGGATGTTCTCCGTGCCGCCGACGTTCGTGCGGCGGAAGAGCGGGAGCTTCTTCGCCGGCAGACCGTGCCCGACCCAGGCCGCGGCGTGGATCAGCAGATGCTGTCCGGAGAGGTCGAGGGTCGCGGGGTTCGTGATGTCGCCCCGGGCGATCGTGGCACCTTGGCGCTCGAGGTCGCCCGCCTGCGTCTGGGACCGCACGAGGCACGTGACGCTCGCCCCTTCGGCGAGGAGCTGCCGTGCCACGTGGGCTCCGATGAACCCCGTGGCGCCCGTGAGATACACCTTGCGCCCTGTGAAGCGCATCGCCCGCCGAGCGCGACCGGCTGGCTTCAGCTTGTTGGCAGCAAGGTCGCAGGCGGCCCTCGCGAGGCGAGCGTCAAGCCAGGCCGCCGCATGCAGGATCGAGGGGCAGCTCGTGGGCGCGAAGCCTCGCGCTCCAGTCGACCTGTGCCCCGGTGACGAGCTGCACGCGCAGCTCGTAGGCGCCTTCCGCGGGCATCGTGCCCAGGGAGCGCCCATGGCCGGAGGCCGTGATGCGCTGCGCGCTCTGAAGGGTCGCGCCATCCGCGCTCCAGACCTCGGCGCGGATCTCCCACAGGAGCGCGGCCTCGCCCACGCCGTCGACGTCGATCGCCGCTTCCTGCGGGCTGTACAGGAGGTCGAGCAGCACCTCGCGATGGCACGCGTCGAGCGAGAAGGGGACGCGCCAGCGGTCCACGCCGTCGATGCCCACGCGCGTGCCGGCCACGAAGTGCCCCTCCTGCCAGTCGATCACGACCTGGTAGGGCTCGTCGGCTGCGGCGAGGGGGAGCAGAAGCGACGCGAGCGCGACCGCGAGGAGCCTCCGCACGCTACTCCAGGCGCGTGTCGCACCTTCAAGCCTGCCCCTTTGCGCCGCGCAAGGTGCGGCGAGAGGAGGACCGGACCGGCGCGAGCCTCAGGGGAGAGTGGACTCGTCCCGCGCCGGTCCGGGAGTGAGCCGCACGCGGCTCGTCTCCGACGCCCTTCGTGCGCGTCCGAAGGTAAGATGGGAGCGGTCAGGTCCGATTCGGAGCGGTTCGCAGAGCGTATCGGGACCGGGCAACGAGCCCTGCCGCGCAACTCCGTAGCATGGGGGTGCGCGGTCATTATATCCTTCCTGCGCTGCTGCTGCGCTCCTGCGCATGACCGTCGTCGCCTCGAAGCCCCCGGTCCTCGTCCCGTTCATCTGCCCCGTCTGCACGGCGAAGAACGAGATCAACCTCATCGTCCTGAGCCGCAAGAACGGCACGACGTGCATCTCCTGCGACAAGTGGCTGCGCGCCACGGACGTCATGCGGGCCATGCACGCCCCTCGCAAGCCGGTCTGAGGACCGGCTCCGCCCGGGAGTGCCGCCTCGCTTGAGTCACCGGCTCAGGCGAGGTCCCACCACTTGTACGCGGGCGCGCCTTCCTGATAGCAATAGTGGATGCCCTTGAACTTCTGGCGGAACTCCGCCACGCGCTTCTTCACGTCCGCGGGCTTCTCCTTCTTCACGACGACCGCGTGGAGGAACGTCGCGACATCCTGCATGTCGCGCTCCTTCATCCCGATGCGCGTCATCTCCTGGGTGCCCAGGCGCAGGCCGCTCGGGTGGAGCGCGCTCGTGTCGCCTGGAAGCATGTTGAAGTTCGTGATCAGGTTGGCTTCTTCGAGGGCGACCGCCGCCCACGAGCCGCCGCCATGCTCGCGCACGTCCACGACGACCTGATGGCTCTCGGTGAAGCCCAGCTTCTCGCCCAGGACCTTCACGCCCCGCTCGTGGATCGCTTGAGCCAGCGCTTTCGCGTTGCGGATGACCTGGTCCGCGTAGGTCTCCCCGAAGTCCAGGTGCTCCGCGAGGGCGACCGCCTTGGCGGCGAGGTGGTGGAGGTGGTGGCTGCTCACGGTGCCGGGGAAGACGGCGCGGTCGAGCTTTCGCGCGAGCGTGCCCTGCTGCTCCATGTCGGCGTCATCGAAGTTGCCGAGGATCAGCGCGCCCTGGGGACCGGGGAGCGTCTTGTGCGTCGAGCCCGTGATGATGTCGGCGCCCTCGCGCAGCGGATCCTGGAAGCGCTTCCCGGCGATGAGCCCCATCACGTGCGCGCCGTCGTACATGACGCTCGCGCCCTCCTCGTGGGCCGCCTGCGCGACCTCCTTCATCGGGTTCGGGAAGAGGAACATGCTCTGGCCAAAGAGCACGATCTTCGGCTTCTTCTCGCGCACGAGCTTGACGCTCTTCGCGACGTCGAGCTGCATCCGCTCCTCGTCCCACGGGTACGTCTCGATGTTCAGGCCGCGCACACCGGCGCCGCCGAACTTCGCGTGCGAGATGTGGCCGCCATCCGCCGTGCTCACGGCGGTGATGGTGTCGCCGGGCTTCGCGAGCGCGGTGAACGCGGCGAGATTCGCCTCCGTGCCGGAGACGCAGCGCACATCCGCCCACGCGCAGCGGAAGAGCTCCAGCGCGAGCTTCTTGCACTCGCGCTCCACCTCGTCGATGTACGTGAGCCCCTGGTAGTACCTCTTCCCGGGGTGCCCCTCCGCGTAGCGGTCGTGGAAGTCGGAGACGAGGAGCCGCCGCGCCATGGGCGAGATGAGGTTCTCGCTCGCGATCATCGGGATCGACTCGTCGAACCACGCGTGATGCTTCTCGACGGACCCGTACACGCGCTTCGCGGCCGACTCGTGCGTCATCGGGCGGCGAACGGGCTCCCACAGAAAAAGGTGATGTGCTGCGCGAGGGCTCAGGGGGCGTGAGGACCTGGCGCGACGAGGCACGCGAGCACGCGAGGACGATCCTCCAGGCCGCCCTCAACGCCGTCCAGCCGCAGGTCGTGATGCGCCAGGTCGCGCTCGCCGAGGGCGCGCTGCACCTGCCCGACGGCCACCGCGCGCGCCTGGCGGGTCGCACCGTGCGCGTCGCCGCGATGGGCAAGGCCGCGGGCATGATGGCCGCGCACGCGCAGCCGTGGGGGCCGCTCCACGAGGTCGTCGTCTGCGCGCCGTACGCGGTGGACATCCCCGGTTTCGAGTCGTACGTCGGCGGGCACCCGTTCCCTACTGATGAGAGCGTGCGCGCCGGCGAGCGCATCCTCCAGCTCGCGCGCGCCACCGCCCCCGACGATCTCCTCATCGTCCTCCTCTCGGGCGGCGCGAGCGCGATGTGCGAGGCGCCGATGGTGCCGCTCGCGGACCTGCGGCGCGCGACGGGCGCGCTCCTCGCGAGCGGCGCGCCCATCGACGAGGTGAACCTCCTGCGGCGCCACCTTTCCTGGCTCAAGAACGGCGGCCTCGCGCGCGAATGCCGCGGCGAGGTCCTCGTGCTCGCCGTGAGCGACGTCGACGAGCCCGCGACGCTCGCCTCGGGGCCGACGCTCGCGGATGGTTCCTCGCCGCAACAGGCGCTCGCGATGCTGGAGCGGCGCGGGCTCGCCGAGGCCATGCCATCGAGCGTGCTCGACATGCTCGCGCGGCCCGCGCTCCCTGCGCCCGCGCGACCGGCGCCGGTGCACGTGCTCGCGGACACCTCGACCGCGGTGCGCGCCGCCACCGCCGCCGCGCAGGCGCTAGGCTACGCGCCGCGCGGGATGCCGCGCTGGCTTGCGGGCGAGGCGCGCGAGCGGGGCGCGGAGATCGGCGCGCTCGCGCGTACGCTCCCCGCGCGCACCGCCGTCGTCGCGGGCGGCGAGACGACCGTGCACGTCGTCGGCGAGGGGCGCGGTGGTCGCAACCAGGAGCTGGCGCTCGCCGCGGTCGACGCCCTCTCGGGGCGCGACGCGCTCCTCGCAGCGTTCGCGACGGACGGCGTGGATGGCCCGACCGACGCCGCGGGCGCGATCGTGGACGGGCTCACGCGGGCGCGCGCCGATGCGCTCGGGCTCGATGCGCACGCGGCGCTCGCGGAGAATGACAGCTACGCGTACTTCGAGGCGCTCGAGGACCTGATCCGCACGGGCCCGACAGGGACGAACGTGAGGGATCTGGTCGTGCTCCTCGTCGAATGAGCGACCCTCGTCCTCGAGCTTGCCCTCTTACCCGAGGAGATGCCCCATGAGGTCGCGCTTCGTCTCGATGTAGAGGCGGTTCGTGGGCGTGTGCCCCGCGACGTGCGGGACGCGCGCGGAGACGACGATGCCCGCGGCCTCGAGGCCTTCGACCTTCTTCGGGTTGTTCGTCATGAGCCGCACGCTCGCGACGCCGAGGTGCCGGAGCATGTCGACGGCCTGCTCGTAGGAGCGCGCGTCGGCGTCGAAGCCGAGCTTCACGTTCGCCTCGACGGTGTTCGCGCCCGCGTCCTGCTCGACGTACGCGCGGATCTTGTTGAAGAGGCCGATCCCGCGCCCCTCCTGGTTGAGATAGAGGACGACGCCGCGCCCTTCGCGCTCGATCGCCTCGAGGGCCGCGTCGAGCTGCGGGCCGCAGTCGCAGCGCGACGAGCCCACGACGTCGCCGGTGATGCAGGAGGAGTGCACGCGCGCGAGGACGTCCGCGCCGCGGATGTCGCCCTTGACGATCGCGAGGTGCTCGCAGTCGGCGGTCGCCTGGGGCTCGTGGGCGAAGCGGAACGCCACGACCTGGAATTCGCCCCAGCGCGTCGGGAGCGCGGCAGGCGACGTCACGTCGAACCGCATTACTCGTCTCCAAGTGGGTCCGGCTCATGAAGCTTGGCTTCCCCGAAAGAAACGTACTCAAGGGTGAGTGGAACGGGTCATACCGCGCTCCCGCCGTCCTCGGCCGGTGCCCGCGCTCCCCGACCCCGTGCGCATCGGCGCGCGCGCGTCGCGCAACCGCCTCTACCGCGCGCCCGTGCTGGAGGTCGCGCCCCAGGGGCCTGGCGCGGCGCGCATCCTCGCGCGCGAGCTCGCCCCGAGCGCCGCTGCCGGCTGCGGCCTCGTCTTCCAGGGCGCGTGCCTGGTGACGCCGCGCGGCGGACGCAGCGCGCCGGGGCTCCTTCGCGTCCATGACAAGGACTTCGTGGCCTCGCTGCGCCCCGCCGTGGAAGAGGTCCAGTCGCACGGCGCCCTCCTCGTGATGCAGCTGGGCTTTGGCGGCCTGCAGTGCATGGAGCTGTGGCACGCGGAGTATCGTGCGACGCATCCTGGCCTCGAGACGCTCTGCGTGAGCGAGCCGCCCGCGTGGTTCCGCGCCGTCGGGAAGACGCCGATCCTCGACCTCTCGACCGTGCGCGTGATGACGGAGCAGGAGCTGGGGGAGCTCGCCGAAGCGTTCGGCCGCAGCGCGGGGTACGCCGCCGAGGCGGGCTACGACGGCGTGCATCTCGCGGGCGCGAACGCAAGCATCTTCCAGCAGTGCTGGTCGCCCGTCTTCAACAAGCGGAACGATATCTTCGGGGAGGACAAGGGATCGTTCTTCCGGCTCGTGGTCGAGGCGATCCGCCGCCATACGCCGCAAGGGTTCCTCCTCACGACCAAGATCCCGTGCGAGAGCGCGGCCCCCTTCTTCGTGCGCGGCGCGCTCGCGCGCGAGGACACGGTGCGCATCGCGCGCGCGGCGGCGGATCTCGGCGTCGATGCGATCGTGCCGGTGAACGTCGGCGTCACGCGCGATCAGGCCACCGCGCGCGGCCGATATCCCGGGATCGCGTGGGAGGATCCGCGCTGGCAGGCTGGGTACAACGCCGCCTTCGGCCGCCACGTCGGGATGATGAAGCTCGCGAACCGCGCGCAGGCGCGCCTGCTGCCGGCGACGCCACACTGGAACGCGGAGCTCTGCAAGGCCGTGAAGCGCGCCGTGGACGTCCCCGTGCTCTGCGAAGGCGGCGTCCGTTCGCGCGCGGAGATGGATGCGCTGTTGCAGGATGGCACGTGCGACATGGTGGGGATGGCGCGCCCCTTCTACGCGGAGCCAAGGCTCGCATGGCGGCTCCTTCACGAGCGCAACGCCGAAGCGTTGTGCGAGAGCTGCAACAACTGCACGATCCCCCAAGTGACCGGAGCGACCGGCGTGTGCCGCACGCCCGCGATCCTCGCGAAGCGCGGGGAGCTCGCGCGGCTGGGGGCGTACGGCCCCGAGTAGGGGCGCGCAAGGTTGCTATCGCCCGGCCTTCGCGCTTGCCTTCGTCCTGGCCCAGACCACCCGGTCACCAGGGCGCGAAGCGAGGGCTTATGAGGGATGCCGGACTCGGGTAGCTTGGCAAGAAGTGATTCCGGCACGGCGCCCCTGATCGCCCCTCTTCTCTTGAGAAAGGCTGGCGCGCCCCCGAAACGCGTAGACCCCCGCCCTTTGGCGGAGGGACCCTGCGCTTTGTGCAGGCGGTACGGCATTGTTTCGCCAACGAGACATGCATCATGCAGAACCCACGTTCCCACGAAGACGAAGCCACCGGCTTCGACCAATTCCAGCTCAGCCCGACCACGATGAAGGCCCTCGCGAAGAAGGGCTTCAAGGTCCCCACGCCGATCCAGGAGCTCTCGATCCCGATCCTCATGCAGGGCGGCGACCTCGTGGGCCAGGCGCAGACGGGCACCGGGAAGACGGCCGCGTTCGGGCTCCCGATCATCGAGGACACGAAGCCCGTGAAGGGGATCCAGACCCTGATCCTCGCGCCCACGCGCGAGCTCGCCAACCAGATCGTCGAAGAGATGAACTGGATGGGCGCAGGCACGCCGTTCAAGGCGCACGCCATCTACGGCGGCGTCGGCTTCGGCAACCAGATCAATGCTCTCCGACGCGGCGACATCACGTGCCTCGTCGCGTGCCCCGGGCGCCTCTTGGACCTCCTCCAGCGCCGCGACGTCCACCTGGGCGGAGTGCGCCACGTGGTGCTCGACGAGGCGGACCGGATGCTCGACATGGGCTTCATCCGCGACATCGACAAGATCTTCGCGTTCATCCCGCGCGAGCGCCAGACGATGCTCTTCAGCGCCACGATGCCCGTCGAGATCCAGCGCCTCGCGCAGCGCTACCTCCACCGCCCCGAGACGGTGCGCGCCGAGACCGGCCCCACCGCGACGGAGCTCACCGACCAGTTCCAGGTCCGCATCCGCGGCGACAAGTTCGCGCACCTCCTCGCGCTCTTCGAGAAGGAGAAGCCGTACATGTCGGTCGTCTTCACGAAGACGAAGCACGGCGCGAAGCGCCTCGCGAAGAAGATGCACGCCTCCGGCTACAAGGTCGACGCGCTCCAGGGCAACCTGAGCCAGAACGCGCGCGACCGCGTCATGGCCGATTTCCGCGAAGGCAAGATCGACCACCTCGTCGCGACCGACGTCGCGGCGCGCGGGCTTGATATCAGCGGGATCACGCACGTGATCAACTTCGACTTCCCGATGGTGAACGAGGACTACGTGCACCGCATCGGCCGCACGGGCCGCAACGGCAAGCGCGGCCGCTCGTTCCTCTTCGTCGAGAGCGGCGAGGAGAAGGACGCGATCCAGGTCGAGCGCATCGCGGGCGTCCGCATCGACGCGTACGACGTGGGCCCCCTCCCGGTCATCCCGGAAGCGGCCCGCCAGCACGTGGACAAGGGCCCGCCCCGCGGCAGCTTCGGCCGCCCGAACGGCGGCGCGCGCCACCAGAACGCGCAGCGCGCCCCGCGCTCCAGCGCGGGCAACACGGGCGGCGGCGGCAGCGGCTACGGCGGCCCGCGCACGCCGCGCTCCAGCGGCGGCGGCCACCGCGGCGGCGACTCGCGCCCCGGCGCGAGCTACCGCAGCGGAGGCAGCGGCGGCAACCACCGAAGCAGCGGCGGCAGCGGCGGCCAGCGGCGCTGGTAAGGCTCGCAGGACATAGCGCACCGGCGTGCGCGCGCCCTTTCGTTTCTCATTCTCTGGTCGCTTCAGGCCGCGCCCTGGCGCGACCACGAGCGCGAATTTTTCTGCGGAAAAATTCGCACGACGGCTGGCGAGGATGGCTGCGACGATGGAACCTGACGTCGAGGTCGCGCCACCTGCCCCCATGCTCGCGAGCGGGAGAAGGGCTTCTTACCGATTCGCATCAGAACCATGAAGAGCGCGGACTCTGCTTGCTTTCTACGTGGAGGGCGGCGACACGTTCGAGTGGCACCGCCCTGCGCATCCGCAGGCACAATCTTCACTGCCGGCGCGGCCTGGCCACGGGGAGGCGAAGGTGCAGCCTC
>DATLCC010000046.1:0-9882 GCA_035526585.1 Thermoplasmatota archaeon | reverse complement strand
GTCGCCATGACGACGGCGTCGATGCCGTTCATCACGCCCTTGTTGTGCGTCGCGGCGCGGTACGGGTCGGCGTCGGCGAATGCCCACGCGCGCAGGATGTCGCGGGCGACGTCGGCGCCGCCGACGTCGAAGCTCGCCGAGACGGCGACGGTGCGCTCGTCGGAGAGGTTCGTGAGGATACGAAGGAGCGGGCGGCCGCCCGTGACCTCCGCCAGAAGCGGCGCGACGGCCTCGGCGACCGTGTTGACGGCGTTCGCGCCCATCGCGTCGCGCACGTCGACGAGGAGGTGGACGACGAGGCACTTCCCGGCGTCCGTGTCGAGCGTGCGCACCTTGAAGCCGCGATAGCCTCCGCCCCGCTTCGCGAGCCCAGCGGCGGCGTCGCCCGCGAGCCGCGCGAGGTCGTCCGCGACGGCGTAGAGGTTGCGCTGCGCGACGCCGAAGTCGGGCACGTCCACGAGCTGCACCTGCGCGACCATGACCGGCTCGCTCGCGCGCGCGTGGAATCCGCCCGCGTCGCGCGCCATCTTCGCGCCGTGGCTCGCGGCGGCGACGACGCTCGATTCCTCCACCGCCATCGGCACGAGCACGTCGCGCCCGTTCACGCGGAAGTTGGTCGCGATCCCGATGGGGAGCGTGTAGCCGCCCACGACGTTCTCGACGAGCGCGTCGCGCACCGCGTGCGGCAGGGGCGCCTCGAGCGCCGCGAGCTCGTCGACGCTCACGCCCGTCTCGCGCGCGATCGCGGCTCGGCGCTCGCCTGCGCTCAGCTTGTGGAAGCCGGGCAGCCGCGACGTCATCGTCTTTCACGAGGCTGCCGACTCCATAAGCCTTTGGCGCAACGTCCCCCGGAACAACGCGAACCCACGAAGCCGCGCGGCGCTCCGAGGGTTCGCGGGTCCGCGTTGTTCGTTGGCCGGAAACGCTTATGCCCGGCCCCCGGGGTCAGCGCAGCGTGCCCGTCATCAAGTTCGAGATCGCCGAGCTCGAACGCCTGCTGCGCAAGGAGGTCCCGCGCGCGGAGCTCGCGAAGACGATCCCGATGATCGGCGCCGACGTCGAGGACGCGAGCGGCGAGACGTGGGCCGTCGAGTTCTTCCCGGACCGCCCCGACCTCTTCACGGTCGAGGGGATCGCCCGCGCGCTTCGCGCCTGGTACGGCGTCGAGACGGGCCTCCACACATACGCCACGACTCCCAGCGGGCAGAGCGTCACGATCCACCCGAGCGTCGAGAAGGTGCGCCCGCACATCGGGGCCGCCTTCGTCCGCGGCGTGCACGTCACCGAGGCGCGCCTCAAGGCGCTCATCGACCTCCAGGAGGACCTGCACTGGGGGCTGGGCGCGCGCAGGCGCCGCGTCGCGATCGGCATCCACGACGCGAAGCCGCTCGCGCCGCCGTTCACCTACACCACGTGGGGGATGGACGAGCACCACTTCGTTCCCCTGTACGAGACGCGCGCCATGACGCCGCGCGAGATCCTAACGAAGCACGAGAAGGGCATCGCCTACGCCCCGCTCCTCGCCGGCCACGCGCGCGTGCCGATCATCGTGGACGCGAAGGGCGAGGTCGTCTCGTTGCCGCCCATCATCAACGCCGCCCGCACGGCCGTGACCACGAGCACGAAGGACATCTTCCTCGACGTCACCGGCACGGACAAGTGGGCCGTGGAGAAGACGCTGAACATCCTCGCGACGACGCTCGCGGAGGCTGGGGGCAAGCTCGAGACGCTTCAGGTCGGAGGGCACCGCTCCCCCCAGCTCACGCCCGAGGAGCGGACGCTCCACGTCGCCGACGCGAACGGGCTCCTCGGGACCGCGTTCTCCGCGGACGAGGTCGCCGAGAAGCTGCGCCGCATGGGCTACGGTGCGCGCGGGCACGGGAAGGACGTGCTCGTCCAGATCCCGCCCTACCGCGCGGACATCATCCACCCGTGGGACATCGTCGAGGACGTCGCCATCGGCCACGGCATCGCGCAGCTCACGCCCGCGCCCCTCAAGGCCCGCACGGTGGGCCGCATGCTGCCCGAGACGCGCGTCTCGCTCCTTGCGCGCGACTCGCTCGTGGGGCTCGGATTCCTCGAGACGATGAACCTGACGCTCAGCAACGAGCGCGACCAGTTCGCGCGCATGCAGCGCGCGCCCACGCCCGTGATCCAGGTGAAGAATCCCGTGACGGAGGACACGACGATGCTGCGGCCGACGCTGCTGCCGGGCCTCATGGCGATCCTCAAGAAGAACGCGCACCGCGACCTGCCGCAGCGGCTCTTCGAGGTCGCGATGGTGACCCGCCTCGCCGAAGGCGAGGCGCTCAACGAGCGCCATGTGGCGGGCGTGATCATCGCCGGTCGCTCCAACTTCTCCGAAGTGAAGGGCGTCGTCCTCGCGCTCGCGCGCGACCTCGGATGGCCGGCTGAGGTCGCGAAGGCGGAAGACCCCGCGTTCGTGGCCGGCCGGTGCGCGTCGCTCAACGGCGCGGGCGTGTTCGGCGAGGTGCACCCCGCGGTGCTCGACGCCTTCGGGCTTGCGCACCCGGTGGGCGCATTCGAGCTGACGCTGGCCAGGGGGCCTGGGCTCGAAGTGCGCGACGCGGACGCCTAGGGAAGCAGCTCGCCCCAGCGCGCGTCCGGCTGCCCGGGCGGGTCAGCGGCGCATGCGAAGGGCAGACCCGCGATCCACGTCGTGCAGCCGCCCGCGTCCGCGCGGTATTGCACGGTCCCTCCCGTGACGAGGATCCACGTGCCCTCCTCCGAGCCGCTCCAGGTGCGCCATTCGAGCAGAGAGCTCCGGCCGACGAGGATCGGGAGGACGACGTAGGTGGTCCTCTCGCGCGCGCCGTCGTCGCACGCGTCGACCACGCCGACCCCCTCGAAGGGGGCGGTGCCGGTGTGCGTCGCGTGGCGCCCGCTCGCGCCGGGCTCCTCGCACGAGGCGCCCCGCGACTCCTCGCACACGAGGAGCTGGATGCAGCGCGCGTGGCCCCCCGCGCCGTCCTCGCACACGTCGTAGACGGGGGCGCACCCAACGGGCCCCGCGGCCGCCGCGGGCGCGAGGAGAAGGGCGAGGGCGAGGACGAGGCCGGGGGCGGCGCGCACGCGCCCCGAGCGCCGCGCGAGCGGAAGCCGCTTGGCGTCCAAGCGTGGAGGCAGGCGACGTCCGGCGGCCCGCCGGCGAAACGTATATGCACACCGGGCCACTCTGCCGCACTATCAGATTGTGGGTGACACAATGAAGATCGACATCGGTAGCGGGAAGGTCCTCGGCACGAAGCGCGTGAGCCCGAACGGCCAGATCAGCGGCTTCACCGAGTTCGCCGGCCAGGAAGTGCTCGTCATCCTGCCTGGCGCGGAGACCGACGTCAAGTTGGGTCCGAAGGACCTCGTGAAGGAGATCCAGGTCGCCACGAACGAGCACATGAAGGTGGCCTTCCACCAGTACAAGGAGCTGAAGACCCGCTTCGAGACGCCCGAGCGCGCGACGAAGGAGTTCCTCGCCCGCCACGCCCCCAAGAATTTCCAGGGGCTCTTCGACCAGGTCGAAGGGTGGGTCAAGGAGCAGGTCGACAGGGCCGAAGAGAAGATCGAGGTGCGCCTCCACCGGAACGAGGCATCCAAGTCCAGCGAGTGAGAACCATGGAGACCGTCAACAGCAGCGAAACGCAGGCCAAGAAGACCGAGCTCGTCCTCGTGAAGGACACGAACGAGTGGGGCCAGATCGTCGACCTCGAGAAGAACGCGACCTACTTCGTCATCCGCAAGCCCACGAAGGAGCTCACGCAGCAGAAGAGCAAGGAGTTCGTCTCCGACGTGCGCGCCTTCCTCCACGAGCACCGCGTCCTCTCGGAGAAGCAGTTCGACGAGCTCAACACGCGCTACGGCGAGCCCGCCAAGGCGAAGGCGAAGGAGCTTCGCGACACCATGGAGAAGAAGTTCGACGAGATCTCGAAGGAGTTCGAGGCGCGCGTCGAGCAGCTCGAAGGCGAGTACAAGGCGCGCTTTGGCAAGAAGGACGAGACGACGCCCTCCGCGCCCGGCGAGACGCCCGGCGAGATGCCCCACGGCGGCGAGCACGCGCCCGCCGGCGCTTCCACGTCCTCGCCGAAGGCGACGAAGAAGCCCAAGACGAGCTGAACGGGACGCAACCTTTTCACGGTGCGGGGGCCTCGCCGCGGACATGACGGTCGCGGTGGATCCGGCGGCAGCGCCTCCGCCCCCGCACCGCCTCGACGACCAGGAGGCGCTGGGCAAGGTCCAGCGGACGGTCGAGATCAGCCGCATCCTCTACCGCAACGACTTCTTCCAGATGATGCGCGAGATCGCGCGCGCGCCGCGCGTCCCCTCCGACGACGGGGGCACGGAGCTCGCGATGCCCCCCGACGCGCCGCGGCGCGTGCGGAAGATGCTCGAGGAGCTCGGGCCCACCTTCATCAAGATCGGCCAGCTCCTCGGGACGCGTCCCGACCTCGTCCACCGCGACTTCGTGGAGGAGTTCAAGCACCTCTACGATCGCACGACGCCCTCGCCCTTCGCCGACATCAAGGCGCTCATCGAGGACGAGCTCGGGCGCCCCTTGAAGGAGGTGTTCGACGAGTTCGAGGAGGTCCCCGTCGCGAGCGCGTCGGTGGGGCAGGTGCACTTCGCGCGCCTGCGCACGGGCGAGAGCGTCGCGGTGAAGGTGCAGCATCCGGGCATCCAGCGCCGCGTCCGCGTCGACTTCGAGATCATGGAGCCCATGGTCCGCTTCGTCGAGAACCTCTTCGCCGCCTCGCGCGTGTGGCAGCCGCGCGAGCACCTCATGGAGGTGCAGGCGATGCTCGCGCGCGAGCTGGACTACCGCAACGAAGCGCGCAACGTCCAGCGCGTCTACGAGATCTTCCACGACGACGCGAGCGTGAAGATCCCGAAGGTGTACTGGAGCGCGTCCAGCCGTCGCGTGCTGACGCTCGAGCGCATCGACGGCATCAAGTTCAGCAATTTCGACGATCCCGCGCTGAAGGCGCTCGATGGCAAGAAGCTCGCCGGGATCATCACGCACGCGATGGCGAAGCAGATCTTCGAGAAGCGCATCTTCCACGCGGATCCCTCGCCTGGCAACCTCATGGCGATGTCGAGCGACCAGGTCGCGTTCCTCGACTGGGGCGCCGTCGGGACGGTGTCGCGACGCAGGAGCGAGCGCGTGCTCTCTCTCGTGCTGGGGTTCGTGCGGCACGACATCGACACCGTCGCGCAGGCGATCATCGATCTCGCCTCCAACGGCGGCGACCTCGACATGGGCGCGTACATCCGCGACGTCGAGCGCATCATGGACTACCACGAGCGCGAGCGCGCGAGCGTCGGCGACCCCGTCGTGCTGGAGATGATCCTCGCCGTCGCGAACAAGCACGAGATGCTGCTGCCGCCCGACTTCATGCTCATCACGCGCGCGCTCTTCCAGTTCGAAGGGCTCTGCCGCAAGCTCGATCCCACCTACGAGCTTGTGGACGTGCTCGAGCCCTACGTCGCGGATTACCTGCGACGCGAAGCGCTCGGGCGCAACGGCGACGGGCCCCAGCACCTGCTTGCGAGCGCGTACGAGACCTTCGAGACGCTGAAGTCCGTCCCCCCGCGCCTTAACAAGATCCTCCGCATGGTCGAGAACAACGACCTGCGCGTGAAGATCGACATGGGAAGAGGCGCGAAGAGCGTCGAGCGGGAAGAGCGCCGCAACCTGCGCAACACGTTCACCGCGCTCGTCGCGGCGCTCATGCTCGGCGTCGCGTGGATCATGGCTTCGGGACAGGCGACGGCGCTCGTGCCGTACCTCTTCACGAGCATCCTGTTCCTGCTGATCTGGGCCTTCCTCTTTCTCTACTGGACCGATTGAGCGGCTGTGCCGCTCCCTCGGCCGGTCGGGGGCTTCGGCCCCCCACGCGACGCGGCTCGCAGAATGCGTGACCATTTGGTTACGCGTCGCGCGTCGCGCTCCGCGAAGCGCGCCCCCGGCATTCAGAGCCGGAGCGGACCCTTCAGCAGCAGCGCCTCCGCCTCGGAGGGCAGGAATCGGACCGTGATCGTCTTCGACCCGCGGCGGAAGCGGGCCTCCATCATCCCTCCCGCGTTCTCGACGTCGTCGAGCTCGTACCCCTCCGCCAGGAGCTTCCGGACCTGGTCCAGCTTCGTCGGCATGCAGTCCCAAGGCTGGGAGGCTGCTTGCCTGGCTCAAAGGCGCGCCTTGTGGCGGGCGCGACACTGGCGCCGCCCTTTATGTGGCCCTATCCGGCGCTCTGCCCCGGCTCGACCCGCGCGCCCGCGAGCGTCGCGCCCGGCTTCACGCGCGCGCCGCGGCCCAGGACACAATCCGTGACCCGCGCGCCCTTGCCCACGACGGCGTCGGGCGAGAGGATCGTCTGCTTCAGGATGGCGTCCGCTTCGACGCGCGCGCCGTCGTACAGGATGCAGTCCTCGAGCGCCGCGCCTCCCTCGACGGACGCGCCCGGGTAGAGGTCGACGCGGGCGAGCTTCGCCCTCGGATCCACCTTCGCTCCCTCGCGCAAGCCCCCCTTCTTGCCATGGCGCTCGCCCAGGATCTCGCTCGCCTTGATGAGGTCCGCCGGGCGCCCGACGTCCATCCAGAACCCTTCGATCGGGACGCCCTGCAGGCGCTGGCCGCTTTCGAGGAGCTTGGGGAAGAGCTGCTTCGAGAAGTCGAACGTCGCGCCTTCGGGCACGGCACGAAGCGCGGCGGGGGAGAGCACGTAGATCCCCGTGTTGATGAGGTGCGAGAACGTCTCCTCGGGCGTCTTCGGCTTCTCCTTGAAGCGGATGATCCGGCCCGTCTCGTCGAGCCCGACGATGCCGAACTCGCTCACGTTCTCGACACGGGTGAGCGCCATCGTCGCGACGGCGCCGCTCTTCTTGTGCGCCTCCACGAGCGCCTTCACGTTCACGTCGGCGATGACGTCGCCCGAGAGGACGACGACGTCGTCGTCGCCGGTGAGCGGCAGGCATTTCGCGACGCCCCCCGCCGTGCCCATCGCCTGGTCCTCGACGCTGTAGAAGATGCGGGCGTTCAGGCGGGCACCGCCGGAGAGGTGCTCGATCAGGCGTTCCGGCTTGTAGAACGTCGTCACGATGATGTCCTTGATCCCGGCTTTCACGATCGCCTCGAGCGCGTATTCGACCGCGGGTTTCCCAGCCACGCGGAGGAACGGCTTCGGGACATCGAGCGTCAGCGGGCGCAGGCGCGTGCCTTCGCCTCCGGCCATCACCACGGCTTTCATCGTCGAAGCAAGGAAAGCACAGGCGTAAAGGGTTTCGGGCTATGGGACGCATCGACGCCTGAGCCAAAGGCAGGATGGCACCGGGCAACCACCCTGGGAACGATCGGCCATGCGCCACTCGCTCCCCGCCCTCGTCGTGGGCCTGCTCCTCCTGACCCCGCTCGCTTTGGGCGCGACCACGCTCATCAACACGATCAGCAACGCGACCGCCGACGAGGCGCACTCCTTCGCCAACTTCGACGTCGTGTCGTCGGCGGTCGCCGACTTCAACGGCGACGGGAAGCCGGAGATCGTGACGCAGAACGACAACAAGTACGTCTACGTCCTGGACCCGCGCTCGACGCACGTGCTCGCCGAGTGGCTGCCGCCGTACCCGAGCGGCTGGGGCGCGCGGCCGCTCAACGACCCCTCGGTCGCGGACGTGGACAACGACGGCGCGCTGGACGTCATCCTCGTGACGAGCGCCGGCACCGTTTGCGATTACGAGTACGGATCGGGCTGGACCTTCACCAAGCGCTGGTGCAAGACGATGGACGCGTACAGCTCGCCGGGCGCCGACGCGGGCGCCGTCGTGGGCGACGTGAACGGCGACGGCAGGATGGAGGTCTTCTCCCAGGTGGAGACGAAGGGCCTCTACGCCTTCAACTACGACGGCACCGTGCGCTGGTCGAAGAACGAGTACGGCGGCAACTCGGGCCCGCTCCTCACCGATCTCGACGGCGACGGCAAGAAGGAGGTCGTCTTCTTCAGCGACGGCGGCAAGGTGCGCGCCTACGACGCCTCGACGGGCAACTCGAAGTGGGTCTTCTACGCGAGCAGCTACGTGAACCCTGGCGCGATCCCTGTCGCGGGCAGCGCGGCCGACCTCGATGGCGACGGCAAGAAGGAGATCGTGTTCACCGGACGCGACGCGCCCGACACGGACTCCGTCTACACCGACAACCACCTCATGGTCTTCGTCATCAACTACAACGGCGCGCACAAGGCGCACTGGCAGCCGCCCTTCGGCAACCCGCTCTCGTACACGCACCCCGTCCTCCTCGACGTGGACGGCGACGGCGATCGCGACATCCTGCTGCAGGACTGGAACACGATCGGGCACAAGCCTGGCAACTGGGAGCGCCTCGGACCCGCGAACGTGTTCGCCTACACGCCCACCGGCGGGCTCCTCTGGCGCACCTCCCTCGACAACAGCTGGTCCAACGACGACCTCGGCGTCGCCGACGTCGATGGCGACGGCAAGTACGAGGTGCTCGCGATCGGCTACAACGGCGGCAACGACGGCGTGTGGTACCTCGACCTCAAGACGGGCGTCAAGGAGGGCCACGTCCCCGTGGGCTCCGGATGGCAGGCGCTGCGCGGGCCCCTCATGTTCGACATCGACGAGACCGACAAGACCGCGTGGATGATCAGCGTCTCGGGCAACGGCGGCGGCTGGAAGGTCTTCAAGACCGACTCCGCCTGCAAGATCGCCTTCGGCGGCACGCAGAACCGCTTCCTCTGCGGCGACGCGGACGGCAGCTCCACCGGCGGCGGAGGCACGGGCGGCAACGAGACGCCGCCCCCGCCGCCCCCGCCCACGGGCAACTTCACCTTCGACCCCACGGGCGGCAACGAATGGTGGACGCAGCTCACCGTCGACCCGAAGCCCGTCGCCGTCGAAGCGATGGACACCGGCGGCGCGTGGGTCGCCCTCACGTACCGCGACTGGGGCCAGTGGGCCGGCAGCTTCCACATCGAGCCCGGGCACGACATCCGCTTCCGCGCGAGCGGCGGCGCCGGCGTGTGGGAAGAGAGCTGCTGGTTCACGCACCCAGGCGGCGTCGAGAAGTGCGGCAGCACCACGCCGCCGCCCCCGCCGCCCAATGGCACGTTCGCCGCAACGTGGAAGAACGTCCGCGGCAACGAATGGTGGGTCGAGACCGACGTCACCGTGAGCGGCGGCACGCTCTCCGGCGTCGACGCGCGCGTCGATGGCGGCGCGTGGGTCGCGCTCACCCACCAGTCGTACGGCTCGTGGGCGAAGAGCCTCCACGCGCCTCCCGGCTCGCACGTCGAGTTCCGCGCGCGCGCCACGGACGGGCAGACGGCGACGAGCGCCGTCTACACGTGGCCGCCGGGTTGATCAGCCCAGCGTCCCCACGCGCGCGTACACGCCCTGCGGCTTCACGGCGTCGCGGTCGTCCATCCAGGCGGCCGCGATCGCCCCCGCCTGCGCATCGAGCCCGACGTAGTGGCCGAACATGCCGCCGGAGCGCTGCGGCGTGCGCAGCTGCAGGAAGCAGGTGCAGAGCGGCGCGCTGTTGAGCGCGTCGGGGTCGGCCCACGTGGCGCCACCGTCGCCGGAGACGTCGACCGCCGCGTCGAAGAGGCCGCTCGAGTGCTCGCGTAGGCTCAGCAGGACGACCTGCCCGCCGCGCGCGACCATCGTCGGCAGGAGGTACGCGAAGCCCGGCGCGCCGGCCACGTGCACCTGCTCCCACGTCTGCGCTTCGTCGGTCGAGCGCATGACGACGGCGGTGGGGCTCGGCACGGAGCGGTCGGCCCACGCGACAAAGAGCGCTCCGGAGTCGGGGTCGAGCGCGAGCGCCGCCTGGCTCAGCCACGCGCCGCCCGAGGAGAACGG
>DATLCC010000045.1:0-15430 GCA_035526585.1 Thermoplasmatota archaeon | reverse complement strand
CCACGCGCGGAAGGCGGCGCTCTCGGGCTCCTCGAGGAAGAGCTTCGCGAGCGCGGTCGCGTCCAGAACATGGTCCGCGTCAGGCGCGTCGGCCATCGCGGAGCCCCCGGAGCTGGTCGACAGCCGAGGTGGTGGGCTCCTGGGCGAGCTTCGAGAGGCGGCTCACGTTCTGTCGGACGTGCGCCTTGCGGATCTCCGCGGCGAGCCCCTGCCGTAGTGCTTCGCTCACATTGATGCCGTAGCGCCGGGCCTGCGCCAGCATCTCGTCCTCCACGCAGACCGACACCGTGGTCACATACGACTTGTATGTGATGTTTGTATATGTGGCTCTGGGCGGGCTCCGTCAAGGTCGGCAGACAACGTTCAAATATCGCCGCGCAGGTCGCCGCCTCATGGCCCAGATGAGCGTCCATGGCAACTGGAAGAGCATCCTCGCTCTCACGAGCCTCGTGACGATGATCGGCCTCACGATATACGCCGTGGTCGCGCACGAGAGCCTCGGCGCCTGGCTCTACATCTTCGCCTTCGCCGCGATGGTCCTCGGCTTCTGGTCGAAAGAGGACCATGTCGCGATCGGCGGGATCATGGGGATCTTCACGATCCTCATCCTCGACATCATCCTGCGCATCGGGCTCCTTGGCTTCACCGAGTGCAAGGGCTCGTTTGGCGCCCTGACGGGATGCTGATCGCTTTCCGAGCTGGGGCAGCAAGGAACCCCGGAAGCGCGGATCCTGCCATACCGGATCGCGTGATCAAGATACGTAACCAAATGGTTACGGTCCACGCTCACACGAGCGTCACGTCGGCCATCCGCTTGCCCTCTTCGTCGGCGATGTGGATGCGCGGCGCGTCGATGTGGGAGAAGACGACGCGCAGCCGGCGGCCCGCATCGTAGAGGGGCAAGCGCAGCTCGAGGCGCGGCATCAGGTAGGCGCGCTCGTGACCTGAGACCCGCATCGCGTCGTGGAGGAGCGCCTCCATCTGGGAGAGCTCCCAGCTCAGGCCGGCAAGCTCACGGGCGACGCGCTCGCGCAGGGGCGCCTCGAGCCCGATGCCGGAGCGCCATTGGAGTCGCACCTGGATGGGCGCGGGAAGCTGCACGAGGATGGGTGGGCGGGACCCCCATTAAGTCCCGACTGGGGAAGACGCAGCGCCGTCATGCGCGAACGGCAGGCTGCGCTTTTGCGGAGGAAGAGGAAGTGGAAGAAGAAGGGGGCGAGGGAGGACGAAGGAGTGGCACGAGGATGCGTCCTTCGCCTCCGCCGCGTCCTTTCCTTCCCTCGTCTGGCAAGAAGGGGAGCAGCTCACTCCTCGTCGCCCACGCCGACCTCGAAGGTGAGCTCGGCGATGCCGCCCTGGGCCTGGAGGTTGGCCTCCATCTTGCCGACGGCTTCCGCGTCCGTGTCCTTCATCTCGCGGAAGTAGTGGTCCAGCGCCTTCTCGACGGTCTCGCTGATGTTCTTCTCCGTGAAGAGCTTCAGCGCGTGGAGCTTGATGTGCTGGCGGATCGGCAGCTTCACCTTGATGCTCTTGCGGGCGTCCATGTTCTTGCGGTTGGGCGTCTTGGCGTAGAGTCCCCATTCGGGGGCGTCGGCGTTCGTGAGCTTTGCGGACATGCTAGGGTCTCCGTTCGTTGTGGCTGAGCTTGTTCTTGCGCGCGTTGCGCGCCAGGAGGACCGACTCGACGATCACGAGGAGGCCCAGGACGATGGTGGCGTACATGAACAGCGTGTCGTGGCTTTCGCCGCGCTGCTCCAGCGTGACGGTGTGGACGCTGAAGTGCGGGATGCTCACGAGCACCTGCGTGCCGGCCTCGCCGGCGAGCACGAAGGCTTCCGCGAGGCCCGCGTCGTCCCCGGCGTCGAGGATGTCCGCGTAGCTCGCGGCCTCGCCCACGAGCGCGCCGTCGAAGCGGATCGAGGCGCGCCCCAGCGCCATGCCAGGGATGGTCGCGGGGTCGAGCGAGACGAGGAGCGTGCGGCCGCGCGCGGTCGCGCTGTCGATGGTGATGGCGACGCGCTCGGTCGTCGCGGAGGTGAGCACCTCGACGTCGCCGTAGGTCGCTGCGGCGCTGCGGGCGACCCCGGTGGAAGAGCTGAGCGTGACGTGCGCCGCGACGCGGCCGCCCGCGATGGCGTCGTCGATCATCGTGCGCTGCGCGTCCGAGAGCTCCGCTTCGATGCCGTCGTGCGTGCGGAACACGATCTCGCCGCCCGCGAGGAGGTGCGCGCGCACGTCGCCGGCGCCGCGCGTCCCGATCGTCGCCGCGGGGGACGCGACGAGGCTGCCGACCGCGTCGCCGTCCCCATCCGTGATCGAGAGGACTCCGGACGCGGTTTGGGTGGCGCGCAGCCCCTCCGCGAGGCGGAAGGCGGCGTCCGTCTCTTCGAGGGCGACGATCTTGAGGAAGGCGTTGGTGCTGTCCGAGACCTCGACGCGCGCCTCGCGGTTCGCAAGGGCGAGGACGCTCGCGCCTTCGCCCGCCGTGGCACCGTACGCCGAGCTGCCTGCGGCGATGCTCGCGAAGAGCGCGCGGCCGTCCGCGACGGTCGTGAGGCCGCTCACGGCGCCGGCCGCGCGATCGACGTGCAACGTGACGTAGCTGCCGAGGGCGCTCCCGTCCCCGGAGAGATGGAACGCGCCGAACGCGTCGGTGCGCGCCTGCGCCTGCGCGCGCTCGGCGGCGACGCTCTGGATCGTGACGACCGCGGTGTCGCCCGCGGCCGAAGCGGTGTGGACGAGGACGCGCAGCGCGCCGTCCGCGCTTAGCTCGACGAAGGCGCGCGCAGCGCCCCCCGCCGCGAGCGCATCCTCCGCGCTCGCTGCAGGTTCGACCGACGCGCCATCCACGAGCACTCGAAGGTCGCCGGCACTCTGCGCGACGAGCGCCGCGCCGCGGCTGTCCAGCGCGAACACGCGGGCGGCGCCCTCCTGCGCGAGGTACGTGATCTCGATCCGGCCGGCGCCCGTCGCGCGGATGGTGGCCTGCACGTCATCGGAGTAGGAAGTGGCCTTCGCGGCAAGCGCGCCATCGTGCACGCCCGCGAGAAGCTGCGCGCCCAGGCGGCCCTGCTCGATCGCGTCGAGGAGCGCGCGCTCGGATGCGTGCGCATCGGGGGCGCCGCGGTAGACGAGCGACGAGCCGCCCGCGAGGTGCGCGCGCACGGCGCCCGCATCGAGCGCGAGCGCCCCGGGGCCCACGAGCACAAGCGCGCCCATGGAGCCGCGGGGTCCTTCGAGCGCGACGATCCCGTCCGAGAGCTGCGAGGCGCGGATGCCATCGGCGAGCCCGTAGCGCGCGTCCTCGGGAGCGCGCGCGTGGAGGACGAGCGTCGCGTGGACGTCGTCGGTGAGGGTGAGGTCGGATCGGGCGGACTCGATGCGGATCGCGTCGCGGTCGCTCGCGCGGATGGTGGCGGCCGCGCCGCCGCCCACCGAGACGTCGCGGAAGACCTCCGTCTGCGTCGCGAGCGACGTGAAGCCGAGCAGATGCGCCGCGTTCTCGGGGAGGAGGCCCGAGAGGAACGCGCCCGTGATCTTGCCATTGCCGTGGTATTCGAGGTCGCCATACACGCGCGCGTCGTCGTCGCGCTCGCCCTCGGCGCGCGCCTGCGGCTCGGTGCGGGCCTGCGCGCCGACGGTGACGACGATGCGGTGCTCGCCGCCCTCGCCACCGCTCGCGACGACCTGCGTGCGGCCGCCATCGGTGATCGCGTAGTAGGCGGGCACGCCGTCCTCCGCGCGCGCGAGCACGTCCGCGGCGCGATCCACGCGCTCGGCGCGGAGGCCGTCGTGGAAGACGGCGACGTCGTCGTCGTCGTCGTCGTCGCTCCCCGCAGGGAGCGTCTCGTAGGCGAGGTCGTAGACGAGGATCGTCTCGCCGCGCGGGCGCGCCGCGAGCGCCGTCTCCACGAAGCCTGCGGGATCCGCGCGCGTGCTGGCGACGCTGAACGGGTCGGGATCGACCTGGCTCGCGGCGACGTGGGAGCCCTCGAGCTCGGTCGCGTAGTAGGACACGAGCGCGCCTTGCGCGAGCGCCGCGACGAGCGCGTCCTGGTAGCCCGCATCGGGAAGCGTCTCGGGGCGCGCGAGGAAGACAAGCTCGCTCCCGGCAAAGAGGCGCGCGACGACGTCGGCGCCCTTCGCTTCGAGCACCTCGCCGCGCGAGCGCGGGCCGTCGTCGCCGACCGCGACGAGGCTGCCGATCTCGCGCGCGCCCTGCGACAGGCGCAGCACGCCCGCGTGGCCCGGGGCCGGCGTCGCGGTGACGTCGGGCGCGAGACCGTACACGACGCTCGTGGGCTGCGTCGCGCGGACGACGAGCATGGAGTGGAGGTTGTCGTGGAGCGTCACGATCGCGTTCGAGCCGCGCCACGTGACGACGGAGCTGCCAGAGCCCGCGATCGCCTCCGCAGCGGAGAACCCGTCGATCGTGACGGTGCGGAAGACCGTCGTCCCGAGCGACAGGGAGCGGAAGGAGGAGATGGCGCCCTCTGCGACGGAGAGGTCGCCTGCGAGGTTCTGCCCCGTGGCGCGCCCCTGCGCGTCGACGACGATCTCGCCCACGCTCTTCGCGTGGAGCGGGCCCGCGATCGCCGGCGTGGCGACGACGAGCAGGAGGGCGAGCGCGAGGGCGGCGTGGCTCGCGCTGGGAGCGATCGTTCTCATGGTGGGACCTCGGATGCAAGGGACCGTGTGTCCCTCGCGACACAGGATGCTTCGTCCCCTGGGCGCCATATACCCGCGAGCGCGCGGGCTAGGGCGGGGGCTCGGAGGGCTGGGGCTAGGTACCCGTCACCTAGCCTAGTACGACCGCCTCGCCCACCAGAACCCCACGCCCACGATGAGCGCGAGCGCCACGGCGGCCGTGGCCAGGATCGCGCCCGCGAGGAGGGGTGCCCGCTGGCTGATGGGCTCGCCGCTCGCGGAGAACATGAGGAGCGCGTCGAAGGGATGGTTCTCGAGGAGGCGCGCGCCGACGAGCACGCGGTCGGGCGCCTCGTCCCCGAAGGTCACCACGCTCGCGCCTCCGGCGCGGTACGACCAGCGCTCGCTGCCATCCTCCATGTCGAGGTACAGGACGCGCCCTCGTTGCACGGAGACGGCGACGCCGGAGCCGTCGGGCGCCATCGCCGCGCCGCCAAGCGCGCCCGAGTCGGCGCGCGAGACGCTGCCCGGGAGCAGGCGCGTCCAGCGCGTGGCGCCCGTCGCGCCGTCGTACACGTGCACGGTCGCGGTGGGCGGCGCCTCCTCGACGGCCATCGCGAAGAGGCCGTGCTCGTCGATGTCGACGAGGCCGACGCCCACCGGCGTCTCCTGGACCCACGCGAGCGGCTTCTTCGCGCCGAGGTCCAGGAACGCGATCTCGCCGCGCGGATCGCTCGGGTCGAAGCCGAAGCCTCCCGCGACGAGCGCGGTCCCGTCCGCGGAGAGGCGCAGGCTGCGGATCCCCATCGGCAGGGTCACGTTCGCCAGGATGTCGCGGTCGCGGTAGACGACGACCTCACCCTGGAGGCCGCCCGTCGCGAGGAGCCCCGCCTCCAGGTCGACGGCGCGCACGGGGCTTGGCAGATGGTGCGCGCGGATGAGGAGGTCGCCGTCGAAGACGAGGACCGGGTTGTTGGGCGCGTTGAGGGCGAGCGCGAGCTTCTCGCCTTCGATCGCGAGCGCGACGGGGTTCCCTTCGAGGGGCACCTGCCAGCGCGGCGAGCCGTCCGCATTGTAGACCGTGAGGAACGCGAGCGGGAAGTCCGTCGCCACGGCGACCTCTTTCGCGCTCGCGGCGAGGATGGCGCGCGGCGCGTTGAGCGGGCCCTCCCAGAGCATCTCGCCCGTGTCGCCGCGCAGCGCGCGCAGGGCGGAGACGTTGTCCGCCTCGCGGACGAGCGCGTACGCGACCGACGCGTCGGGCGCGAGCACGGCCTGGTCGATGTCACCCACGCGCGTGTCCCACTCCGGATCGTGGCCCCGATCGGTCATTCCCAGCACGAGGAGCGCGCCCAGGAGGATGACGACGACCGCCCCGATCGCACGCCAGCGCCGCCGCGTGTAGGCGGAGAGGCTCGGGCGGCGGCGGGACATCGGCGAGGGCAGCCGCGCGGTCCGGCATAACGTTTATACTCCCACAAGCGGCATCGAACCCGTTGACGTCCGCGGCCGACGCCCTCCTTCTTCCAGGTCCGGTCGTGCACCGCGGGGCTCCCCAGGGGGCAGCCTACGAGCGATATCTCCTCGACTGCTCGGATTACCTGCGCCGGCAGATGATGATCTACGAGCACTGGCCCCAGCGCAGGTACGACGTGCTGGGGTATCGCAGGGAGAAGGTCTTCGCGGACATGAACGCGTGACCCTCGCAGCTTCTTTCGCCTCGTGCCTCGCCCCATCGATGCTCCTCGGGATGGGGATCGGCGAGATCCACTCGCCTTCGCCCAAGCCTTCCCCGACCTCTACCCCGAAGGGGCCAAGAGGGGTGGTTCACGCGAAGGGGGAAGCGGAGGGCTTCCCGGACCACAGGCAGCCTCTGCAGCGGTAGCGGGCGGCTTCCTTGCGCGCCCACCCTCCGCATCGAGGACAGTCGGCGAGAACGGGCAACGGCGTCTCGTGCATGGACCGGACGCCGTCGGGACGCCCATAAGCCCGCTCAGGCAAGCCTCGAAGGATGCACGTATCCACGTTGACCCGTTCGCGGCCGCTCGTGACTTTGGGCCTCATATCAGGAGGCTTTAATACTGGAGGGAGGAAGCGGGGCGATGATGCCCGGGCGCAGCGAGGTCGAGGCGTTCCTCGGCCGCTGGGTGAAGCTCACGCAGGCGCGTGACCCCGAGCATGCGGCAGACCTTTTCCAGCGCGACCCCGCCCCCCTCGTCACGTTCACGGACGGCCAACGCACGCACGATTGGCTCGACGTCCGCGTGCGCCTCGGGCGCGATTTCGAGCGCGCGATCGTCGAGCGCATCGAGATGCACCACCTGGAGGTGCGCGAGCTCGCCGACGGCGTGTTCGCCGCGTCCTTCGTGTACGACGTCCACGCGCGCGACATGTGGGGCGTCGCCACCGTCGCCACGCGGCTTGCGTCGATGACCCTCGTCACGACGAAGGACGGGTTCCGGATCGCGAGCGCGCACTTTTCGATCCCACCCGCGTGAGCGTGCGCTCCCGGGGGCACAGGGACCGGACGACCGAACGATCCCTGAGCTCCGAAGGTGTCTGACATCCGACCGCTTCGGCACCTTCGGCCGTTCGCTGCTCTGGACCCGGCCGTGCAAAGGATTCATCGTGGCGCGGGCGCTCGCGCACCCGTGAGCGAGGAAACTCCAGAGCAGCGCCGCGCGCGGAAGGCGGCCGAGAAGGAGGCGAACGCGCGCGCCCTCGAGACGGAGCTCGAGTCGCAGTACCTCATGCCGCTCCCGGAGCGCATGGGGTTCAACGACCTGCAGGCCGAGCACACGCGGCTGCGCATGAAGATCATGGAGTTCCAGACGGCGGTCATCCAGGGGAAGCTGGACCTCAAGCGCGCGCAGGAGTTCGAGCGGCGCATGGTGGAGCAGATCCACCGCATCGAGGAGAAGGCGCGCACCTTCCACACGGGGCATCACGTGCCCAAGCCCGGCGAATAGGTCGGATCCGCCTAGGCCGTTCTGAGGAACCCTAAGGTAGTGCAACCATCTGGCTGCACTGGGAGAGTCACGTGAGGCTCGTCTGGTGCGTCGCGCTCGTGCTCGCCATGCCCATGGCCTCAGCGGAGAGCCTTCCTGGCTGCTCGTTCCGCCTTCTCGAGGACAAGTGCCACGCGCTCGATGAGCCGACGGCGCTGCTCCCGGATGGGCCCGGCGGCGTGCCCGCCCTGCCGGGGATCAACGAGCCGCCCGGCGGCCCCGGCGTCCCTTCGCTCCCCGAGCTTCCCGAGGCGCCGATCACCGGCTTGCCGACGCCGGGCGTGCCCAGCCTCCCCGCGCTCCCCTCGCCGCCCCCGTCCCCGATCACGGGCCTCCCGGCCCCCGGCGTCCCTGCCATCCCTCCGGCGCCCGGCCTCCCGCCCGTGCCCACGATCCCGACGGAGCCGGGCGACCCGGATCTTCCGATCGTCGGAAACCCGCGCCTCTGCTCCAACGACCTGCCGCTCTCGCTCGAACGGCTGCCGGTCTTCGAGGACGTGGACCCGCACGTCTGCCCGCCGCCGCTCTTCTAGTGCCGCGCCTCCTATCCGCAGAGCGCCGTCGCGAGCATCGTCTCGCGCAGCGCGGGCGGTCCCGCGAGCTCCACGCTGCGCACGCCGCCGAATCGCCCGTCCGCCGTGCGCGCCTCCAGGCGCAGCGAGATGGGCTCGGGCGCGAGAGGCAGCGCGAACGCACCCGCCTCGCTCGCGCGCGCGGCGCTCACGAGCACCGTGCCGTTCCATGCGACGACGTCGGCCGCAAGAGGCGCGCCCGTCGCCCCCTTCACGCTCCCTTCGAGGAGCCACCCCCGCGCGCTGCTCGCGGGCACGCTCACGTCGGCCGGCGCGGCCGCGAGCTGGCGATACGGCACGTCGGTCGCCGCGACGAGGACGGCGGGCGCGCTGCGCGCGTGCGGGAACCGGAACGCGCCGCTCGCGTTCGCGACGGTGACGCGCGGGAAGGTGGGCGCGTCGAGGGCGACGATCGTGCCCGGCGGCGCCGTCCCGCTGATGTCGGCCTCCGGATGGAGGAGGACGGTCATGTTCCCGATGTCGCCTCGCGCCTGCGTCGGCCCGATGAAGGTCGCGTTCTCCGCGTAGCCCGCCGCGCTCGCGTGCACGAAGAAGGCGACGTCGTCGCTTCGCGGGCGCGGCACCTCGATCGGGCCCCAGCGCCCCTCCGGCGCCGCCGCCTCCCAGCTCGACCAGCCGACGCTCTGGCGCCCGCACGGCTGCACCTGCGCCAGGTCGACGCGCACGGTCGCGTTCAGGGGCGCGCCGTCGCGGGCGTCGAGGACCGCGCCTCCGAAGACGAGCGGCGGGCCCACGGGAGCGGGCGACTGCGGCGTGGGATCCGGAAGCCCTAGGCCGCCGCTGCCGTCGTCGCGCGGCAGCAGCGTGCAGCCTGAGGCGAAGAGGACGAGCCCGAGGAGCGCGGCCCAGCGCACGGAGGGGCTTCGGCGGCATGGCTCTTAGCCTTCACGCATCCGTCGTCCCTCGAGCGCGGTGTCCGCCTATTCGGCCTCAGACACCTTGATCGCGCTCTTCTGCGTCAAGGGCCACTTCTCGGGCGGCCCGGGGAAGTGGCACGCCGCAAGCTGCGAGGGCTGCTTCTCCTCGAGGGGCGGGTCGATCACGGCGCACACGTCGAGCTGTGCTCGCGGACAGCGCGGGTGGAACCGGCACGCCGCAGGCGGGTTCACAGGCGAAGGCACGTCCCCGGTGAGGAGGATGCGCTTCGCCTTGCGCTCGGGATCGGGGATCGGGACCGCCGACAGCAACGCCTGCGTGTAGGGATGCTGGGGGTCGCGGAAGACGCGCTCGACGGGCCCCTTCTCCACGATGCGCCCGAGGTACATGACGGCGATCTCCTCACAGAGATGCCGGACGACGCCGAGATCGTGGCTGATGAACAGGTACGTGAGGCCACGCTCGCGCTGGAGCTTCTTCAGGAGGTTCAGCACCTGCGCCTGCACGGAGACGTCGAGCGCGCTCGTGGGCTCGTCGAGCACGATGAAGTCGGGGTTGAGCGCGAGGGCCCGCGCGACGCCGATGCGCTGGCGCTGGCCTCCGGAGAATTCGTGGGGGAACCGGTTCGCGTGGTCGGCGAGAAGCCCGACCGTGAGAAGGAGCTCCGCGACGCGCTCGCTCGCGGCGCGGTCGTCGACGCCGTTGATGACGAGCGGCTCCATCAGGATCTGCCGCACGGTCATGCGCGGGTTGAGCGACGACATCGGGTCCTGGAAGACGATCTGCATCTTCGGACGCAGCTCGCGCATCGCGCGGCGCGAAAGCGTCGCGATCTCCCGCCCCTGGAACTTGATGCTGCCCTCGGTGGGATCCGTGAGGCGCAGGATCGTGCGGCCCACCGTGGTCTTGCCGCAGCCGGACTCTCCGACGAGCCCCAGCGTCGTGCCCTGCTTCACGCCGAAGCTCACTCCATCGACGGCGCGCACGTGATCCAAGGTCCTTGATATCACGCCGCCGCGGATCGGGAAGTACTTCTTGAGGCCGGCGACCTCGACAAGATCGTCGGTCATGGCATTCCCCGACGGGTTTCCGCGGAAACTCGTTGTGCAGGCATCATCCGGGCACCGCCTGTCGCGAGGCCTCGGATTCGAGCACCTTCTCGTTCGGGGCGAACGCCGTCTCCTCCGGAGGCCGAAGATACACCGACGCATCCTTCTCCCGCAGCGCGCGCGGCACCTCCTGGTCCGCGTCGTACAGGTGGCACGCGACCTTCTGCGCGCCAGCCGGCTGCAGCTCGGGCACCTTCTCGCGGCAGCGCGAGAACGCGAACGGGCAACGCGGGTGGTACGGGCAGCCGGCGGGCGGATCGATGAGGTTCGGGACGTTCCCAGGGATGACCGGGAGCGCATCCACGCGCGCCTCGCCCGTGATATCAGGGATGCTGTTGAGGAGGCCGAGCGTGTACGGGTGCTTGGGCGTCTTGAAGACGTCCTTCGCCGGGCCGACCTCCGCGATGCGGCCCGCGTACATGACGGCGATGCGGTCGGCCATCTCGGCGACGACGCCCAGGTGATGCGTGATGAGGAGGATCGCGGCGCCCGTGCGCTTCTTGAGGCTGCGCATGAGGTCCATGATCTGCGCCTGGATCGTGACGTCGAGCGCGGTCGTCGGCTCGTCCGCCACGAGAAGATCCGGGTCGCACGAGAGGGCGATCGCGATCATCACGCGCTGGCGCATCCCGCCCGAGAGCTCGTGCGGGTAGCGCGTCATGATGCTCTCCGCGTCCGCGATCCCGATGCTCGTCAGCATGTCGACCGCCCGCGGCAGCGCGGCCCTGTGCGCCCGGCGCACGCGCGGCGTCGCCCAGCCGCGTCGCAGCATCCAGCGGTCGAACCCGCGCAGGGGGACGCCGAGGTCCTGGTGGTTGACGATCACCTCCGTGATCTGCTCGCCCACGGTCATGACCGGGTTGAGGCTCGTCATCGGCTCCTGGAAGATCATCGAGATGTCGTTCCCGCGGATGCGCCGCATCTCCCTCTCGGGGATCTTCAGGAGGTCGGTCCACTCGCGCCCCTCGCCCACGGGCCGGTCGTAGTGGATCTCCCCTTTGACGAACTCACCAGGGGGGATCGGTGTCAACCTCATGAGAGCCATCGCCGTCTGCGACTTGCCGCAGCCCGACTCGCCCACGAGCCCGAGCGTCTCGCCTTTGTCGACGTGGAGCTCGACGCCGCGCAGCGCCTTCACGGTGCCGCCGTAGGTCTGGAAGTGGAGGTGGAGGTCCTTGATCTCGATGAGGCGGTCGCTCATGGTCGCCTCCTCGATCCGTCCGCCATCTCTGCAGAGAACGCGATCGACGCGACGAACGCGAGGAAGAACGCGCCGAAGGGAGACATCATTTCCTCAACCTCGGATCCAGCAGGTCCCGCAGGCCGTCGCCCAGGAGGTTGAACCCGAGCGCGAATCCCAGGATCGCAAGCCCCGGGATCGTGACGGGCCACCACGCGCGCTGCATGTAGTCGCCGCCCTTCGCGACGAGCGTGCCCCATTCGGCGAAGTCGCTGCCGCCTGGGCCGAAGCCGATGTAGGCGAGCGCGGCGGCCACGAGGATGACGGCGCCGATGTCCAGCGTCGCCTGCACGATGATGGGCGAGAGCGAGTTCGGGATCACGTGCTTGCGGATGATGCGCCAGTCGCTCGCGCCGACGCTGCGCGCGGCCTCGACATACTGGTTCTCGCGGATCGTGAGCACCTGACCGCGCACGAGGCGCGTGTAGCTGGGCCACCACGTGATCGCGAGCGCGATGCCGATGTTGAAGAGGCCGCCGCCCAGCGCGACGTAGACGCCCATCGCGAGGATGAGGAGCGGCATCGCGAGGAAGATGTCCGTCACGCGCATGATGACCTCGTCGACCTTGCCGCCGAAATAGCCGGCGACGCTGCCGAGGATCGTGCCGACGAGGACGCCCACCGCCACGACGCCAAGCCCCATCATCATGCTGATGCGCGCTCCCCAGACGACGCCGTAGAAGATGTCCACGCCCAGCGGCCCCGTGCCGAACCAGTGCGCGGCGCTCGGGGGCGCGAGCTCGTTGGCGAAGTCAAGCTCCATCTTGTACGGATTCTCCGTGTGCGAAGGGGCGATGAGCGGCGCGAGGAGCGCGATCAGCAGGTACAGCGCCACCATGGCGAGCCCGATCACGGCAAGGAGGCTCTGGCGCAGGCGGTGGACGCCGTACCTCCATTCCCGCATGCGGGGCTGCATGCGCTGGCGCAAGCCCATGCTCGCGGGCGAGCCGGTGTTCATTCGAGCCTCACCCGCGGGTCGAGATAGGCGTACAGGATGTCCACGATCAGGTTCACGAGCACGTACGCAAGCGCCGTGAGGGCCACGAACCCCATGATCGCGGCGACGTCGACGCTCAGGATCGCGTTCGCGGCCCAGTTGCCCAGGCCCGGCCAGGCGAAGATCGTCTCCGTGAGGACCGCGCCCCCCATGAGCGCGCCGATGGAGAGCCCGATGACGGTCGTCGTCGGGATGAGCGCGTTGCGCCGCGCGTGCCGATTCACGACGACGCGCTCCTCGAGCCCCTTCGCGCGCGCCGTGCGCACGTAATCGAGCCCCATCGTCTCGAGCATCGAGGCGCGCATCATGCGCGTGATGACGCCCAGCGACACGAAGCCCAGCGTGAAGGCGGGGAGCACGAGGTGCTTCAGGACGTCGACGAAGCCGGAGAAGTCGCGCCACATGATCGTGTCGAGGAGGAACAATCCCGTCTGCGGCGGGCATCCGCGCCCCAGGGCCGCGGCCGCCGCGCACGCCTGCTCGCGGTCGGGGATGAAGACGGGATGCATCGCGAGGACGTTGATGTCGAAGCGGTTGATGAGCGGAAAGAGGTCGAGCTTGAACCCGAAGACGAGCTGCAGGATGAGCGCGAGCCAGAAGACGGGCACGCTCACCCCCGAGAGCGCGACGAAGCGCGTCACGTGGTCGAGCGGCGTGTCGCGCCGCGTGGCGCTCAGGATCCCGAGCGGGATGCCGATGATCACCGCGAAGAACATCGCGACGAGCGCGAGCTCCACCGAGGCGGGGAACTTGTCGCCGATCACCTCGCCCACGGGCCTCCCCACCGACGTCGAGAGGCCCATGTCGCCCGTGGAGAGATCCTTGACGTAGTGGAAATACTGCACGTACGCAGGCTGGTCGAAGCCGTGCTGGTGCACGATGCGCTCGATCTGCTCGGGACGCGTGCGATCCTGCTGGTTGAGGTACTGGTTCTCGAGGTGCCCGCCCGTCGCGAACCAGGCGAGGGCGAAGGTGAGGATGCTGATCCCCACGAGCACCGGGACGAGAAGGATGAGGCGGCGCGCGACGTACGTGACGAGCTTCATCGCGCGCCGCCTCTTCTCCGATCAGCTCTTCGAGATCGTCGTGTAGTCGCCGATGTTGGGACCGCCCGAGTGCATCGGGTTGTAGTAGTACCCGTGCACCCATTGGCGGACGACGTTGTAGTTCGAGGCTTGGCCCAGCCAGATGTAGACGTAGTCGTTGTTCAACGTCTTCACCGCGTCGCTCCAGCCCGACTTCAGCTTCCCTTCGTCCGTCTCGCGCAGGAGCGCGTCGAGCTTCGCGTCGAGCGCCGGGTTGTTGTAGCCCACGCGCTTGCTGTAGACGCCGTCCTGCGAGTGCGCGAAGGTCACGACGTAGTTGTCCGGGAAAGCGTAGTCCGGCGCCCAGCCGAGGTAGAACACGGGGAGGGCCAGCGCGCGCTGCTTGGGCAGGAACGCCGTGGACCAGTCGAGCCCGCGCACGTCGACCTTCACGTTCGGGCCGAGGTCGCGCAGGTTCTTCGCGAGCAGGTTCGCGGTCTTCTCGCGGACGGTGTTGTCCGAGTTGTAGAAGATCGTGACGCTGAAGCCGTCCTTGTGCTTCGTCTGCGCAAAGAACTGCTTCGCCATGTCGAGGTCGCGCTTGGGCGCGGCGATGGACGAGTCGTAGCCGAAGATGCCCTCGGGGAGGGGGCCATTCAGCATCTTGCCGTGGTTCTTCAGGATGTCCTTGAGGTACGTGTCGTAGTCGAACGCGTACGTCCAGGCCTTCCTCATGTTGATGTCGCTGAAGAAGAGCGGATCGGGCTGCCCATTCGCGCCCTTGGGCGCGTCCGCGCCGTTCGCGTCCATGCAGCTCTGGAACGTGCTCGCGTCGGGGCCGCCGCAGAACTTCTGGTTGAAGCCGATGAAGGCGACGTTCCAGGAGGGCTGCTCGGTGATGGTGATGCCGCTCTTGCCTGCGACGTCCACGTCGTGGTCGACGGGAAGGTAGACGTCATCCGCCTGACCCGAGAAGAGCATCAGGAGGCGCGTGTTGATGTCGCCGACCTTCTGCTGGATCACCTTCTCGAGCTTCGGCTTCTCGCCCCAGTAGCTGTCGAAGCGCTTGAGCACGACCTGCTGGCCTGGGATCCACGCTTCGAGCTGGAAGGGGCCCGTGCCGACCTCGTGCGTGTCCATCCACGGGTGGCGCGTCTCGCCGGAGGGCGGGAGGCAGTCCACGAAGTCGGGCTCGTCGTTGTCGCAGACGCCCTTCTTCGAGACGATGGCCGCCTCGGTGAACGCGAGCTTGTAGAGGAACGCGGGGTCTGGGTAGTCGAGCTTGATCTTCACGGTGTTCGGGTCGACGACGGTGACGCCGCCCGCCGCGAGGTACGCGGCGCGGTCGCTCGCGGCGCCCTCGGTGCCGGAGTAGTCCGTCGCGCCCTTGATCACGCCGAGGATCCACGCGGGGCCGTCGGGATCGTTCATGAGGATCGTGCGGTCCAGCGAGAACTTCACGTCGTCCGCGGTCATGACCTCGTTGTTGTGGAACTTGACGTTCGGGCGGAGCTTGATCGTGACCTCGGTCTTGTCCGCGCTGTACGTCGGCATGTCGGCCGCGAGGCGCGGCTGGAGCTGCTCCGCCGAGTCGCGCTTGTAGAAGTAGAGCGTCTCGTAGACGTGCTGCAGCACCGAGCCGCCGGAGGTCTCGTAGTCGTAAGCCGGGTCGAGCGACTCGGGCTCGCCGATCGTCGCGATGGTGAGCACGGTCGGGTTGCGGACGCCCGGGTTCGTCGGCGCCTCAGGCAGCACGCGCACCGTCACGATGTACGTGGAGGTGTGGCTCGCGGTGTCGCCGATGCTGAGCTTCACGGGGTAGATGCCCGCGGCGGCGAACGAGTGGTTCACGGTCTGGCCCGTGCCGGTCTGCCCGTCGCCGAAGTCCCACGCATACGTGATGTTGTCCGGCGAGAGCGAGAAGGGCGGGTTGTG
>DATLCC010000044.1:0-40015 GCA_035526585.1 Thermoplasmatota archaeon | reverse complement strand
GGACAATCGGACGAAGTCCTTCGGGACCTGAACCACCTGGTTCATATCCTCCTCCTCGCACCTTCTCCCTCGATGCTCCTCGCCTACGAGCCCACCGGCGAGATGGCTCTTCCGAGCCCGACCGGCGTGACGTTCCTCGGGATCGAGGTCACGCAGCGCGCCTCCTGGCCCGCGCTCCGGCACGTGTTCGACCTCGGCGAAGAGGCCGGCCTCCACATCGAGGTCGGGCCCTTCGGCGACACGCTCGCCTTCGGCGTCGGCTACACGATCGGCGGCGACGAGCTGCTGACGGCGTTGTAGTCCACTCCGTGGCGCGCCTCCCAGCTCCGGGGTCTTACGACCCCGTCGCGCGCGCCACTACGTGCCCAAAGGGGGGTCTGGGGGGTTCACCCCCCAGCGTTTGCGATGCTGGAAACTGATCCCGTGCGCTCGACGCGCCAGGAACCAGTTTTCCCCAGCCACATCGTCCCACGGGGGTCTGGGGGGTTTCCCCCTAGAGTCGTCGTCGTTGGGAACCTGTTCGTCGCTGAAAGACCGCGATGAACCAGTTTTCGACCCGCGACTACGTGCCCGAAGCTGGGTCTGGGGGGTTCACCCTCCAGAGTTTTCATCCATGGCCCGGGCTTGACTCGCTTGTGCGTCACCTCGTTTTCTGGCTCGTCCTGACGCTCCTTGTAGCGGGGTGCATGGGATGGGATCCTGGCTGCAAGCGCGGCAGCGGGCCGACGGACTGCTCGTACCATTTCAGCGGCGTCGTCGCCACCGCGGACTTCGCGTCGCGCTGGAACGCCACGCGCGTCCACGATGCCATGCGCGCCGCAGGCTGGACGGACGCCGCGCGCTCGCAAGACAACGCGAGCGTCACGGCCGGCCCCGAGGCGTTCCACCGGCCTTCCCTCGAGGCGCGAAGCGCGATGGATGGTGCGTCGTGGACCTGGTCGGTGAGCTACGACGAAGGGTTCGCGAAACGCTCCACGAACGCGGACGCGCAGGCGAAGGCCAACGAGAGCATCGCGCGCCACGAAGCCGACGCTTTGGGCGCGCTCGCGAAGCTCGAAGCCTCCCTCGGAGAATCGCACCAGGCGCTGCGATGGATGCCGATCGTCGCGATCGAGTGAACAACCTCGGACTCACTTCAGGCGGATGGTCTCCAGATTCATGGGCCTGCGTCGAACGCTGCGGCGTTCGCCGCGCCGATGAACCTGCGGACCATCCACCTTCCGCTCGCGCCTTCGGCGCTCACTTCAGGCGGATGGTTTCCAAATTCATCGGTATGGACGTGTCCGCAGCGGCGGACCGGCCGCTTCGCGGCCTCACGTCCACTACCGATGAATTTGGAAACCTCAAGCCTTCGTGAGCGCTGCCCGCTCACTTCAGGCGGATGGTCTCCAAATTCATCGGCGCTTCCGTCCGCATGTGATACTTCTTGTGGATCGAGGTCGCAAGATCGATGCACTTCGACTCTTCGCCGTGCATCGTGATCACGTGGTCGGGCTTGGGCGTGATGTTGTTGATGTAGTTCATCAGCTGCCGGCGGTCCGAGTGGCCCGAGAAGCCGTCGACGGTCTCGACGTCCATCTCGACCTTCACGACGCCGCTGCGCCCGCGCTCCGCGCTCATCGGGATCTCGCGCCACCCCTGCTGGATGCGGCGCCCGAGCGTGCCGCCGGCCTGGAAGCCGACGAACACGAGCGCGTTGCGCTTGTCCTGTGCCCAGTGGCGGAAGTATTCCATGACCGGGCCGCCGCTCATCATGCCGCTCGTGGCGAGCACGACGCACGGCTCGGTCGCGTCGAGCACCTTGCGGCGCATCTCCTGCGAGTCGACGCGGATGAAGATGTCCGAGAGGAGCGGGTTCGAGCCTTCGTGGAAGATCTCGTTCCTGAGCTCGTTGTTGAGGTACTCCGGGTACGCCGTGTGGATGGCGGTCGCTTCCCAGATCATGCCGTCGAGGTAGACGGGCACGCGCGGCACGTCGCCGTTGCGGATGAGCTCCTCCATCACGAGCATGATCTCCTGCGAGCGCCCGACGGCGAAGCAGGGGACGACGAGCTTTCCGCCGCGGGGGAGGACCCGTTGGCAGATCTCCTTCATCTGGTCCTGCGCCTGCTGGCGCGTCGGCTGGAAATCGTTGCGGCCACCGTACGTGGCCTCCATGATGAGCGTCTCGAGGCGCGGGAACTTGTTGTTCGTCGGGTTGAAGAGCCACGTGCGCTCGTACTTCATGTCCGACGTGCAGCACACGTTGTAGAAGCCGTCCCCGATGTGGAAATGGGAGACGGCCGAGCCCAGGATGTGCCCGGAGTTGGAGAAGGTGAGCTTGACATCCGGGGCGATGTCGGTCGTGTCGCCGAACTCCAGCGTCACGCTGTGCTTCACGAAGTCGCGGATGTGGTCCGACTCGTAGGGCGGCTTCTTCCCTTCCGCCGCAGCGATCTTGATGTAGTCCATGCACAGCAGGACCGCGAGGTCGCGCGTCGGCGCCGTGAGGTACACGGGGCCGTCGTAGCCGTACTTGTACAGCAGCGGGATCAGGCCGCAGTGGTCCATGTGCGCATGCGTGAGGATGACCGCATCGAGCTGGGTGAGCGGCCACACCTCGCCCAGGTGCAGGTAGGGCGTCGCCTTGTCGTCGTTCGCGAAGTTCACGCCGCAGTCGATGAGGATCTTGGTGTCCTGCGTCTGGAGCAGGTGGCAGGAGCGCCCGACCTCGCGGTAGCCCCCGAGGCTCGTCCAGCGCACCCACTGCTCCTCCTTCACGCCGCCGCGGTAGATGCGGCGGCCGACGCGGTGCAGGATCTCCTTGCGCTCGTCCGCGATCGTGCGCAGGTACTGGCGGATCTCCTTCACGTTCTTCGAAGGGATGGGCGGCGTGCGGATGACCTTCGGCGCCCAGCCGATCGCCTTCGTGATATCGTTCAGGGTCGTCCCGTGGCGCCCGATCACGAGGCCGGGCTTGCGCGCCTCGATGATGACCTCGCCGATGTCGGGCTCGAAGTAGAGCTCCGTGATCTCGGCCTCGGCCGGCACGAGGTCCCGGATGGTCTTGTCCGACTTGTCGACGCTCGCAAGCACGCTCGGGTCCGGGCGGACCACGACGCGCTTGCGCAGCTTCTTCGCGAGGCGGCGGACGAGGTCCTCGTCCTCCGCGAAACGCTCGGGGTGCTTCGTGTAGATGACGAGCACCGCGGCCTCGAACTCGATGTCGGTGACCTCGACGGTGGCCGGGATCTCTTTCTTGACTTCCTCGCGGATCTCCTTAAGGAGCTCTTCGACGCCCATGTTTTCACTCTCGGCCGACGCCGTGGCACTTCGTGCCTGCGGGCACTACGTGCCACGCCGTCGGCAAATCTCTTGATCCTTGGATGGTGAGCAAGCCTGTGCCTATACGCCCAGACGCTTGCGGCGCGCAGCGATGTCTTCCGCCGTGAGCGCCTTGTACGCGTGGGACTTCGTGATCGACGTGATGTTCATGCCGTCGCCCGACGCGCTGTCGCGCTTCATGGCGGCCGCGATGCCGCGGACGGCGAGGTCGAGGCCTTCCTCGATCGTCATGTTCTCCTTGAAGTGGTCTTCGAGGACACCATACACGAAGACGCTGCCCGACCCGGTCGTCACGAACTTGTCGGGGATGCTGCCGCCCGCGGCGTCCAGCGAGTAGATGGCCGGCCCTTCGAGGTCCACACCGCCCACGAGGAGCTGCACGTAGAAGGGGGTGAACTTCCGCTGGTTGAGGATGTTCGCCATGAGGGTCGAGGCCGCGCGCACCGACATGGGCGCGTTTCGCTTGACCTTGTAGAGCTCGACCTCGGAAGTGAGCCAGCGCACGAGCACCTGCGCGTCGCCGACGCTGCCGGCGATCGTCATCGCAAGGTGGTCGTCGATGCGGAACAGCTTGTCCGTGTTCTTGTGCGCGATGAGGTGTCCCATCGTGGCGCGCATGTCGGCGCCCATGACGACGCCGTCCTTGCACACGATCCCCACCGTGGTGGTTCCCGTCTTCAGCACCTTGTTGCCTTCGGCACCAGGTGCCGGCGCCGCCCCGCTCATCGGGGGTCCCTGCATGAATTCCATTTAGCTCAGCCCCATCCGCTTCTTGCGGCCCTGCCACTCCTCTTTCGTGAGGAGCTTGTAGCCGTCCTTCTTCGTGATGCTCGCGACCATCATGCCGTCGCCCGAGGCGCTGTCGCGCTTCATGGCGGCGGTGATGCCGCGAACGGCGAGGTCGAGCCCCTGCTCGACCGTGATGTCGTCCTTGTAGTGGTCTTCGAGCACGCCGTACACGAAGACGCTGCCCGAGCCCGTCGTCACGAACTTGTCGGGGATGCTGCCGCCCGCGGCGTCCAGCGAGTACATGTGGTTGCCTTCCTCGTCCACGCCGCCCACGAGGAGCTGCACGTAGAAGGGGGCGAACTTGCGCTGGTTCATGATGTTCGCGAGGAGCGTCGAGGCCGCGCGGATGCTCATCGGCGTCCCTCGCTTCACGCGGTAGAGCTCGACCTCCGCGGTGAGCCAGCGGGCGAGCACCTGCGCATCGCCGACCAGGCCCGCGATCGTGAAGCCCATGTGCTCGTCGATCTTGAAGAGCTTCTGGGTCTCCTTGTGGGAGATGAGATGCCCCATCGTGGCGCGCATGTCTGCGCCCATGACGACGCCGTCCTTGCATACGAGGCCGACCGTGGTCGTGCCCGTCTTGAGTACACTCGTCCCGTCCATCGGATGATCCTCTCTAGAAAAACCCCTAGAAGAGCAGGGGTCGATTCTGCGCCTTTGGTAAAAGGGTTGCGCGTCTTGGTGACTCGCGCGGAGCGCAGACGGTCACGCCACGTGTGGCCAGGATGCGCGGAAGCCTGCTTCGCCTTGATGCGTAACCACGTGGTCACACATCTCAGAGCCGCACGAAGCGCACGACGAACGAGAGCAGCACCGGCGCGGCGAGGAGCACGAAGAGGAGCGCGGCGAGCAGCCCCACCACGACGGGCACGACGGCCGCGCGCGGCTGGGCGCGCCACGAGAGCGCGCTGCGTGCGAGGCTCTCGCCGGGGAGGCCGACGGCGAGCCAGGCGCAGGCGACCATGCCCACGACGAGGAGCGCGAGCTGGACGCGGCTGCGGAACGTGAGGACGCGGGCGTCCAGGAGCGGGGAGAACCCGAAGAGGGGCGCGAGCGCCGCGGCGGCCAAGAACGTGAGCGCGACGAGGCCCGCGATGCGCAAGGCGTGCGCGAGGAGGCGCCGGCGCTTGGGCGCGGGCTCGCGATGCGTGACGAGGCGCGCGAGAAGGGCGGCGGCGAGGAGCAGGATCGGGAGCGCGATCGGGAATCGGACGCTCTCGCCAAGCTCGGGCGTGACGACGTCGTTGTCCACCGCGTAGCTGACGTTGCCGCTCCCGGTCCACAAGACGCCGTCGCTCCCCATGCGAAGGTCGCTCACGTGGAGGAACGTGAACTCGCCGCGCGCGGCGCCGTTCAGGGTCAGGTTCGTGCGCGCCGCGGCGCCCCCGTCGAGGAGGGCGGGCACGAGGGCGAAGGGGCCGAACGCCTCCGCGAGGTCCGCGCGCCGGTCGGCCGTCGTGGGCGGTTGGACGGCATGGAGGAGCGTGTAGAGATCCTCGATGCGGATGGCGTCCTCCGCGGCCGCGAGCGGCGCGCGCGCAAGCGTCGCCTCGGGGCCGGGGCCGCCGAGGAACGCCCCGCGCGCGGAGAGCGTGGCGACGCTCGCGTTGCGCAGGTAGAGCGTGTAGGCCGTTCCGTTGTACGTGCGGAACCCTTCGTTGCCGCGCAGCTCCAGGCTCGCCTGCGACTGGAGCGGCCGCAGCGCGTACACGGTGGAGTTCGACGTGACGGTGGTCGCGCCACCCGAGTAGACGCCGGTCCCCACGTCGAACGTGTTCAGCGTGACGTTGGGCCCTCCGAGCGCGGCGACCGTCGCGGGGCCGCGCAGCGCGATCGGCGCGGCGGCGTCCACGCGCACGATGGCGCCGCCCGCGTGGAAGTACAGCCGCGCGTCGTTCGTCACCTCCGCTCCTGCGCAGTTCGCCTCGCCCTGCGGCTGCCCGGCCTGGTCGGGACACATGCGCGCCCGGACCGGCGCGTCGAAGACGAGCGTGTCCACGGTGGGCGCGCCAAAGACGCCGCCCGCAGCGCTCGCGTCCAGCGCGCCCGCAAGAAGGAGCGACTCCCGCAGCGACGCGCCGCTCGGGGCGCTAACGAGGCTCGCGGGCCAGGCAGCGGCGCCAGGCGTCGCGAGGAGCAGAAGGAGGAGCCCCGTGCGCGCCAGACGCATCGCCGCTGCGGAAGACAACTGAACGTTTAAGCGACGCGAGCCGCGCTCCTGCGCATGCAGGTCCGACGCTTCGTGGCGCGCTTCCAGCGCCCGCTGGACCCTCGGGAGGAGGCGCTCTGGCCGCGCGCGATGGCCGCCTCGCGCGCGCTCGCGACCGCGCTGACGCTCCTCCTCTTCGTCGCGGCGCTCACCGTGGACGACCTGCGCCTGTTCCGGTTCAACGCGGCCCTCTGGGGCGCGGCCCTTGCGATCCTCGTGTTCGCCTTCACGCCCCCCTTCTTCGCGAGCCGCCTTGTGCAGCGCGCGATGAGCGACGCGCCCGAGGCGAGCATGACCTGGATGGAGAACGCGATCCTGCGCCGGCGCGCGATGCTCGGGATCGCGATCGCGCTCCTCGCCGTGTGGATGGTCTTCTTCGCGAGCGGGAGGACGCCGCGGTGGTAGCTTCCGACGGGCTGGGGCTCGGACTCGGGCTAGGGAAGGGCCTGGGGCGAGGGCGCGGGACGTCCCTCGCGCTCGCCGCGCATCGGCGCGGCGCCGCCGTGACTGTGGTCACGGCGAGCGTGCTCGCGCTCTTGCTCGCCCTCACCGCGCCCGTGGCCACCGGGCAGCTTCCTCCGACGCCCCTCGACTCGCTCCTGGAGGACGCGAAGCGCAACGCGACCGCGACGATGGAGGCGACGCTCGGGCCGAGCCTCACGAACGAGGACGTGGACGTCTCGATCGACATGCAGTTCCGCGACGTCGACCTCGACACCGTGAACGTCATCTTCGGCGGCGGCAAGTTCAGCGCCGCGGCGCGCATCCAGGCGCGCGTCGACATCCGGGTCATCGCCGCGTCGCGCATCCAGGGCGCCGCAGAGGATCTCGTGCCTGGGCTCGGGAACGCGACGTCCGCGCTGGGCGCGGACCAGGCGTTCATCCCCGCGGACGCGGTCCGCGCGAGCTTCGCGGGCGCGGCGCTCGCGGCGTTCCAGGAGGAGCAGGAGACGCGCGTCGCGGACTACCTCCGCCACAGCATCCCCAACGTCACCGTGATGAACACCGAGCTCCAGTGGTCGAACGTGTCGCCGCAGGATTCGCTCGAGACCGGCATCCAGCCGCCGCCCGCGTCGCCCTCCGGCCTCGCAGGGCCCAACGACCCGACCGAGCCGCCGCTGACCCTGGTCGCGACGATCGACGTGCAATACCTCGAGCGCACGAGCATGCTCTCGATCGTGGAGAAGGCGATCCAGAACAAGAAGAGCGCGCGGGAGAAGGAGCGCGACGCGGAGGTGGCGGACGCGGCGGCCGCATACGACCGGAGCGCGTTCGGCCTCCTGGGCATCCGCCAGGTGCTCGACCTCCAGGCCCCGAGGGGCTGGAACCTGGACGTGAAGGTCACTCTCCCGGAGGGGTTCACCTTCGAGGAGGCGAGCCCGGACGTCGCGCTCGCGAACGACCTGCGCGGCGCCAACGTGCTCACGCTTGGCCGCGACGCGGACGCTGCCGTCCTCAACCCGGTCGCGCTCACCCTCTCGAACCGGTTCATCGTCAGCACCGCGATGCTGTGCACGGTGCTCCTGGCCGGAGCGATCCTGCGCTTCCCCGCGCTGCTCGCGACGAACGCCATCCGGCGACGGCTGCGGCGCTGACCAACGACCTCTGGCCCAGGTCCGGGACGGGGTGGAGGTTCGGACAGGGCGCCGCTTCGTCGGACGTCCTTCGCCCATCCCGACCCCGATCCCGATCCCGCGAGCTGGGTGGTGCCGCGGTCACCGCGTCTACTAGAAGCTTCATAAAGCCCGGAGGGGTCGCTCGGCATGAGGCTCAGCCCATGCGCGCTCTCTTCTTCGGACTCATCCTGGTCGCCGCCACCTTCGGAGCCCACCCGGCGGCGGCGCTCCCGACCCCCGGCCTCTTCTGCGACACGTCCGACGCGATGCAGGGGCGCGTGTTCCCCGAGGCCATGCAGTCCAACGACTTCGTGGGCTACGACGAAGCGCGATGCGGCCTGGACCTCCTGCTGCAGGAGAACCCGACCCGCATGAAGCTCGACGTCGTCGGCCAGAGCGTCGGCTGGGACGTCGCCACGGGCGGCCACGATACGTTCGACGTGTTCGTCGTGCGCGTCTCGAACTACGAGTCCGCGTTGCCGACGAGCGACAAGATCCGCATCGTCTTCCAGCTCTCCATCCACGGCAACGAGAAGGGCGGCCGCGAAGGAGGCCTCCGCGTGATCGAGGACCTCGTGCGCAACACGGGCTACGTCGCCGACCACCCCGAGATGAACGACTACCTCGACTACATGGAGCTCCTCTTCGTCTTCCCGAACCCGGACGGCTGGATCCACGAGGAGGCGCAGTACCGCACGAACGACGCCTGCTACACGAGCCTCACGCCCAGCTGCAAGCCCGGCACGCCCGGCCTCGAGACGCAGAACTTCGTCCGCGTGAACGGCAACGGCAAGGACGTGAATCGCCAGTGGCCCACGATCGGCTGGTCGCAGGAGCGCTACGAGCCCATGAGCCAGCCCGAGGCGATCGGCCTCGTGGCGTACCTCAAGAACGAGACGCACGTGAAGTACGCCTCGGACATCCACGGCATGCTGAACCCCGCCGACGGCGGCGTGAACCCCTTCTGCGGCGGGCTCTTCGGCGTGCCGCCCGACCCGAGCGGCCTCGACCCGACGTGCTTCCAGAACGCGGCGAGCGACTCGAAGGGCCACTACGTGCTCACGATGCTCCCCGCAGGCCGCCAGGACCAGCGCGAGATGATGGCGAACACGCAGCTCGCCGAGCTCGTGAAGGAGCGCCTCAACGGCGACGCCTTCTTCGCGGAATGGCAGTCGCTCCCCAACAGCGCGGGCGGCGCGTGGGGCGGCGAGTTCAACGACTGGGGCACCGTGTGGGACACGATCGGCTACACGGACTCGGGCTTCACGAGCGACTGGTACGCGCAGGACCATGGCCTGAACGCCGCCGGCGTGGACTTCGAGCTCTCCTACAACCACATCACGTTCGACAACTACTATCCCGGCCTCGCGGCGCGCATGAACGCGTACCACGTCGAGATCGTCCGCGAGATCGTGCGCGCCTTCATGGACGCGGCGAACCAGGACATCCAGACCTCGGTCGACGTGAAGGCCACGAAGACGGCCTTCCTCGACAACCCGACGCTCGTCACGAACGCCGGCCAGATGAAGGCCGTCGGATGGGCGGCCGAGAACCCGCTCGACGACGTCTGGGACACGGGCGGTCGCGTCTTCCGAGCCGCGCCCAACGATTATCTCGCCGACCTCACGCCGTACGCGAAGGCGGGCGACGCGCCCGGCCTCGTGGACGCCGTGAAGCCCGGCGACGTCAAGGGCAAGCTCACCACGTACTCGAACCTCGTCATCGCGGGCTCCGCCTACCGCTCGATCGAGAACGACACGGCCGCGAAGGCCACCATCAAGAGCTGGGTCGAGAAGGGTGGCAACCTCGTCCTCACCGACGAGGCGCTGAAGATGCTCCCCGACCTCGGCCTCGCCAGCGAAGGCAGCGTCGACGTCTACATGGGCTACGCCGGCTCCACGAACTTCGTCGACCGCGAGCACGCGCTCGCGCAGGGGATCCGCGGCCTCGCGCGCGAGACGTACGAGCCCGTGCCCCTCGGATTCGGCATCGACACGCTCTCCAGCCCCAACTGGTACGTGGACGCCGCCGACTTCACCGGCGAAGTGGTGGGCGTCGTGGGCGAAGGCCAGGGCGCCGCCCCCAACGCCGACTGGGTGAACTACGGGACCGCCACCGTGGGCAGCGGCAAGGTCAGCTTCCTCGGAGCGCTCCTCCCCGACCCCGTGCCCGGCGAGTTCGTCTTCTACGGCCTCGACTCGTACTCGACGACGTACACCGGCAACCAGCTCCTGCGGAACATGCTGGGCTGGGACATCGTGTTCGCCCAGACGCCGGTCGTCACGGACGAGCTCGCGGGCCGCACCGCGGCCGAAGAGCAGGCGAAGGCCGCGGGCACGAGCGACACGAGCGCGCCCGGCAAGGTGCCCGGCCCCGGGCTCGCGCTCGTGCTCGTCGCCGTCGCGGCGATCGCGATCGCTCGGCGGCGCGCCTGAGGTCCGCATGCGCCCGATGAGGACGAGGACCGGGACGAAGGCGAGGGGAGGGCCACGGGAGAGGGTCCGCCTCGTGCTCAGCCCTCGTCCTCGCCGTCCTCGCCCTGGTCCTCGCCCTCCCCTCGCCCTCGCCCTCGTCTTCGTCCTCGTCCTCGCAGGATGCGCGAAGCCCGACGGCGCCGTCGAAGAGCACGCCATCGCGCCTGGCACGCTCGCGGGCACCGTGACCGACCTGGCGCTCACGCCCATCGCGGGAGCGAACGTCACCGTCGAAGGCACGAACGCGAGCGCGCTCACGGACGCGGCGGGCTCGTTCACGCTGGAGCTCCTGCCCGGCGAATACGTCGTGCTCGCCATGGCGAGCGACCACCAGAACGGCGCGATGCGTGCCAGCATCCTCAGCGCGCAGACCTCCTCGCTCTCCTTCCAGCTCGCCCCCATCGTCCACATCGTGCCGTACAACGAGGTCCAGGAAGGCGAAGGCTACCTCGCATGCACGATCCTCCTCGTGCAGGGCGAGTCGCGCAACACGACCGAGTGCGGCGAAAGCGACCCGAACGACCGGCCGAGCGTCGACTTCCCGCTCGCGAGCGCGAACGGTCTCGACAGCGTCGTCGTCGAGCTCGCCTGGGAGCCGCGCACCCAGGCCGCAAGCAGCCTCCACGTCGACGTGTGGGCGAGCGCAGGCGAGGAGCGCATCCCCGTCGGGACCTCCGAAGGCGCCTCGCCGCTGCGCGTCGTGATCCCCGCGCGCCTCGTGGGCCGAGGCGACGCGCTCGTCGTCACGGCAAGCCCCGCGGGCGGCTTCACCGACGAGGAGGCCGGCGTCGACTTCGGCGCGATCGTGCAGCAGCCGTTCACCGCGTACGCGACCGCGTTCTACCATGCTCCGCCGCCGGGGGGCTACTCGGCGATCGCGAGCTCCGGCTCGACGCACTGAGAGCGGCGAAGCGCAGCGACGCAGACCAGCGGAGATCCCGCCCGCCTCCGATCCTACTCTTCTGCGCTGTCACCGCTTTGCTGGCGCGACACGACATCCTGATGTGGAGGGGCGTCGTGGCGCGCCCGTGACGGGGCCGGCGCCCGACGAGCTCGCCCAGGCGGAAGCCCTCGCGCGGCGCCACTTCGGTTTCCCCACGCTTCGCGCAGGCCAGGCCGAGACGCTCGCGCGCATCCTGCGGGGCGAGGACGTCCTGGCCATCCTTCCCACGGGCGGAGGCAAGAGCCTCTGCTATCAGCTTCCCGGCGTCCTCGGGAAGCGCGCCACGCTCGTCGTGAGCCCGCTCGTCGCGCTCATGAAGGACCAACTCGACGCGCTCCCGCCACCCATGCGCGCCGCGGCCACGAGCGTCACGGGCGAGCTCGACGCGCGCGAGGCACGCGAGCGCATCGCCGAGATCGCCCGCAACCGCTACCGCCTCGTGTACGCCGCGCCCGAGCGCCTGCGCAGCGTCCCGCTCCTCCAGGCGCTGCGCGCGGCCGGCGTCGAGCGGCTCGTCGTCGACGAAGCGCACTGCGTGAGCACGTGGGGACCCGATTTCCGTCCGGACTACCTCTCGCTCTCCGCGCTGCGCCGCGCGCTTGGCGGCCCGCAGCTCGTCGCCTTCACCGCGACCGCGCCTCCGCGGGTGACGGAGGACATCCTCGAACGGCTCGGCCCGATGCACGTCGTGCGCACGAGCATCCACCGCCCGAACCTGCGCCTCGAGGCCATCCTCGCCAAGGACGCCGACGAGAAGCTCGCGCACCTGCTGCAGCTCTGCCGCGAGACGCCGCACCCGGGCATCGTCTACTGTAGCTCGCGCGTGAAGACCGAGCAGCTCGCCGCAGCGCTCAAGACCGCCGGCATCCGCGCCGAAGCGTACCACGCGGGCCTGCCCGATCGCGGCCTGATCCAGGACGCGTTCATGCGGAACGATATCGAAGTCCTGATCTCAACGGTCGCATTCGGAATGGGCGTCGACAAGGGCGACATCCGCTTCGTCTTCCACCACGACCCGAGCGCGTCGCTCGAGAACTACTGGCAGGAGGCAGGGCGCGCGGGGCGCGATGGGCAGGCCGCGCGCTGCGTCGCGCTCGCGACGGGCGCGGATGGCGGACAGCTCAGGAGCCGCGCGAAGCTGGACCTGCCCTCGCTCGCCCTCCTCGAGAAGGTGTGGGCGCTCATCGTCGCGGGACTTGGCGAAGACCGCTACTCGATCGTCGATCCAGAGCAGCTCGACGCGCTGGACGCGGACGACGTGAAATGCCGTGTCGCGCTCTCCGTCCTGCAGGAGGCCGATGCGATCGAGCGCCTTCCGGACGCGCCGCGGCATCTCGACTGGCATCGGGAGACGGTCACGCTCTTCGACGCGGCCGCGCGGCTTGGCGTCGCGCCCGAGGCGGTCGAGTCCACCATCCTCGCGAAGGGCGACCCGTACCGGCCAGGAGCGCGCGCGATCCTCCTCTTCGTGAAGGGACGCCCCGAGCAGGCGGAGAACGTGCTTGCCGCGTACGCCGAGCGCGCCTCGAAGCGCGGCGACGACATGATGGCGTACGTGCGGACCTCCACCTGCCGACACGCCTTCCTGCGCAAGCACTTCGGGGAGGATGATATCCCGCTCGAGTGCGGGAACTGCGACACATGCCTGCGGATCCGCCACGAGGCCGCGCAGGTGGGCGACGAGGAGACCGATGCGCGCGCGGTGCTCGACGCGCTTGGGAGCGTCCGCGGCCTAGGCGAACAGAACCTCGTCTACATGCTCCGCGGCGACCCCCTCGCGCCGCCCTGGACGGACGGCAAGCCTGGCGCCGGCGCGCTCGGCTTCCGCAGCGCCTCGAAAGTGAAAGCGCTCATCGCGCGCCTCGAACGCGCGGGCTACATCGCGCGCGAAGCGCTGCCCAGCGGAGGAGTGGCGCTGCGGTTGGCGCGGGCGGCCGGGGAAGGCCCGGTACTCCCCGTCCACCCAGGCGGGACCCGCCTGGGCGGATCTGGAACGCCGAGAAGATCCGAGGAAAATCCTGGACCCACCCGGGACCCACCCGGGTCCCGCCTGGGGGACGCCGCGTCGGAGGGGCTGTTCGCCGCGCTCAAGGACTGGCGCCGCGCGAAGGCCGCGTCCGCGGGCGTCCCCGCGTACGTCGTCGCGCACGACAGCGTGCTCGCGGCGATCGCGGAGGCGCGGCCCGCGACGCCGGAGGCGCTTCGCGCGATCAAAGGCATGGGGCCCAAGAAGGTCGAGGCGTATGGCGAGGAGATCCTCGGGATCGTGCGCGCGCACCCTTCGTGAGAGCGGCTTCTCGGGAAGCTTCAACCCCCCTTGACTCACGAGCCCTTATCACCGGACCCGCGGGTAACGAGCCGCATGCGCGCCCTTCTCCTCGTCGCGATCTTCCTCGCCGTGACGTTCTCGCCTGTCGCGCTCGCGGACCCCTCGGTCGATCACGGCATCGACGACGGCTGCGCCAGCGAGGGCGCGCGCGTCCTCGTGCGCACGGCGGAGGTCATGGGCGCCGCGGTGAGCGCGGGCGACCACTGCGCGTACGTGATCGTCACGCCATGAGGTCGTCGCTCAACCCGTGCTCGACATCGCCCCGTCGCCTGGCGTGAGACAGCCGTCTCCGAGGACCCGGAGTCCTTCCCCGATCTCGCTCGTGTAGAGCACGCCGTCGCGCACGACGACGTCCCACGTGCCGCCTTCGCCGCTCGCCTGGTGCGCCGCGGGCTCGATGCGCTGCGGCAGCATGCCGCCTACCTTCGAGAGGTCGAAGACGAAGAGCCCCTCGCCGTAGTGCGCGACGTACGCGCGCTCTCCCACCAGGTTCAGGTTGTGCTGCATGGAGGTAGGGTTCTGCACGTGCCAGAAGGCGACGAGGCGCGGCGTGGCGAAGTCCGTCGCGTCCCAGACCTTGAGCGCGTTCGCGCCCACCTCCTGGACGGCGACCACGTAGCGTGTGCCGTCGCGCACGAAGGCCTGCACGGTGTGCGTGTACCCCTGATACGGATCGAGGTTCGGGATCTTGCCAAGGATGGCGGGCCTTGTCGGGTCGCTCACGTCGACCACGGCGACGCCGTCCCACGAGCTCGCGACGTAGAGGACCGGCTTCTGGAGGAGCGGATCGATCGTGAACCACGCATCGTGGCTCGTGAGAAGATCCTGGCCGGTGGGCTCGCCCGCGTGCGTGAGGGTGAGCGTCGACGCGAGCTCCAGCGTGCGCGCGCCGGGTTCGCCTGCCAGCGTGAAGATCTCGAGGTCATGGCCTTCGCCCTTGAGGGCGGCAACGTAATCTTGCTTACTGATGGGAAACACGACCACCATATGCGCCTGCGTGCGGGAGAGCTTGAGCTCGCTTTCGAGCCTGGGCGCGCTCGGGTCCCGCACATCCAGCAGGCGGATCGAGAGGTCGCTGCCGATCACAAGCGTCGCGTTGTCGCTGCTGAACTTGACGTCCAGCGCGCGCATGCCATCCTTCTCGGGCTCCCAGGACGAGAGCTGGCGCGGGTGCAGCGGGTCGGTCACGTCGACGAGGTCGACGCCGCCGCGGTGATAGCGCGCGACGGCCGCGATCGTGCGCGTGCCATCGAAGCTCGTGGCGAGCGCGAGCTCTCCGTTCCCGTCGCCGGGGTCGAGCGCGAGCGGGTCGGCGGCAAGGACGCCGACGCTGCCGTCGGTGTCGCAGGGAAGCTCCGCGACCGCCGCCTGGACGGCGGGCCAGATCGTCGCGGGGTCGAGGACGGCCGACGGCGTCTCCATCGACGGGGTGATGCAGCCCGCCGCGAGGAGGAGCGCGAGAAGCGCCAGGATACGCATGCCCGGGCAGGGCACACCGCGCAGCATCAAGGTTGGTCTAGAAGAGGCCGTCCAGCTCGGCCAGCGCGCGCTCCGCCTCCGCGTCGAAGTCGATCGCACCGCCGTTCGCATACACGGCGGTCGCGCCATGCCAGCGCGCAAGAAGGAGCGACGCGACGACGCGCGCATCGACGCGGGCGCGAAGCTCGCGCAGCGTCTTCTCGACGAAGTCGCTCACGAGGCCGTCTCGAAGACGGCCTCGTTCGTCGTCCGCAAACCAGAAGCGCATCACGCGGCGCGCTTGTGCGGGCGGCTCGGGCGGCTCGCCCAGGAGCGCGCGGGCCAGCGCCGCGAGCCGGTCGCGCGGGCCGGGCGCCTCCGCCGCGAGGGCGTCGAGGCCCGCCTGCGTCTCGCGGAGCACGCGCTCGACCATCGCGTCGTGCAGGCCCTGCAGGTTGCGGAAGTGGTGGAAGATCAGCGCCTTGCTCGCGCCGGCCTCGCGCGCGACGTCCTCCGGGCGCGTGTCCCCGGTGCGCGCGAGCGTCGCGAAGGCGGCATCGAGGAGCGCGTCGCGCTGGCCGGCGCGCGGGCGGCGGCGGATCCTCGTCATGGCTGACCATCAGGTCAGCCTCATTTATATGCGGCGGCCACGCACTTGAACCCCGGCCGGGGAATCCTCATATAGCGCATGCGTGCTCGCCGGCGCCGAGGAAGCTCATTGGCACGTGGACTCTTCGCGGCCCGGAAGCTCCAGAACGACCGTCAGGCGTTCCGGTGGTCCGACCGCTACTACAAGAAGCGCACCCTGCGTCTGAAGGAAAAGGCTGACCCGCTCGAGGGTGTCCCGCAGGCGCGCGGCATCGTCATCGAGAAGGTCGGCATCGAAGCGAAGCAGCCGAACTCGGCGATCCGCAAGTGCGTCAAGATCCAGCTCATCAAGAACGGCCGCCAGGTCACCGCGTTCGCGGTGGGCGACGGCGCTATCAATTTCATCGACGAGCACGACGAAGTGCTCATCGAAGGCATCGGTGGCCGCATGGGCCGTTCGTACGGTGACATTCCCGGTGTTCGTTTCAAGGTCATCCAGGTCAACGGCGTCTCGCTCGACGAGCTCGTCCGCGGCCGCAAGGAAAAGCCGATGCGGTGAGAACCATGGCGGAAGAGAAGATCGAACAGGAAGCAGAAGCCGAGCCGAAGGGCGCCGAGACGCCCATCATCGCGCACGCGATGGTCCAGCGCAAGTGGGAGGGGCCCGCGCCCCTTCTCTTCGAGAAGTACGACTTCAAGGAGGTCACGGTCCGCGACCCCGGCCTCGTGCGCTACATCAACCTCCAGCCCATCCTTGTGCCCCACACGGGCGCGCGCCACGGCAACAAGCCGTTCGCCAAGCACAAGATGAACATCGTCGAGCGCCTCATCAACGAGATGATGCGCACGGAAGTGTACACGGGCAAGAAGAACTCGGCGTTCCGCGCCGTGCGTGAAGCGTTCGAGATCGTGCAGACGCGCTCGAAGCAGAACCCGATCCAGCAGCTCGTGATGGCGATCGAGAACGCCGCGCCCCGCGAAGAGGTCACCCGCCTGCGCTATGGCGGCATCTCGGTCCCGAAGGCCGTCGACGTCGCTCCGACCCGCCGCCTTGACCAGTCGATCCGCCGCATCGCGGCGGGCGCGGTCGGCGCGTCGCACAAGTCGAAGAACTCGATCGCGCAGTGCCTCGCGGACGAGATCCTGAAGGCCGCGAAGAACGACATGAACAGCTCGGCCGTCGCCAAGAAAGAGGAACTCGAACGCGTCGCGAAGAGCGCGCGCTGATCCGCAGATCTGCGCGCGATCTTCGCGACAGTGGACGTGCGAGGCGCGAAGCGCCGGTCCCGCGAAGCGGGACGCACGACCATGTCGCGAAGTCGGCTCGCTGAGCCGACTTCGTGGAAGCCGGCGCTGCGGTGCTGGCGCTTTTCTTTTCCATTCCTTTTTGTGAGCATGAGCGTGTGCTCCGCTGTGCTGACCGCGACGGAGCGCCGGTTGATCCGACGCCTCCGCACGCCCGCCCAGGTGCAGGCGTGGCTTCGCGACGAGGTCGCGTACAACCACGCGAAGAAGAGCATGCGCTCCTTCCGCGGCGTGCTCGCGCACAAGGCCGCGCACTGCCTTGAAGGCGCGCTCGCGGCCGCGTTCCTGCTGGAGCACCACGGCTTCCCGCCGCTTCTCCTCGATCTCGAATCCACGGACCAGCTGGATCACGTGGTGTTCTGCTATCAGCGCGGGGGCAAGTGGGGCGCGGTGGGCAAGTCGCGCTACCCGGCGCTCATGGGGCGCAAGCCCGTGTACGCCTCCGTGCGCGCGCTCGCGCAGAGCTACCTGGATCCCTTCGTCGACACGACCGGCCGCGTCACGGGATGGGCGCTCTACGACCTGCGATCCGAGCAAGGAAAGCCCGACTGGCGCTGGGATCGCCGCCACGTGTGGCGCATCGAGCGCGCGCTCCTCGAGCTTCCGCACGCGCCGCTAAGCGCCTCCGACGCACGGCACAAGGCGATGCGGGCGCGCTATATCGCGTGGAAGCAGGATCACCCGCGCGAGGAGCCGCCGACGTCGTTCTATCGCCATGGCGCGCGGATGATGTGATCCGTCGCTGTCGTGGACGCCTCCGGCCGGCTCGGGATCAGCGTGACGGGCCGGCAAGCGGCGCCGCGATCGCCGGAAGCTCGGCGCGCAGGCTGGGCCCGCTCGCGATCTGCGCGAAACCGACGCGCGCGCTGCGGCTGTCCTCCATCGCGAGAGAGTCGACGCATGCATCGACGCAGCCGTCGGTGTAGCTCACGAGGACGCGACCGTCTGGCGCAAGCTTCGCGTCGATGAAGTCTAGGAGGTTGCGCGAGCCGCCGGGCGCGTCGCATTCGCTGTTCGTGTCGATGGGCCCGACCTGGACGGGGTCGTCGGTCACCTGCACCGTGACGAAGGTCGGCACGTCGGAGAGGGCGTCGAGCGTCGTGGTGACGTAGAGATGCCAGCGCGCGTCCTCGCGCACCTCGTCCGGGCCGCGGGCGCTCGCGTCGTCGGTGCCAAGCCAGGCGATCGCGGCCCTCCCACCGGAGCCCGCGACCACCGCCGGCATCGTCGCCATCGCGACGCCGGGGGGCGAGGCGTCGAGGCTGCGCTCGCGCCACGTGTCGCCCCGATCCTGCGAGGTCTGCAGGTACACGTGGTTGTCGCCGCCCGTCCAGACGCCGTAGAGGGTGCCCTCGTCGTCGAGCGCGAGGTCGGCGTCCTTGCGGCAGAGCGTGCCGCCCGCGTCCCGCCCCACCGGCGTCGACGTCCAGGTGAGCCCCGAGTCCATCGAGCGCAGGAGGACGAAGCCTTCGCAGTCGCGCTTCGGCAGGTAGACGACGCCGTCCTCATCGGCGACGAGATCGCCGTGGAGCCCCGTGCTGCACGAGCCTCCCGGCCAGCTCACGCTCGACACGGGGAACGTGCGCCCGCCGTCGTAGCTCATGGCGACGCGGCTCGTGCCGCCGACGATCGCGTTGTAGGCGTAGTAGAGGACGCGCCCGGTCGCGAAGGCCGGCGTGAGCACGTTCGCGCGCTTCGCGGCCGCGACGAGCTTCTGGTGGTCGTTCGCCGGGAGGCCGCAGGCGACCGGGTTCGTCGTCCACGTGTCGCCGCGATCGTCCGACCACGAGAGCCAGCTGCAGCCGACGTAGAGCTGGTCGCTGTAGACGCGATCCGTCGCCGGGTCCACGTAGAGGAACGGATCCAGCGTCGCCGGCGGCGCCGAGAGGGGCGTGCTCACGACCTCCCACGAGGCGGCGCCGTCCACGCTGCGGAGCACCTTCGCGTCGGCGACGAGGAAAAGGACGCCCTCCGAGGTCACGCCCAGCGTGGGCTCGCCGCCCGCGTGCGGCAACGTCTCCGCGATGAACCGGGGGACGACGCGTGGGTCGACCGCGACCGGCGCGCCGCCCGCGGCGTGCGCCGCGACGAAGCGCCCCGTGTCGAGCTCCGTGGGCGCGGGGGCGAGGGCGGCGGGCGCGAGGGTGGGCTGGACGCAGCCTGCGAGCAGGAGGGCGGCGAGCAGCGCGGGGGGAGCGCGCATCGGCCGCGACGAGCGCCCTGGGGTGCTTCCCTTTTCCGGGTCGTTGCGACGAACGGCTGCGCCCGGCGCCACGCGCAAGGCGCCCTCCGGAGCGCGCCGGGCGCCCCGCGAACCTATTTATAACCGATGAAGGCTCGCCGCCTTTAGTTCCCCGAGGGCGTCCCATGGGCCGAAAGGAAGACAACATCGCCAAAGCGCGGACGATCATGCATCAGCCGCAGTTCATCCGGAACATCGACATCGCGGCCCACATCGACCACGGGAAGACGACCCTTTCCGACAACCTGATCGCCGGCGCCGGCATGATGTCCGAGGACCTCGCCGGCAAGCAGCGCCTCCTCGACTTCGACGAGCAGGAGAGCGCCCGCGGCATCACCATCAACGCCGCCTCGGCCTCGATGGTCCACGACTTCGAGGGCCAGGAATACCTCATCAACCTCATCGACACGCCCGGCCACGTCGACTTCGGCGGCGACGTCACGCGCGCCATGCGCGCCGTCGACGGCTGCCTCGTCGTCGTGTGCGCCGTCGAAGGCCCCATGCCCCAGACGGAGACCGTCGTGCGTCAGGCGCTTCGCGAGCGCGTGAAGCCCGTCCTTTTCATCAACAAGACGGACCGCCTGATCAACGAGCTCAAGCTCACGCCCGAGCAGATGCAGCAGCGCTTCGTGAAGATCATCACGCAGGTGAACCAGCTCATCGCGAAGATGGTCCCTGAGCAGTTCAAGGACACCTGGGCCGTCCGTCCCGAGAACGGCTCCGTCATCATGGGCTCGGCCTACCACAACTGGGCCATCAGCGTCCCGTACATGCAGAAGCACGGGATCAAGGGGTTCAAGGAGATCTACGAGCTCGTCGAGAAGGGCGAGGTGAAGGCGCTCGCGAAGAAGGCGCCCCTCGCGAAGGTGCTCCTCGACGCCTCGATCCGCCACCACCCTCCCCCGCACGTCGCGCAGAAGTACCGCGTGCCCAACATCTGGAAGGGCGATCTCGAGAGCGAGGTCGGCAAGGCCATGGTCAACTGCGACGAGAAGGGCCCCCTCGCGATGATGATCACGAAGATCATCATCGACCCGCACGCGGGCGAGATCGCCTTCGGTCGCCTCTTCTCCGGCAAGGTCGAGAAGGGCCAGGAGGTCTACGTGATCGGCATGCCCGGCAAGGGCCGCACGCAGCAGGTGGGCCTCATGGTCGGCGCGGACCGCATCCCGATCGACATGGTGGTCGCCGGCAACATCGCCGCCGTCCAGGGCATCCGCGAAGCGATGGCCGGCTCGACCGTCTCCACGGTCGAGAACATGGACCCCTTCGAGTCCATCAAGCACGTCTCCGAGCCCGTCGTCACGGTCGCCGTCGAGGCGAAGAACACGAAGGACCTCCCGAAGCTCGTCGAGGTCCTCCGCACCGTCGCCAAGGCGGACCCCTCGATCGAGGTCCAGATCAACCAGGAGACGGGCGAGAACCTCATGAGCGGCATGGGTGAGCTCCACCTCGAGATCACCGAATACCGCATCCGCAACGAGCACGGCGTCGAGATCAAGACCTCGCCGCCGATCGTCGTGTACCGCGAGTGCGTCTCCGGCAAGAACCCGCAACCCTTCGAAGGCAAGTCGCCCAACAAGCACAACAAGTTCTACCTCACGGCGGAACCCCTCCCCACCTCGTTCGTCGAGGCGATCAAGGAAGGCAAGATCATCAACTCGCAGGGCAAGGTCAAGGACGCGAAGGCGCTCACGCCCATGCTCGTCGAGATGGGATGGGACCGCGACTTCGCGCGTGGCCTCTTCGCCGTCGTCGGCACGAACCTCATGGTCGACGTGACCAAGGGTATCCAGGGCCTCCAGGAGACGAAGGAACTCGTCCTCGACTCGTTCAAGGAGACCATGAAGAAGGGCCCCCGCGCGGGCGAGCCGGTGCAGGGCGTCCTCTTCGTCCTCCACGACGCGAAGCTCCACGAGGACGCCGTCCACCGCGGCCCCGCGCAGGTCATCCCCGCCGTGCGCAACGCCATCTACGGCGCCATGACCGTGGCCGGCACGACGCTCCTCGAGCCCATGCAGAAGGTGTTCATCAACGTCCCGCAGGACGTGATGGGCTCCGCGACGCGTGAGATGCAGCAGCGCCGCAGCGTCATCGAGGACATGACGAACGAAGGCGACATGGCGATCATCCAGTGCAAGGCGCCCGTGAGCGCGATGTTCGGCTTCGCGGCCGCCATCCGCTCGGCCGCGTCCGGCCGCGTCCTGTGGAGCACGGAGAACCTCGGCTTCGAGCCCGTTCCCCGCGAACTGCTCGAGAAGACCACCGCGGAGATCCGCCAGCGCAAGGGCATGAAGCCCGAGCCGTACCCCGCGGAATACTACGCCGGGTAAGCTCGTCGCGACTCTCGCGGGTCGTCCGTCTCTTCTTTCATCCTTTGTTGCGCGAGCGGAAGCTCGCGGTCGAAGGGGGGATCCGCCTCGGGTGTGGCCACGGGTGGACCTTCCCGGCTTCGGACCCGAGGCCGGCCCGACCCCCCGACATCCCGGCCACACCCTTCATCCCCCTCCGGGCAAGGATGCCGAGCCACGATGCCTTCCGGCGCCCTCACCGTCCTCGCTCTCGCGCTCGTCGTGTCGGCCGGGTGCGTGGAGCTCGTGCCGCTGGAGTCGGGCGGCGGCGTGGCGCCGTCCTTCCCCGAGCCGCCTGCGCCCTCCGAGGGGTCGGATCCGCGCGACGTCGGGCACTTGCGCCTCACGTGGCCGACCTCCGTCGACCCGAGATATCAAGCGTATGACGACGCGCTGCGCGACGACCCGGATCTCGCAGCGTGGGTCGCGAGCCTGGATGCGTACCTCGTGCTGCCGGAGGATCTGCGCATCGTGCATACCGAGTGCGGCGTGGAGAACGCGTACTACTCGCCCGATGACCGGGCGATCGTGCTCTGCTGGGAGCTCCTCGACCAGATCTCGTCCGTCATGCAGGATCCGTCGCTCTCCCGGGAGGAGACGCAGCTTGGCATCGGCAGCGTGTGGCTCTTCGTCATGTTCCACGAGACGGGGCACGCGCTCATCGACGCGCTGGATCTGCCCGCGACGGGTCGCGAGGAGGACGCGGTGGACGACCTGGCGTCGCTCCTCTTGATCCACGCGGACGCGGCGGACGCTGCGGTCTCGGCGGCGATCTTCTGGATCCTCACGGACGACGGGAGCTATTCGGATGCGAAGTTCGCGGACGAGCATTCGTTGAACTCGCAGCGCTTCTACACCATCTTGTGCACGGTGTACGGGAGCGACCCCGTGGGCTGGTCGGCCATCGTGGACGGGGGATACCTGCCCCACGAGCGCGCGCAGCGCTGCCCCCAGGAGTACGCGCGCAAGGAAGCGAGCTGGTCACGGCTGCTCGATCCATACACGATCCAACGTGCATAGACGCTCACGAGAGCCGTCATGAGCCTCGCCCCCGTTGGTCATGGCGGAGGCTTCGTCACGTGCGCGTCCGTACCATCGTCCTCGCGCTCCTCGTCGCGTGGACGTTGGCGCCATCGGCGCTCGCGGCGCAGCCCTGCGGCGAGGCCATCTGCACGAGCATCGGCAGCACTCGCCAGGGGGCGGGCTCGTGCGATGCGGGCGGCCCTTCCTATTCCGAGGCGCACGACGCGACGCTCATCGTCGGCCCGCTGAGGAACACGTACGTCAGCCTCTACAGCGACTGTTACCGCGAGGATGCGGACGGCGGCTCGGAGGGCCATCGCGAGCTGGGCGCGGGGGCGCAGCTGGGGCGCCAGGGCGTCTCCGTCGTCTGGTCGGAGTCGGAGCATCAGGGCGCGAGCTCCTGCCGGATGCGTATGGACGGCGCGGCGCGGCAGAGCGCGCCTTGCGTCGCCGGCTCCCCGCCGCAGCTTCCCACCACCCCGGGTGACACCGGAGGATAGTCGCCGCTGCCCGCCACCATGCGACGCGTTGGCTAGGAGACTGTGGCTCCTCGTCCTCGCTGCGGGCGCGCTCCTGCCCGCCGTCGGGCTCGTGGCGGCCGATCACGACGATTGCCCGCCCTTCGAGCGGATGCGCTACGATTACACGGTGGAGTTCCACCATGGCGGCGACCTCTTCTCCGAGGTCCACATGGTGGGCTTCCAGGACTTCCGCTTCTGCTACGAGATCCGCGAGCGGGTCCTCCGCGAGGACATCCGGTGGGAGTCGCATGGGGGAGCGTACGAGATGCGCATCGTGGGTGACGGCTTCGAGGACAAGATGCTCCTGCACGAGGGCGCGAACGTGACGCGCTGGTACGTGCACCACGACATCGCGTACATCCAGGTCGCTGGCCTCGCGGGGGACGCGAGGCCGACGCTCATCACGGGCGAGCGCCCCCCGGCCGCATCGTCCCCGCGCGAGCTGCTCTCGCTGCGCTGAGCGAACCCCTCATACGCCGCCTCACCGCTCCCACCGCGTGGCGGCGAAGAAGGCGACCCGGAAGGCGACGGGAACGAAGAGCGCCAAGAAGACCGCGAAGACGAGTGCGAAGAAGAGCGCGGCCGTGGTCGGCGGCGGTCGCATCACGGGTCTCAAGAAGGCCGATGGCGAAGCGCCGGTCCGCGCGTACCTGGCGAAGATCCCGCCCGCGCATCGCGCCATCGGCGAGGCGATCGACGAGATCGTCGCGAAGAACGTGCCGGGCGTGCGGCGCGCGATCAAGTGGAGCACGCCCATGTATGGCCTGGAAGGGCGCGGCTGGTTCATGGCGTTCGGCTCGTTCAAGTCGTACGCGAAGGTCAACTTCTTCATGGGCGCGCACCTGAAGCCCGTGCCTCCGGAAGGCGAGGGGAAGGACATGCGCAGCATCAACGTCCCGAGCCTCGCGGACCTGGACCAGGCTCAGATGACGGCGTGGGTGAAGCAGGCCGCCGCGATCCCCGGCTGGGGCTCGTGAATGGACGACAAGGCCTTCTTCGTCGATCCGGCCGTCGAGCGCGCGCACGCGTTGCCCGCCGCGGCGTTCACCGATCCCGCGTTCCTCGATCGCGAGCTCGCCACGACGTTCGCGAGGCACTGGTCCCTCATCCCCTTGCGGGCCACGATGGATCAGCGCGACGACCCGCGCTCGCTCGCGGAGATGGTGCGCACGCGCGGCGCACGCGCGCCGGTGAGCCTCGTGGATCGTCCGTTCTTCCTGCAGCGCGACTGGGACGGCGGGCTGCATCTCTTCCCCAACGTCTGCACGCATGCGTGGCACACGCTCGTCCCCGGTCCCGGCCGCGAGCGCACCGTCCGGTGCCCGCAGCACGGGCGCGAGTTCGATTGCCTTGGCAACTTCGTCCATCAGCCCGGCTTCGAGCAGGTGGACGGGTTCCCGACGCCCGCGGACGACCTCGCGGAGCTGGGCGCCGCCGAGTGGGGCGACCTCCTCTTCGCGACGCTGGGCCGCCCCGCGCACGCGCTCGACGCGGTCCTCGCGCCGGTGCGCGCGTCGATCGGTAGGATCGATATCAGCGCGATGCGGCGCGCCCCGCTTGCGGGCGAGGTGCGCGAGCTCGACGGGAACTGGAAGCAGCACGCGTGGAACTACATGGACCAGCTGCACATCCCCTACATCCACAAGAAGCCGGGCGGCCTCGCGGACGCGGTGGACCTCGCGAGCTATCGCACCGAGCTCCATGGCCTCGCTTCGCTCCAGTGGGCCTACGCCAAGGATCCCGCGCACGGCTTCGAGCCGGGGATCCTCGACGCTCGCTTCGAGACCCCTGGGAAGCGCGTCTTCGCCTTGTGGTGGCTCGTCTTCCCGAACCTCACGCTGAACTTCTACCCGTGGGGCCTGTCGATCAACCTCTACATGCCTGTGCCGGGCAGGCCGCAGCGCACGCTCTTCCATTGGTACCACCTCGTGAGCGACGCGGCCAAGTACGCGCGGCGCGACGAGGTGTGGATGATGCAGGAGGTCGACGACGAGGACGTCGACGCGCTGACGCAGGTCGCGCGCGGCGTGCGGTCGGGCTTCGCGCCGCGGGGCCGGTTCGCGCCGGGCGCCGAGCGGGGGCCGCACTGGTTCCACCGGCTTGTGTACGAAGGCGTGTTCGGCTGAGCATCGGCGCCCTGAGCAGGAACGCGCAGAGCCTCAACGACCACCGACGGCCCGCATGTCCGCGCGATCGTCGGCGTCGAAGTAGATCGGGACGCTTCCGTCGTGCAGCAGCGCGTTGCGGATGCCGCCGAGCGTCTCCACCTGCCACCACATGACGCTCTGTCGGTTCGTGCTGTGGCCTGGGTTCTCGCGGTCCTCGTGGGGTGCGACCATCGGGAGCCCGTTGTTCACGAGCCCCATCGCGTGCCCCGCTTCGTGCAGGAGCGTCGCGCGTTCGACCTCGTCGCGCGCCTGCGCGGGGAGCGGAAGAGGACCGGCGGGGGACTGCAGCTTCTGGAGCGTGTCGAGGAAGACCGTCACCGGCCCGATCTGCGTTCCGCTCACCGTGACGCCGGCGACGCCGTCCTTCGTGTATTCTCCCGCCGGGTACAGCACGTGGAGCACCGCGACCGGAGCGGCGTGCTCGGTCGAGCGCACGCTCGCCTCCAGCGCGACGAGCTGCTCGGACGTCCACCGATGCGAGGGCTCGTCCTTGAGCGACGCGTCGATGCGGATGCTGATGCGCGTCTTGGCGGTGACGTTCCGCAACTCCTCCAGCAGATGCTCGCGCGCGAGCTGGCTGGGCTCGCGCCCGGGGGCGTGGTCGATCTCCACGACAAGGTCCGTGAACTCGTCGTCGCCGAGGACCTGCGCATAGTATGGGCGCTCGTCGCGCCGTGGGCCCAGGGTGCAACCTGCCACGAGGAGGGCGAGGGTGATCGCGAGCGCGAGCCGCATCGAAGGATCAGCCCGCCTTCTGCGTGAGGGTCGGGTCGACCCACGCGAGCTCGACGTACGTCCCGTCCTCGCCCGCAAGGACCGTGTTCGTCGCGCGGCCGGCGGTGACGGCGGGCCGGATGCCGCTCGGGTCGTAGCAGCCGCCGCGGTGGTCGTCCCAGCACGGGTTCTCGGTCTGCGGAGGGAACGCCTGGTCCGAGTCCTGGCTCGCGACAAGGAGCGTGATCCGGTGTCCCGCCGGGACGACGACGGCCGTCGGCAGCGTGTGGATGTCCCACGCGTACGAGGTGCCAGGCTGCATGTCCTTCCAATCGTCCTCGCCTTCGTACGTGTGGCTGTCGGCGTAGCCGTGCGTGATGCGCTCCCACGAGCCGTCGGGCGACTCGTCGAGCAGGTACACGACCCACTTCGTCTCGGTCTGGTCGCTCGACGCGACGAGGTGCACGCGTGGCGCGCCGTTCACGAGGCGCGCGGCGTCCAGAGGCTCCGTGCGGAACGCGACGTGCGCGTCGGTCCACGAGCCGCGCGTCACGCTCAGCCTGTCCACGTAGGTGGCGGAACCCTCTGTCGCGGGCCCGTCCACGAGGTCGCCTTCGCCGCTCGCGCGCAGGCGGACGACCTCGCTGGGCTCGAGGGGCCAGGCGTTCCCCTCGTGCCAGACGCCGGTGCTGTCCTCGACAAGGACGCGCGGCTCGGCCCACAATCCGTTGGAGAGGTTGAAGAGCGTCGCATCGAGCCAGCGGTGGCGCACGTCGTCGAACTCCTTCGCGGGGTGTCCGTCCATGTCGGGGTACCCATGGTACCACCAGCCCCAGATGACCCACTTCGGGTAGTCGACGGGGAGGGCGTCCCAGTACGCCTGCACGTGGTCCGGGTGCACGTTCTGGTCGATGAAGCCGTTCGTGAGGAGGATCGGCACGCGCTTCGTCTGCGCGTCGCGCGCGCTCGACGCGTCTGCGGCCGCGTCCCATCGCGCGCGCGCGAAGCGGGCGAGGTCGCGCTCGTCCCAGAGCGCGCCGTGCGTGCCATCGGGCTGCTCGAAGTCGAGCACGGTCTTCCCCGTGCACGGCGCGGCCTGCGCGAGGAGCGCCTGCGGATCCAGGTACGCGGAGGGTGCGAGCTCGATCGCCTGGTAGGCTTCGCCGTTGAGCTGGTTCTCGAACTTCGCTCCCTGGTACCACTCGTCCATGTAGTAGTCGACGACGGGCGCGTGCGCGAGCGCGGCGGTGAGGTCGGGCACGGCGGCGTGCGCGACGACGCTCCCCATCCCGGGGTGGCTCACGCCGTCCGTGACGACGCGGCCGTCGGACCACGGCTGCTCGTGGATCCACGCGACGAAGGCCGCGGCGTCCGCGCGGTCGGCCTTGCCCCCGAAGTCGAGGCACCCGTCGCTGCCGCCCGTGCCGCGCGCGTCCGCCTCGACGTACGCCGCGCCGCGCAGCACGTACTCCAGCCATCCCGGATCGGGCCCGTCGGTCCCCTGCGGGGTCGACTTGCGCGCCGAGAGCGGTTGGTAGGGCGTGATCTGGAGGAGCGTCGGGATCCGCTCGCCTTCGGGAAGCCCCTCGGGGAGGTGGACCGTGAGCGAGAGCGACCTGCCGTCTTCGCTCGTCACGCGCGCGAGCGTCGAGACGACGCCGTCGTAGATGGGCTCCGTGAGATCCTGCGTCCACTCCGCGGCCGGCACGCGGTCGGAGCCTTGGAGCACCGCCCCGGGCGCCGACGAGAGGCAACCCGCGGCAAGAAGGACGAGCAGGACCGTGGCGAGCGCCCGGCGCATACGGTCCAGCCTGCGGACCGATACTTCACTCTTGTTGCGGTGCCAGCGTCAGGGTCGATGACAGGATCGTCGTGGGGGTCGCCCCGCCCATGACGAAGAAGCGCCCATCCCACGACGCCGCGGCCATGCCGTGGCGCGCCACGGGCAGGGCGGGGAGCGCGCTCCAGCTGTCCGTCGCGGGGTCGTAGGCGTCGACCTCGGCGTACACGCTGAAGGAGCCTTCCGCCTGCTCTCCGCCCGCGAGCACGATGCGGCCCCCTTGGATGACGCCCGCGCCTTGCCCGCCGCGACCAAGCGGCGCCGGGGCGAGCGCGTTCCACGTCCCGTTCGTGATATCAAGCGCCTCGCTCGTCTCCATGTCGTCCCATGTGCCATTCGCGTTCGAGCGGCCCGCGAGCGCGTACACCTTCCCGTCGAGCGCGACGACGCTGAGATGGTCGCGCGGCGCCGGAAGAGGGGGGCCCGCGGCGTAGGCGTCGGCCACGGGGTCGTACACGTCGACCGGCGCGAGGTAGCTCCCACCCATCGTGACGCCCCCGACGAGATGGACGAGCCCGTCGACGACGGCGGCGCCGCCGAGGCCACGGGCGATGGGAAGCGAGGCGATCGGCTCCCACGCGGGGGCGCCGGGCGCGAGCTTGAAGGAGACCGCCGTGATCGGCCAGCCCGCAGGTCCGACGCCCGCCAGCGTTCCGGGCAGGAGCGCTTGCGTGACGGCCCCCCCGAAGACGTAGAGCGTGCCCTCGATCGCGGCGGCCTGCGCGTGATGGATCGGGAGAGGATAGGGCGGCAGCCGCGCCCACGTGTCGTTCCTCGCGTCGTACGCGACCACGAGCGGCGAGCCGCCCCCCGCCTCGGTCCAGCCTCCGACGACGTAGAAGATGGGCCCCTCGCTCGCGACGGCCGTCTCCGCGAGGATCATCGGCGCCTCGGCCCGCTCGCTCCAGCTCCACGTTCCGCCTGCCGCCGGCGTCGGGGCCACGGGCGCATCGCCCGCCGGCGCGGGCGTGGCGCAGCCGGCGAGGAGGAGAACGACGAGAAGCGACGCGCGATGCACGGGCGGCGAGCGCCCGGAGGTTCGCTTAGCGTTTGTTGCAGAGCCCCGGCCCTGCGCCCGGGCCCATCCCGCGCGCCCTCTGCAGCGGGGGTTGGATGGCCGACACGGGACGGAAGGGATTTCCGCGGGCGCGCGGTGGCGCCGCCATGCGCCTTGGCGTCGCCGCGCTCGCCCTTCTCCTCCTCCTTCCCTCCGCGGCCGCGAGCCACGTGACGGCCGGCGCCGACTGCGGCCCCGCCGCGGCCTACCTCGCGCGCGTGGACGCGCGCATCGTGGCGGCGCGCGCCGAGTACAACGCGACGAACGCGCAGCTTTCCGCCGCGAAGGCCGAGCGCGACGACCTCGCGGAGGAGCTCGTGGACGGCGGCGGCCCCGTCGACGACCTCACCGACGCGGTCTCCGACGCGCTCACCGGCGGCGGAAGCAAGCTCGCCGACGTGATCGCCGACACGCTCGATGCGATCGACGACGGCAACCTCAACGACGACGGTGCGCAGGCAGCGTTCTTTGCGACCTTCGACCAGCTCTACGGTCTCTCGCAGGACGACGCGGAGTCCGTCATCGACCCCGACGACAAGGAGGACCAGCTCGCCGACCTCCTCGATGCCGCGGAGGACGCGCGCGGGGCCATCCTCGGCGTGCTGGACGAGCGCGCGGGTGCGGCCTCCTCGAAGCGCGCGCTCGACGCCCTCGGAGCGGAGCTGCGCGCGCTCGCCGCGGAGGACGGGTCCGTGCGCGCGCTCTGCCGCATCCCTGGCGTCCCGCCGACGGTGCCGCAGAGCGAGCCCGCGCTCGGATCACCGGATGGGCCCAGCGACACGGATCTTCTCGACACGCTCTTCGCCGTCGAGACGATGCGCGCGCAGATCCTGGACGTCCAGGACGACTACCTCACCGAGGTGCTCGAGGTCTTGGACCCGCTCCTCGACTCGACGCCCGACGACGTGGAGGACGCGCTCGACGACGCGGGCGACGCGCTCGACGACCTCGCCGACCCGATCGACCGCGCGATCGATCTTCACCTCGGGATCCTGGACACGTTGGAGATGGACGCACCCACGGACGAGGCGCTCGTCGCGGACCGCGAGGACGACACGGCGACGACCGCGGAGCGCACGAGCGCGATGGACGAGGCCTCGGTCGTCGGCGCGGTGCTCCGGACGAACGCGGCGCTCGCACGCACGACGACCGCCGCTGCGCGCACGAGCCTCGGCCACGAGGTGCGCTTCGCGCTCCCGAGCGGGACGCCGTGGCCCACGTCCATCGTCGTGGTGGGCGCCGGCGCGGATCCCGCCCAGCCGCTCGCGACGCTTGCGTCGAACGGCACGACGCGCCTCTTCGCAGCGAGCTACGACGTCTACGCGATGGAAGGGAACGAGCGCCACCTTCTGCGCGCGGGCGTCGCCGTCGGCGCGAGCAACGCGACGGTGGACGCCGCCGGCGCGGTGCGCATCACGGGCGCGACCGACGCGCCCGCCTCGGCGCGCTGGGGCGTCGTGCGCGCAGGCGGCGTCGCCGGCGCCACCGCGTTCGAGGCGAGCGTCGCCAACACGACCGTGCTCGCGGCGCCTGGCGCGCACGAGGTCTACCTGCGCCTGCCGGGGCGATTCGAGACGTTCGTCGCGAACGTCACCATCGTCCCAGGAGGCGTGCGCGAGGTCGCGCTACCGGAGCGGTGCACCGCGACCGCGGACGCGATCGTCCTCGACGTCGATGGCGACGGCCTCGCGCTCAACGGCTCGACCAGGACCAGGCTGCTGGGCGCCGCGAACGCGACCCTCCGGTGGACGATGGCCGACACCGACGACGCGCTCCTTGCGCTGGACGCGACCGCGCTCGCCTCGGCGGGGACGACGCTCCTCTCGGCCGTGGGAGAGCCGTTGGCCGGGACGACGCTCGCGCGCGGCGGCCTCCTCGTGCGCACCGCCGATGGCGATCCCACAGGCGTGGTCGATGCGCCGGCGCTCGCGGCCGTGCTGGACGCGAACGGGGACGGGCGCCTCACGGCGAGCGACCCCGCATGGGGCGCGCTGCGCCTGTGGACGGACGCCGACGGGGACGGCGCCATCGACACTGCCGAGATGCGCGACCCCGCCGCCCTCGCGGGCGTCTCGACGTCGTTCGGGAACGCGTCGCGCGACGCGGTGGGAAACGTCGTGCGTGCGGGTACGTTCACGCGCGGCAACGAAAGCACCGCCGCCGCGTTGGCGGACGTGCTCTTCGCGGACCCCGCGCGCTGCGGCAACCCTGCCCTTCCAGCGCCGCCTACGCCTAGCCCGACGCCCGCGACGCCGACGCCGTCTCCGACGTCGCCCACCCAGCCGACCGCCACGCCGGAGCCGGCGACCCCGAGCCCTGCGCCTCCGACGGGCGACGTCGTCCCGACCGTCGTCCTCCCCACGGGCGCGCCAAGCGTCGTCCCGCCGCCCACGGCCTCGGCCGCGGTCGAGCCGCAAGGCCCGATCCCGGGCCCGGGCGTCGCGCTCGTGGTCGCCGCGGCGGGCGCGGCGCTCGTGCTCGCGGGACGACGGCGCAGGTAAGCGCGCGGCCCGCGACGGGACCAAGGGAGAGCACGAAGCCCACGAAGCGGCGGCTTCGTGTCCTTCGTAGTTTCGTGGGGCAGTAGCGACCGACAACTCACCCGACGATCTTCTCCCACTTCTTGAGCTTCAGGACCTTGGACAGGGATGACCCGCGCTCGATCTCGGCCCGTAAGCGATCCTCCTGCTCCTTGACGTCCACAGCGCGATTTGCTATCTCGTGCGCTTTGTCGCCCGGGATGACAACGACGCCGTTGTCGTCCGCCACGACCCAATCACCGACGCGCACTCGTTGGCCACCCGCCTCGATCTCGGTTCCGACCTCGCCGAACCCCTTGGGATCGCCGGCGTTGGGCCTCACGACCCGCGCCCAAGCTGGGAAGCCGATCCGGCGGATCTCATCCACGTCTCGGATCGCGCCGTCGATGACGACACCGGCGAGACCGAGCCGTTTGCTCGTGTGCGAGGCAAGTTCGCCCCAGACCGCCTTGGTGGTCCCGTCGACGCGGATGACGAGCATCGTGCCGGGCTCGCACTCGTCGATCGCCTCCACGGGCTTCGCCCAGTCCCCGTCCATGGCATGGACGGTGAGGGCAGGACCGAACGCCTTCGCGCCCTGCTGCACCGGGAGGATCCCGGTCATGCAGCCCTCGCGGTGCATGGCATCGCTGACGTTGGGTGTCGAGGCGATCTCGAACGCCTTCCTGATATCAGAAGCCGAGAACTTCTTCATGCCCGCGGTCTCGACGACCTTCACGTGATCGATCGCGGTGCGCATCGCCTGCGTCGCCGCGGTCGCGTCCTGCGCCTTCGTGATCGCGCCGCCCACGATGAGGATGTCCGCGCCGGCGGTGATGAGCCCGGCGAGGGTCTCGGACGTCAGACCTCCGGCGACCGCGATCGGCAGCGAGGTCGATGCGCGGACCGCTTTCACCATGTCCGTGGGGGACATGCCTTTCATCTGCTCGTCGATCCCGACGTGAAGGCCGATGAGGTGCGCGCCCATCGCCTCGGCCTCCTTCGCGCGCCTCGGCTTGTCGGCCACGGCGATGAGGTCCACCATGACGCGGCCGCCGTACTTGCGTGCGGCTTCGACCGCCTCGCGGATCGTGCCGTCGTCGGAGGCGCCAAGCACGGTGACGACGGACGCGCCCGCCTTGATCGCCATCTCGGTCTCCATGCCGCCCGTGTCCATGATCTTCATGTCGGCGACGATCGCCTTGTCGGGGAACGCCTTCTTGAGCTCGCGCACGGCGTTGAGCCCCTCGCTCTTGATGAGCGGCGTGCCCGCTTCGACCCAGTCCGCGCCGCCGGCGACGGCCTCGCGCCCGATCTCAAGCGCGCGGTGGAGGTTGTACACGTCGAGGGCGACCTGCAGCGTCCTCTTGGACATGCGCGCCCATATGCCCGCCGGCTATAAGCTTGTGTCCGTGTTCCGGCGGCCAAGATGAGCCTGGAAGAGCGGGTCCTCGAAGCGTTGCGCCGCGAGAAGCTCACCCTCGCCTGCGCCGAGAGCTGCACGGGCGGCCTCTTCGGCGCGCGGCTCACGACGCCTTCGGGCGCATCCGACGTGTTCCAGGGCGGCGTCATCTGCTATCAGGACGAGGTGAAGGCCGCGATCCTCCATGTCGATCGGAAGCTCCTCGCCGAGAAGGGCGGCGTCACGGCCGAGGCCGCGCGCCAGATGGCGACGGGCGCGCGCGAGCTCCTGGGCACGGACATCGCGATCTCCATCACGGGGTTCGCGGGGCCGAAGGTGCCCCCCGGCGGCGAGCTCGGGCGCGTGTACATCGGCGTCGCGCACGCCGGAGGTGTCGAGGTGCACGAGCTGCACTTCCCCGACGCGCGCGAGGCGGTGCGGGCCGGCGCGGCGGAACGTGCGCTGGAGTACGTGCTCGACGTGGTGCCACGGGCGGCGAAGGCGCGCTCCTGACGCCGCGACATTCGGCTAGAAGGAGTTGCCTCGGATGAGTGTGGCAAGCCTCCGCGGGTCCGCGGCGCCGCGACGTCCGCGGGTGTGCATTGCCCTTCACGGACATCGCGGATGCTTGCTACCCTTTTGCGCTGCACAAATACACGTAACCGTTTGGTCACACATTACGCAAGTCCGGTCAGCAGTTGCGCAAGAGCTGCGCCCGGATCCTTCGCCTTCGTGACGGCGCTCGCGAGGAGCACGCCGTCCGCGCCGAGCTTCAGCGCGGCGGCGAGGTCTTCGCCCGTCTGCACGCCCGCGCCACAAAGGACGCGCACGTCGGGGGCGACCTCCTTCGCGAGCTTCACCGAGTCGCGCACGATCCCGGGGTCGGCCTTCGTGACGCTCACGGTGCCGCCGATGAGCTCGGGCGGCTCCACGGCCACGAAGTCGGGACGCAGCGCCGCTGCGCCGCGCGTCGTCGCCGCCGTGTCGCTGCAGACGACCGACGCGAGGCCGGAGGCGCGCAGGCGGGTCACGACGGCGCCGATCTCCGCGAGTGTCAGGCGCTTCTCCGCATGGTTCACGAGGCTTCCGACGGCGCCCGCGTCGGCTGCGGCCTCGACGAGCGTGGAGCCCGTGCCGTTGCCGGGCGCGAGGCTGTCCACGTGCTCCGCGAGCACGGCGATGCGCGCCGCCTGCGACACGCGCAGGATGTCGGCCGCCTGCGTCGCGACGGCGAGGGTCACGTGCTTCCCTTCGGCGGCGCGCTCCAGCGCGTGCGTGAACGCGACGGCGTTCTTGCCGACGCACGCGGGGTACGCCTTGTAGTTGATGATGACCACAGGGCGATCGGTCGGGAAGCGCATGCGCCGAAGTGCACGCTGGAGCGCTTGAACTCCGCGGGTCGCCTTGGCGTCCGCGTCCGCTGCGGGGGGCGCAAGGGGATCTACGCCAGCCGTTGGAACCAGGGGGCGCTGTGGACCATGCGGTCCTGCAGGTCCACGAGCGCGCTGTAGGCCTGGATGTCTTCGATGAGCCGTGGGGGCGCGTCCTGCGGGAGCTGGAAGCGCCGCTCGAGTGTCGTTGGTCCCATGTGCATTCCCGCGCGAGGCTCTGGCGCTCCCCCTTCATGTCGCTGTCGCTAGGGGGACTCGGAGAGCGCGTGCTTCCGGTAGAGCTCGTGCAGCCGGCGCGCGACGGGGCCGGGCGCGCCGCCGCCCACGGGCGCGCCATCGAGCGAGACGACGGGCGCGACCTCGAGCACGCTCGCCGTGAGCATCACCTCGCGCGCGTCGCGCAGGGTGGAGAGCGGCAGCGCGCGCTCGATGGGCTTCAGCCCGAGCGCGGGTGCGAGGGCCAGCACCTCGGCGCGCGTCTGGCCCGGCAGGCATCCGGAGGCGAGCGGGGGCGTGACGAGCTCCTCGCCCAGGAGGGCGAACACGTTGGCCTGCGTCGCCTCGACGACCTGGCGCTCGTCGTCGACGAAGAGCGCGTCGTCGGCGCCCGCTTCTTCGGCTTCGATGCGCGCGAGCACGTGCACGAGGTAGTTCGTGGACTTGATCGTGGAGGGGAGGGACGAGGGAGGGATCCGGCGGCGCTTTGCCGAGACGACGCGCAGCCCGCGCGCGTAGATCTCGGGACGGTGCAGGATGGGCGCGACGTGCACGAGCACGGTCGAGGGGCCCGCACCTTCGGGGCTCGTGCCGCGCCCGCCTGCCCCTCGCGTCACGGTGATGCGAAGCGACGACTCGGGGAGCGCGTTCGCGGCGACGACCTGGGCCACCGCGCGCTCCAATCCCTCGGGGAATGGGAGGCGCGTCTCTGCGCAGCTTGCGCGCAGGCGCGCGAGGTGTTGCGGCAGGGCGTGCGGGCGCCCGCGGTAGACGCGGAGCGCCTCGAAGACGGCGTCCCCAAGGAGAAAGCCCCGGTCGAAGGGGCTGATGCGCGCGTCCTGCTCGTCGACGAGCGCGCCGTTCAACCAGACGACGCTCATGCGTCCCGCCCGAGCGCGAGGAGGAGCCCCTTCGCCTTCGCGAGCGTCTCCTCGTACTCCTTGTGCGGCTCGCTCTCCTCGACGATCCCGGCTCCCACCTGCAGGTGCGCGCGGCGCTTCTGCACGAGGATGGTGCGGATGAGGATGTTGAAGTCGGCGTCGCCTGCGCCGTCGAAGAACCCGAGGCTGCCGGTGTAGATGCCACGGCGCGCGGGCTCCAGCTCCTCGATCACCTCCATCGCGCGCACCTTGGGCGCGCCGGTGATCGTGCCGCCGGGGAACATCGCGCGCAGGGCATCGATGGCGTCCTTGCCGTCCGCGAGCTGCGCGTCCACGACGCTCACGAGGTGGTGCACCGTGCGGTACGTCTCCACGGTGAGAAGGTCCGGCACTCGCACGCTGCCAAAGCGCGCGACGCGCCCGAGATCGTTCCTCGCAAGGTCCACCATCATGACGTGCTCCGCCTGCTCCTTCGCGTCGGCCCGCAGCTCCACCCTGAGCGCCGCATCGCGCGCGGGATCGGGGTCGCGGCGGCGCGTGCCGGCGATGGGGCGCGCTTCGAGCCTTCCCGCTCGAAGCGAGAAGAGCCTTTCAGGCGAGGACGACAAGACGTGGAATCCTTCGGGGTCCCACGGCAGCGGCCCGCTTGCGAAGAACGCGCTGAAGGGCGCGGGATTCACCGCGCGCAGGCGCGCGTAGAGATCGAGCGGCGAGCCCGAGACGTCGCACTCGAGGCGATGGCTGAGGTTCACCTGGAACACGTCGCCCGCGCGGATGTAGGCCTTCGCGCGCACGACCATCGCCTCGAACTCCTTCTGCGAGAGCTGGGGCTCGATGGGGCCGATGCGGACGACGGAGGACGAGGGGAGGGTCGAGCGCGAGGGCCCCTCCCCTTGGGCCTTCCCCTCGCGTTCGACGTCGTCCTCGTCTTCGTCCAGCCGCGAAGCGCTCCGAAACGTCCTGGCCGTGACGTCGTCGAAGCGATGGAAGAGGAGCCACGGGAGCGCCGTGTCGTCCCGGGCCTCGCCAGGCAGGCGCTCGATGAGGCGGCCCGCGTCGTAGGAGGCGAGGCCCGCGACGAAGGGCGCAAGGGGCGCGCCGTCGGATGCGGGGCCTCGCAGCGCGCGCAGGAGCGCCCACGGGTCGCCCGCGCGCCGCCGCCACGGGCCCGCTCCTTCGCGCCACCAGGCCTCGGCCTCGCGCACGCAGAGCGAGGCGCTGGGCCGCAGCGCGAGGTAGCTCATGCGCCGCACGGCTTCGGGCGCGCTCGCGGCGGCGCCGTCGAGGAAGACCGCGGGCTCGCCCTCGCGCCAGTCGCGCCAAAGGAGCTCGAAGCAGTCCACGGCGAGGCCAAGCGGCCCCTTCCCCTTGAGTCTTAACCTCGGCGGGTGCGCCACGACGCCCCCTTCAAGCCGCGAACCAGGGAACGCGTTCGAACGAAGCGCAACGCGGCGCCGCGGAACGACCCGACTTCATGCGCTCCGGACGAACCGAAAGATGAAGTATGACGGACGGCGCATGGGGTCCTGTCGTGCGTCGCTGAGCGGCGTACGATACCCCGTCATTGGGGAGACTGGAACCATGAAGCTCGCATCCTGCGACAACTGTGCGTTCATGAAGGACAACGCCTGCACGAAGGCCCTCGCGCCTGCGGAAGGCGAGTTCCTCTGCAACAAGTACGCGATGAGCATCGCGTTCCACGACGAGCTCCTGGCGCTTGCGCGCAAGGAGTTCCAGAAGGAGGTCAACCAATCCATGCTCGAGATCTCGGTGCTGCGCGCCGAGAAGAACCGGGCCTTCGCCGGCTGAGTGGACGGGCTGGCTGAGGCTTAAGCCTCGGCCCAGGCGTCTTTTTAAGGGGCGCCGGGTTTGGCGCGAACGAGGAGTTCGCGGTGAAGCTCTACGAATACCAGGGGCGCCAGGTCTTTGAGCGCCTCGGCATCCCGACGCCCAAGGGCGTCGTCGTCTCCAGCATGGACGAGCTGGAGAAGGTCAAGGACCAGCTCGTGTACCCGCTCGTCGTCAAGGCGCAGGTCCTTGTGGGCGGCCGCGGCAAGGCCGGCGGCATCCAGTTCGCGGACAACTGGGAGCAGGCGAAGGCCAAGACGCGTCAGGTCCTCGGCATGAACATCAAGGGCCTCACCGTCGAGAAGGTCTTCCTCGTCCAGAAGCTCGACTTCGCCAAGGAGCTCTATTGCTCGGTCCTGCTGGACCGATCCAGCCGCACGCCGATGGTCCTCTTCAGCGAAGAGGGCGGCGTCGAGATCGAGGCCGTCGCGGACGAGAAGATCAAGCGCGTCCACGTCTCCCACATCACCGGCTGGCAGGCGTACCACACGCGCAAGCTCTTCCAGGGCTCTGGGCTCAAGCCCGAGGTCCAGAAGCAGGTGAACGAGATCGTCCGCAAGCTCGTCGCGGGCTATCACACGATGGACGCCGAGCTCCTCGAGATCAATCCGATGGCCGTGACGCCCGACGGCAAGGTCTACGCCGCCGACGCGAAGGTCATCCTCGACGACGACGCCGAATGGCGCCACACCGAGTTCCCCGCCGCCGAAGAAGAGCTGACGCCCCTCGAGCGCGAGGCGCAGGAGAAGGGGATCGCGTTCATCCAGCTCGATGGCCGGATCGGCATCATCGCGAACGGCGCCGGGCTCACGATGGCGACGCTCGACGCGATCAAGCACTACGGCGGCGAGCCGGGCATCTTCCTCGACCTTGGCGGCACGGACAACCCGGAGAAGGTCCGCGAGTGCGTCCTCCTCATGCGGAAGGCCAACCCGACCGTCATGCTCCTCAACCTCTTCGGAGGCATCACGAAGAGCGACACGGTCGCGAAGGGCCTCAAGATGGTCATCGACTCGGAGAAGATCGAGTTCCCCATCGTCACGCGCATCAAGGGCGTGAACGAGGAGGAGGCGCGCGCCATCGTCAAGGAGGCCGGACTCTACTCCACGAACACGCTGCAGGAGGCCGCGAAGCTCACGGTCGAGATCGAGAAGCTCGCCGTCGCCGGCAAGCCCCTGCCGCCGCTCACGTACAAAGTGGACGTTCCTGACCTCTTGCTCGCCAGGGGCGCCAAGAAGGCCAAAGGCGCAAAGCGCACCACCGCCAGCAAGGTGGTCCGCGCCGTGAAGAAAGCTATCAAGGGCAAGCCCAAGCCGAAGGCGAAGGCCAAGTCCAACTCCAAGGGAGGTCGCTGAACATGGAATCCCCGATCAAGAAGGCTGCCGAAGACCTGCTCGCGAAGGCCGCTGCGGCCGCCAAGGGCGCCGCCGCCGACGCGACGCGCACGCTCGAGATCAAGGCCGCGGAGGCCGTGAACAAGGCCGCCGACTCGATGGCGAAGGCGCGCCCGGAGCGCGCGGCGAAGAAGGCGCAGAAGCGCGCCGTGAAGGCCGTGAAGAACGTCGCAAAGAAGCTGAAGAAGGCCGGTTCGGCGCCTCGCGCCTCCGCCAAGAGCGCCAAGAATGCCAAGGCCGCCAAGGCGCGCAGCGTGAAGCCGAAGAAGGCCGCGAAACGAGCCGTTGCGAAGAAGCCCGCCACCAAGCCTGCGGGCAAGAAGGGGCGACGCTAGGATGGCCGTCCAGCTCGCGAAGCCGTCGGTCGGCTTCCCTATCGGGAAGGACACGAAGCTCATCGTCCAAGGCATCACCGGCCACCAGGGCACGTTCCACACGGAGAAGATGCTCGAGTTCGGGACGAAGGTCGTGGGCGGCGTGACGCCTGGGAAGAGCGGCGAGAAGGTGCACGGGAAGCCCGTGTTCGAGAGCTGCTTCGACGCGGTCGAGAAGACGGGCGCGAACGCGAGCGTCGTCTACGTGCCGGCGAAGTTCGCGAAGGATGCGGTGCTCGAGGCGGTCGATGCCGGCATCAAGGACGTCGTCGTCATCACCGAGCACATCCCGTTCCACGACGCGATGGAGTTCGTCTGGTACGCGAAGCTCAAGGGCGCGCGCGTGCTCGGCCCGAACTGCCCCGGCATGGCGAACCCGGGCGAGAAGTGCAAGATCGGCATTCTGCCGAACAAGATCTTCAAGCCCGGCCGCGTCGGCATCGCGTCGCGCAGCGGCACGCTCACGTACGAGATCGTGAACGCCCTCAGCGAGCAGGGTGTGGGCCAGAGCGGCGTGCTGGGCCTTGGCGGCGACCCCGTGAACGGCACGAACTTCATCGACGCGCTCGAGATCTTCAACGCGGATCCCAAGACCGACGCCATCGTCCTCGTGGGCGAGATCGGCGGCACCGCGGAAGAGGAAGCGGCCGCGTACGTCAAGAAGAACGTGAAGAAGCCCGTGTATGCGTACATCGCGGGGCGCGCAGCGCCCGAAGGCAAGCGCATGGGCCACGCGGGTGCGATCGTCAGCCGCGGCATGGGCACGGCCGCCTCCAAGATGGAGGCGTTCAAGCGCGCTGGTGCCAAGGTCGCGACGTTCCCAACGGACATCGCGCGGTTCGTGACGGACGATCTCTGATCCGGAACCGATCATCACTTCTTTCGTTTTCCACGCGACCTCCCCCCCCCCTTCCCCTCACTCGATCTTCTTGCGTACAGTTCGACATGTGTCAGAGGAAATACTATCCTCTCCGAGCGACACGTGAAGGTCAGAAGTTGCCACAACGCCTCCTCCCGGCAGCGGGGCGCGGCAACTTCT
>DATLCC010000043.1:0-9090 GCA_035526585.1 Thermoplasmatota archaeon | reverse complement strand
CACTTCGTCCTTGTTCTGGAAGAAGCGCAACCGGCGCGACAGCTCGTCGCGAAGCTGCGTCGGAGGCACGACATGGTCGACGACCTGGTCGTCAGCCATCACGTGCACGTCAATGTCTCGCTTGTAGTCCTCGCGCAGCTTGTCGACGTACGCCTTTCGCTCCGGGCCATCGGGGATCGCGAGGATCTTGTTCGAGTAGACGGCGTTGATCGCGGCTTCGGGGCCCATGATGGCGATCTCGGCGCCCGGGAGCGCGAGCGTGGCCTCGGGCTCGAAGGCGGGCCCGCACATGGCGTAGATGCCGGCGCCATACGCCTTGCGGACGACGACGCAGAACTTCGGAACGGTCGCCATGCTCGTGGCGTAGATGAACTTCCGTCCACGCATGAGGATGGATTTCTTTTCCATCTCGGGGCCGACCATGAAGCCGGGCGTGTCGGAGAGATAGACGAGCGGGATGTTGAACGAGTCGCAGCGCCAGATGAAGTGGGCAGCCTTGTCCGACGATTCGGGGAAGATGGCTCCCGCCTTGTGGGCGGAGTTGTTCGCGACGAAGCCTACGACCTGGCCCTCGATGCGCGCGAGGCCGGTGATGAGCTCGGGCGCATACTCGGGCTTGAGCTCGAACCAGCTTCCCTCGTCGATGAGGCAGTCGATGACTCCGTGCATGTCGAAGGCCTTGTTCGGGTCCTCGGGGATGATGCCCATGAGCTCCTTGGGGTCGCGCGCGGGAGGCCCCGGCTGATAGCGCGGGGGGGCCTCGATGCAGCTCGCGGGAAGGTAGCTCATGAGGCGCTTCACCATGACGGCGGCCTCCTCCTCGTCCTCGACGACGACGTCGCACGAGCCGCTCTCCTGCGCGTGCATGTCGGGGCCGCCGAGCTCCTGCATGCTGATCTTCTCGCCGGTCACCATCTCGACCATGCGTGGCGAGGCGATGACCATCGCGCTGCCGGTCTTCCTGACCATGAAGACGAAGTCGCAGAAGACGGGCGTGTAGGCCGCACCCGCGACGCAGGGCCCATACATGACGCAGATCTGCGGGACGACGCCGGAGAGGAGGGAGTGGTTGTAGAAGTAGCGCCCGATGCCGTGCCTGTTCGCGAAGAAGCCGCTCTGGTCCGTGATGCGGCCGCCCGAGGAGTCGATGAGGTAGAGCACGGGAGTGTGCGTCTTCAGCGCGCGCTCCTGCGTGCGCAGGAACTTCTCGACTCCCTTCTCGGCCATCGAGCCGGCCTTGATCGTGTAGTCGTTCGCGATGACGAACACGCGGCGCCCCTCCAGGTCGCCGGCGCCCGTCACCATGCCGTCCGCGGCGAGCTCGTCCACCTTGTGCCAGTTCGCGAGGACGCCATCCTCGAACGCGAGCCCTTCGGGGAAGAAGAGCTTCAGCCGCTCGCGCACGAAGAGCTTGTTCTCGGTCGCGAGCTTCTCCCTGTATTTCTCGGGGCCTCCCTTCTGTGCGCGGGTCAGGTCATCGACAAGCCGCGCCTCACGGGCGTCGCGCGGCTTTTCGAGAGGACGTTCCCCGGAGGGCACGTCGGGATCGAGGATGCGCTTCTCGCGAGGATCCTGCGACATGGATGCGGCGGGAGCCAGCCCGCGGTCTTAAAGCGTTTCTGCGTGACCCGCCCAGCCAGGGGTCAAGAGGACCGTAAGGACGGAAAGGGAGTCCGGCGTGGTCGCCTCACACACGGTCCAAGTGGTCGCGCACGTCTTCATGGGACGTCGGTGGAATGGACCCGAACATCGATCCGTCCGTCTTGAGACCATTCGCAAGTGTTTCGTTGATGACGTCCGAGAGGTTTCCGCCGCGACGCTGGAGGCTCCGGTAGATGTCCTCGCGCAACAGAAGCTCGATGCTGACCCTGCCGGTCTCGTCGGCTGCCATGTGCCGGGAAGGACCCCATGTGCGAATGAGTGTTCAGGCGCACTCAGGCGCTCCTCCGCAGAGGCGCACCGAGCTACCCACCCCGACGAGACGGGTTTTGTGAAGGGAAGGAGGCCCGACCGCCGCCACAAAGTGCTCGCTTGGTGGATCGGGGCGGGCCCCCCGCACGTAACTCACGTGCAAAGCAGATGGAATCCTCCGGCCCCGCCCTTTGGGGCGAGGGCCGGAGGGGCCCTTGCGCAGCGCAAGGGCCGTTCTATCGCACGGGCCAGGTGTAGGTCGCGCTCTTCACGACGCTGCCGTCGGCGAGCGTCGCGAAGAAGACGACCTTCGTTCCCGTCGGGGCGCTCATGCCCGCGGCCCACGCGCCCCAGCTGCGGTACGTGAGGGCCTTGCACGCGCCGCCGTTGAGGGTCGCGCACACGCTCTTCACGGTCTGGGACGCGGTGACCTTCGTCTGCACCCAGTTCGTGTTGCCGTCGTAGGGGGTGAAGGTCGCGGTGGCGTTCGCGACCGGCGTCGCGCTGGGCCAGACGTACTTGCCCGACGTGACGGTCTCGCCCGTCGTCGCCGTCGCGCGGAAGCTCACGAGGGTGCCGTTCGCGACCGCGAAGGACGCGGACCAGCCGTACGTCTGGTTCGTGAGCGGCTTGCACGCGCTGCCGTTCACGATGGCGCAGACGCCCGAGAGCGCCTTGTTCGCCGTGACGCCGGTCTGGACCCACCAGGCGTTGCCCTTGAGGCCCACGAAGCTCGCGTTGAACGCGATGGGCGCCGGCTTCGTCGCCGCCACGCTCGTCGTCGCGCCGTCGGATGCGCCGCGGCCGTCGCTCGCGGTGAGCGTGACCGTGTACGAGCCCGCCGTCGCGTACGTGTGCGAGACGCTCGCGCCCGTCGCGGTGCTCCCGTCCCCGAACGCCCATCCGAAGGAGAGCGCGTCGCCGTCGGGGTCGCTGGAGCCGGACGCGCTGAAGCTGTACGAGTCGAGCGAGCCCGTGACGGCGATCGCCGCGGTCGGAGCCCGGTTCGGCTGGATCGCGGTGACCGTCTGCGACGCGGAGGATGACGCCTCGGCGTCGCTCACGGTCATGCGGATCGTGTACGTGCCGGCGGCGGCGTACGTGTGCGATGCGGTGCGGCCCGTGGCAGACGATCCGTCGCCGAAGCTCCACGCGTAGGTGAGCGCGTCGCCATCGGCGTCGCTCGAGTCGGCGCCGCTCACGGCGACGCTCAGATCCGTGACGGTCGCGCTCATGCGGGCGACGGGCGCCGTGTTCGGGCGCACGACGCTCACGGTCGCGCTCGCGACGTCGGAGGCCGCGCCGTCGCTCACGGTGAGGCGCACGGCGTAGCTGCCGGCGGCCGCGTACGCGTGCGCCGCGGTGCGGCCCGTCGCGGAAGCCCCATCGCCAAAGCTCCACGCGTACGTGAGCGCGTCGCCATCCGCATCCGTGGAGGCCGAGGCGTCCACCGAGACGGCGAGGGCGTCCTCGCTGTGCGCGAAGGCGGCGTTGGGCGCCGCGTTCACGGGCTGAGCGCCCACGGTCGCGACATCGAGGAGGAGGTTGCGATCCACGCCGCTCACGACCTGGTCGTTCGTGAAGGCGATGGCGAGCGTCGAGCTGCCGTTCGGGATGGTCACGTCGACCGCGTAGCTCGCGAAGCCGCTCGCGACGTCGAAGCCGCGCAGGATCGCGCCGTTGAGACGCACGTCCATGTGCGGCGCGATGCCACCTGCGGGCTGGCCGGAGGCGCGGATCGTGATGCGGGCGGCGCTGGCGCCATCCGACACGAGCGTCGTGGTGAGGGTGCCGTTCGCCCACAGGTTCCAGTACGCGTCGCCGGAGGCGCTCGCGTCGGCGACGCGGCCGCCCTTCGTGGCGGTCATCGACTCGGCCTCGAAGGAGCCGGGGACGTTCGGCGTCGCCGGGGCCGGCGTTGGCGCCGGGGCGCTCGCCTTGGCGTACTTCAACCACACGGCGAACGCGGGCTTCGCCGTGCCATCCTCTTTCTGGAGGCCCCAGTGGCTTTCCGCGTAGCCGTAGTAGTTCGCCGGGGACATGTAGTGGTCCTGGAGGCTGCGGTAGACGACGCCCTGGAGGCCGGTCGCGCCGCTCGTCTGCAGGTTCGCGAAGATCGCGTCCAGCGTCTTCGCCTGGAGGTCCGCCCAGTGGTCGTCGGGGTAGCTGGAGAGCGCGACGTCGTAGAGGAAGCTGGGCTTGTTGAACTTCGAGGCGATGTAGTTCGTGAGGACGACGGTGCGGTCCGCCGCGCCGAGGTAGGACGCCTCGCTGTCCTTCGTGGACGCGCGCATCATCTGGAAGCCGATGAACTCGCACTGCGCGGCGGACTTCGGGAACTTGACCCAGTTCGCCTCGCCCCAGTTGCCAAAGCCGAGGATGAGCTTCACGCCGGGGACCGCGTGCAGCGTCTTCGCGACGCCTTCGAGGCGCGCGTCGAACGTCGAGGCGTAGCTGTCGCCGGTGATCCCGCCCTTGTTGAACTCGTTCTCGAGGACGATCAGCGCCTCGGATCCAGCCAGCGTGCTCTTCACGTGCGACGCGAGCTGGTCCGTGAGGGTGAGCCACTCGGAGCGCGTGCGCCCGTCGCAGCCGTTCTCGACGCAGTCCGGCGAGATGCTGTCGCCCCAGTAGTACCAGTAGATGACAGGCGTCACACCCGCGGCCTTGGCGGCCTTCATCGCGCTGTCGAAGCCGCCCCAGCCGGAGCTCGCCATCCAGTCGCCCACCCAGTAGGAACCGTAGCGCGGCGCGGCGCCCGCAGCCTCAAGGCCGGCGATGCTCCCGACGCTCATGCCCAGCGGGGGGAGCGCGCCCTCCGCGGCGGCCGCCGTGGGCACCGTCGCAAGGACGAGGATCAGCGCGTACCCGAGGGCCGCCAGGGGCGCGCGGGTCGATCGAGGAGCATGCAGGGTCGCGGACGAGGAAGCAGACGGCATGACGTTCCACCAAGCGAGCGGCCGCAAGCTCTGCGAGGGGGGCTATTTGTTCGTTCGCCTTGTGCGCACAACCCTTCAAGAGGGGCGATCCCGGCATCAGCAGCCAAGCGGCCAGGCGGCCGCCCGCTTCATTGCCCGCCTCCCGCGCATGCGCGAGAACGCTTTTGGATGGTGAGCGCAAGGTGCGAACGATCTTTTGTCGGACCCGATCGGCTTCGACGCCGCGACGCGGCGACAGGGCGAAAGCGACGTCAAGGAGCTGCGCGTCAAGATCGATGTGAGCTATCATCTGAAGCTCCACGCTCTGAAGCTCCTGCGCAACAAGAAGATGAGCGACGCCATCGAAGAGGCGCTCGACCACTACTTCGAGCACGTCGTGAACGAGCAGCAGGCCGCGGAAGGACACGAGCAGCGACTCTTCTGAGGTGGGCGCGATGGCGCGCCAAGACCCCGCCCTCCTCGCTGCGCTCGCCACGAGCGGCGCGCTCTTCCTCACGCTCCTCCTCGCCCCGTCCGCCCCGTGGCGGATCCCGCTCGCGCTCCTGGGTGGCATCTGGGCGCCCGGATACGCGCTCCTTGCCGTCGCGTACCCGCGGGGCCGCCTCGTCGCGCTCGAGCGCCATGCGCTCGCTGCCGCCGCGGGGCTCTGCCTTCTGCCCGTCCTGACGCTCGTCGCGTCCGAGACGGTGCGCCTCACGAGCGCGCGCGTCGCCGGCGTCGGGCTCGTGCTGACGCTCGCCCTCGCCGCGATCGCGCTCCGCAAGCCCACCACGCCCACGGAGCCCGTCGTCCGCGGCGCGCTCCCGTCCACGCGCGTCACCGTTGCGATGTGCGCGCTGGCGCTCCTCCTTGCCGCGGTCGTCGAAGCGCGCTCCTTGAGCAGCGCGACCGAGGAGCCCGCGTCGCTCGCGATGACCTCGGACGCGGGTGGGCCGCTCGAGCTCCAGGTGGCGCAGGGCGCGCCCGCGGCCGTCCTGGTGTCGCCGCGGGCCGGGGCTCGCGCCGTCACGGACACGCTCTCGGTCACCTGGGACGGCGTCGCCCTGGACGCACGCGACGTTTCTCTTTCGCCTGGGGAGGCCGCCTCGATCGTCGTGCCGCTCCCGACGGATGCCGTGGGGGCGCATGCGCTGGTCGCGACCTGGGCGGGGCGCGAGACGCACGCGACGTTCCAGGTGGTGGCGCCTGATGCGTGAGCTTCCCCCCGCGGCGCGCGTGCTCCTGCTCGCCGCGAGCGGCGCGATCCTCCTCGCCGCGCTCACCGGCGCCGGGACGCACGACGATCCGTACGCGTCCAACGAATGGCTCTTCTCGCACGCGTTCCTCGCCGAGAAGTCGTTGGAAGGCGGGCGGCTCCTCCAGAACCACCACCTCATCGAGAGCCACACGTACGGCGACTCCATCGACGCCTTCGTCGAGCAGACCGGCCTCGAACGCCTGACGCTCTACGCCGGCACGGTGTGGCACTTCTGGAACGGCCTCCCGCTCCAGCCCGCCCTCCTCGCGGGCGTCTCCGCGCTCACGGGGCTCGCGCCCGAGGAGGCGGCGCGGCTCCCGCTCGCCGGCCTCGCCGTCATGCTCCTCGTCTACGCCGGCGCGGACCTCCTCCTGCCGCGCGACTCTCGCCTCGCGCACGTCGCGCCCTTCGCGCTCGCGCTCTGCAGCTCCCCCTTCACGCTCGACATGCGCACGCTCATGCCGCCCGCCGCGATCCTCGTGGTCGCGCTCGTGCTGCATTTCCTCCTTCGACGCGCGCTCACCGACGATAAGCACGCGCTCGCGTACTCGCTCGTGCCGCTCGCCCTGCTCCCCTTCTGGTACTACACCGTCTCGTACTTCGTCATCCTCCTCTTCGCGGGGTTCCTCGGCGCCGCGATCGTGATGCGCCTGTTTCGCGGGGACGAGAGTCCGATCGTCCCGATGCTCGTCGCGACGCTCGTCCCGCTGGCGCTGGGCAGCGTGCTTCTCTTGAACGGCGCCCTCACGAGCCAGCTCGAGATGGCGCACCACACCGCCACGCTCCCCGGCTTCGAGGCCGAGACGGGGCTCGACTACGACGAGCATCTCAACCGCGAAGGCTGGCGCAGCGCGCTCCTCTACGCGCAGCTTGGCGCGCTCTTCCTGCCGCTCGCGATCCTCGCCATCCACGCCACCGTGCGCCTGCTGCGCCGGCAACGCGTGGGACCCGAGCGCGCGGTGTTCGCGCAGTGGGCCGTGGGCGCGATGCTCTTCAGCGGGCTCCTCCAGAGCGCGGTCGGCGTCAGCTTCCTGAGCCGCCCCGTCATCTATCTCACGCCGCTCGCCGTGCTCGCCGCGCTCTGGGCCGCGAGCCAGCACCGCGCCGCGCGACCGCTCCTTGCCGGCGCGATCGCCCTGTCGGTCGTCGTCACGCCGATCCTCGTCATGACGGCGTCGCCGACGTACTCGCAGGGGGACCGCGTCGCCTTCGAGTGGATGGACGGCCACGTCGCGAAGGACGCGATCGTCTACGGCTCGCTCGACGCGTCGAGCGTCCTCTTCCGCCGCTACGGCTACGTCGACACCCTCGCGTTCCACCCGCGGCAGGGCGTGCTCGAGGTGCTCTGGTATGGCAACGAGACGGAGCCCCTCGTGCCCTACCTCGCGAGCGTCGACTGGTTCGTGCTGCGCGACGACGCGAGGACGCGCGGCTTCGAGGAGTTCGGGCCGCTGCGCGAGCCGATCGGCGACGAGGCGTACGCGAAGTTCGCCCGCTCGCCCGACCTCCACCGCGTCTTCGACGACGGCGAGGTGGAGATCTTCCAGGTCGGCCTCGCGCCCGCGCGCATCTCGGGCTGATCAGCGGCGCGCGCGCCGCACGAGGCCGATCGCGACGCCCGACCCGACGAGCGCTGCCGAGACGGCGAAGAGCGACGGGAAGACGGGCACGCTCGCGACGAAGCAGTCGCCGCTCGCCGCCGACTCGCCGCCTCCAGAGACGGCCGTGACGTGATAGCGATATGCCTGGCCGACCGCGGCCGTAGAGTCGAGATATGCGTTCGTGGGAGTGTTCGCCAAGAGGACGAAGCTCCCCTCGACGCCCGCCGCGCGATACACGTTGTAGGACGTCGCGCCCGTGACGTCGCTCCACGAAAGGTGCACGCCGTCCGCCGCTTCCGTGCACGTGAGGCCCGTCGGAGCGGCCGTGACCACGCTTGTGAGCTCGGTGTCCCGGTTGTTCGCGGTGTTGGGGTCAAACTCGGTCGCCGTCACGTTCGCAGTGTTCGACTTGTTGCCGGCCGCAGTGGCCTGGACGACGATGGTCCGGGTCGCGACCGCGTCCTTGTTGAGGCCCTTGATCGCGCACGTGACGGTGCCGCTCGCGTGGGTGCAATCGCTCGCGCTCACGAAGGAGACACCGGCGGGCAGGGCGTCCGTGACGATGAGGTCGTTGGCCTTGTCCGGGCCAAGGTTCGTGATGGTGATCACGTAGCTGAACTGCGAACCCACGACCACGGGGTCCACCGTATCGTTCTTCGTCAACCGCAGGTCCGCGGTCTTCACGGCGGCCGCCGAGGTCGTGGCACCCTGCTGGGAGGGCGACGAGGCGGACGATGCCGGGTGCGAGGGGCCCCGCAGGTCGAGGTCGACCCTGATCGCATGGGTGGCGCTGGGCATGACCACGAGAAGGGCCAGGACCGTCGCAGCGACAAGCGTTCGCGCGGCTCGACCTTGTCGACTCAAGGATGCGATCTTCACCGGCTGCATGGGCCCCCACTTTGGGACGAAGGAGGGAACGATGGCTGTGGTACGTGGCGCGCATCGCCTTGACCCACTCGTCGGGGGCGAGGCTACCCGCCCCGCGACATCCCGCCCCTTGCCTGCGTCACGCTCGCCCCGTTGCTGCCGAGTCGCGTGGACGCGCCTTTCACTCGCGCGCGTAAGACCGGGAGGCGAAGCGCTTATGGCCGCCCCGTCGGGTGACCGCCCCATGGTCTACGTCGAGAAAGTGGGTGTCGTCGGCGCCGGCGCGATGGGCGCCGCGATCGCCGAGGTCTTTGCGCTCAACGGAAAGCAGGTCGTCCTCAAGGACGTGAAGGACGAGTTCGTGCAGCGCGGCCTCAAGAACATCGAAGCCTCCCTGAACAACCTCGTGTCCTTCCACCAGGGGAAGGCCGAGCGGGAGATCGAGAAGATCGAGACCGAGAACGGCATCCGGCTGACGGACGAGCAGAAGACGAAGATCCGCGCCGCGAAGTCACCCACGTACACGGCGGACCGC